>JANYEE010000010.1 GCA_025363275.1 Burkholderiales bacterium | reverse complement strand
GCCTGGGTCGCCGATATGGCTGCGCTGTGCAAACCCGAAGATATCTATTGGTGCGATGGATCGGATGAGGAGTACCAACGCCTGTGCCAGCAACTGGTTGATGCCGGTACTTTCAAAAAGCTCAATCCGGCCAAGCGCCCTAACTCCTTCCTGGCCTGCTCTGACCCCACCGATGTGGCCCGCGTGGAAGACCGCACCTACATCTGCTGCGAGGAGAAAGAGAACGCCGGCCCCACCAACAACTGGATGGCCCCGGCAGACATGCGTGCCCTGCTGGAATCCGGCAAAGACGGTGAAAAAGCACTGTTTGACGGCTGCATGAAGGGCCGCACGATGTATGTTGTGCCGTTCTCCATGGGCCCGCTGGGCTCACACATCGCCCACATCGGCATCGAGCTGTCTGACAGCCCCTACGTGGCAGTCAACCAACGCATCATGACCCGCATGGGCAAGGCCGTGTACGACGTGTTGGGTGTGGACGGCGATTTCGTGCCCTGCATGCACACCACCGGTGCACCGCTGGAACCCGGTCAGTCTGATGTGAAGTGGCCCTGCAACAAGACCAAGTACATCGTCCACTACCCCGAGACCCGCGAAATATGGTCGTATGGCTCCGGTTACGGCGGCAATGCGCTGCTGGGCAAAAAGTGCTTCGCACTGCGCATCGCGTCCACCATGGGTCGTGCTGCCGCCGAGGGCCCCTCCGGTAACCCAGGCTGGTTGGCCGAGCACATGCTGATCCTGGGGGTGACCAATCCGCAAGGTAAGAAATACCACGTGGCAGCGGCTTTCCCCAGCGCCTGTGGCAAAACCAATTTCTCGATGCTGGTACCGCCCGTTGGTTTTGAGGGCTGGAAGGTCACCACCATCGGTGACGATATCGCCTGGCTGAAGCCCGGACCAGACGGCAAGCTGTACGCCATCAACCCCGAGGCGGGTTACTTTGGCGTAGCCCCTGGCACCAACACGCTGACCAACCCTAACTGCATGGCCAGCCTGGACAGAGATGCCATTTTTACCAATGTAGCGCTGACCGACGACGGCGACGTCTGGTGGGAAGGTATGGAGAAGGACGCTGGGGCCCTGCCCGACCACCTGATCGACTGGCAAGGCAAGGACTGGACGCCAGCCATCGCCAAGGCGACTGGCGTGGACGGCAAACTCAAACCAGCTGCCCACCCCAATGCCCGCTTCACCGTGGCCGCGACCAACAACCCCGCGCTGGACCCGCAGTGGAACGACGCCAACGGCGTGCCGATTGACGCCTTCATGTTTGGCGGCCGCCGCTCCACCACAGTGCCTTTGATCACCGAAGCGCGTAATTGGGTGGAAGGCATCTACATGGCTGCAACCATGGGGTCTGAGACCACCGCTGCGGCCACCGGCCAGGCTGGTGTCGTGCGGCGCGACCCGTTTGCGATGCTGCCTTTCATGGGTTACAACATGAGCGACTACTTTCAGCACTGGCTCAATATGGGTGACAAGCTGGCCGCGAGCGGTGCCACGTTGCCCAAGATGTACGCCGTGAATTGGTTCCGCAAGGGCGAGGATGGCAAGTTCGTCTGGCCCGGTTATGGCGAGAACATGCGCGTGTTGAAGTGGATGATTGACCGCATCGAAGGGTCGGCTCCTGGGGTTGAAAACGGCTTTGGCGTCAGCCCTGCGTATTCGGAAATCACGTGGACCGGTCTGGATTTCACACCCGCGCAGTTTGATTCGGTTACCAGCTTGGACAAAGCCGCCTGGACGGAAGAGTTCGCGCTGCACAGCGAGCTGTTCACGCAGCTGGCCTACCACTTGCCTCAGGCGCTGGTAGACACCAAGGCTCAGTTGCAAGCGCAATTGACGGCTTGATAAGCCTTCTGGGCGCAAGCCCTATGCAAAAAGCCACCCTAGGGTGGCTTTTTTATTGCGGCAGACGGATCTCCGATGCGGGGATCCCAAGAATCAACCGTGTGTCTGGCGCAAGGAGGCCATGCGGATTTCGGCCATCACGCGGGAGTCGTGGCGGGCCAGTTCCCACATTTCTTCTTCTTGGCGACGCTCGTGGCGCGCCTTCAAGTAGGTGCTCACCCAGCCGGCGCCGGTGTTGGACATCTTACGCAGCGGCGTGGCCAACAAAGCCAAAGCAGCGAAAGTCACCGTCCACAAAGCCACCCAGGCAGCCAACAAATGGCCATCAGCCCAGCTGTCAATAACTTGGTCGGCGGCGACCAGCAGGGCTGCCATGGCAGCCGCCAGCAGCATGCCAGCCAAAGGGCGAGAGTCTTCGTTGGTCTTGGCGCTGGACACCACGCCCTGTGCAGGCATGTGGGAGGCAGAGGACGATGAGGAAAGAGACGAAGAATGTACGAGGCGGGTCATGGCAAATTCCTTTGCAAGGGTGACAAACAGTGAATTAGCGGGGGCATCTTGTGGAGGCATGGGGCGGATATTAGGGTTAATACTAGTATTGGTCTACTTTATGTTGGTGATGTTTGGTATTCACCGTAGTTATGATCGGGCATGCGCGATATCTCCCTGCGAACCCTGGACCTGAACCTGCTGAAGGTGTTTGACGTGGTCATGTCCGAGCGCAGCCTGACCCGCGCTGCGGAGCAACTGGCCCTGACCCAGCCCGCCATTAGCAATGCACTACGCCGCCTGCGCGAGGCCTTGGGCGACGAGCTTCTGGTGCGCAAGGGCCGAACGCTGGAGCCCACCCCCCGCGCCGAAACCCTGTGGCCCGCCGTGCGCAGTTGTCTGCAACAGCTGCAAGCGTCCCTGGCGCCCCCGGGGTTCGACCCGAGCAGCGCCACCTCGACTTTCATCTTGACCCTAGCCGACGCCACAGCGGCTGAAATGATGCCGGGCCTGCTAGCCATCATCACCGCGCAGGCGCCCGAAGTGTCTCTGCGCGTCGTGCCGCTGACCACCCGCGACCCGCGCCAACTGCTCGAGGACGGCCAAGCCGACTTGGCGGTGGGCCACTTCCCGGCAGTGCTGGCCGACCTGACGGCGCGCGCCCAGGCCGGTGACAGCCCTGGCTTTTTGCACCACCGCCTGTTCTCAGGCGACTATGTGTGCGTGATGCGCAAGGGCCACCCGCTGTCACGCGTGCCGCTTACATTGGAGCGCTTTTGCGATGCCCGCCACATGCTGGTGAGCTTCTCGGGCCGGCCCTATGGTTTTATTGACGAGGCCTTGGCGGCACTGGGCCAGCGCCGCCGCGTGGTGCTGACCGTGAACCAGTTTTTCACCGCCGGCAAGGTAGTGGCGCAGTCCGATGTGCTCACTGTACTGCCCCGCCACTTTGTGGGCGTGACCGGCTATGCCCACGACCTGGTGCTGC
Organism: Burkholderiales bacterium; assembly: GCA_025363275.1. Taxonomy (GTDB): domain Bacteria; phylum Pseudomonadota; class Gammaproteobacteria; order Burkholderiales; family Burkholderiaceae_C; genus Allorhodoferax. The sequence continues at coordinate 22,214 of JANYEE010000010.1, read as the reverse complement.
GCGAACTGCCGTTCCCGGTGCCGCCGATTCAGGTGGACGCGCTATGGCATTTGCGCAAGGACGGCGACCGGGCCCATGCCTGGCTGCGCGACCAGATTGCCCATCTGGCGGCCAAGGTGGCTTGAGATGAAGATTCAACTGTTGTCGGACCTGCACCTCGAAGTCCACCCACACTGGCAGCCCACCCCCAGCCCCGGCGCGGACCTGCTGGTGCTGGCGGGCGATGTAGGCTCGTACCAGGGAGGCTCACAACTCAGCGATGACGACTTTGGCTTGGCACGCTTTTCACCCTTGCATGGCTGGCCTACGCCGGTGGTATTTGTGCCCGGCAACCACGAATACGACGCACAAGACTTTGACGCAGCCCACAGCCGCCTGCGCGCCACCTGCGAACGCTTGGGGCTCATTTGGCTGGAGCGCGAGACGCTAGTGGTGCAGGGCGTGCGCTTGGTAGGCACCACGCTGTGGAGCGACTTTGATGCGCTGGCGCCCGTCGGCGCGTCTGCTGTGGGCCCCAATGCATTGGCCCAACAGCTCAAGGCGCGCGACAAGGCATTCAGAGCGGCCAATTACTATTTGCGCAAAACAGAAACCACGCGCTACGGCGAGCCGTGGCTAGCGCAAGGCATGCGCGACCAGGCGCTGGTGTGCCAAGACTGGCTGCGCACTGCGCTGGTCACACCGTTCGATGGGCCTACGGTCGCCATCACCCACTTTGCGCCCAGCCTGATGAGCGCCGACCCGCGCTACGGCCTGACGCCGGGTACCGCCGGCTTTTGCAATGCGTTGGACGATTTACTGCCCTGCGCCCAACTGTGGTTGCACGGCCACCTGCACGCGCCCAGCGACTATGTGCACCGCGGCTGCCGCGTGGTGGCCAACCCGCTGGGCTATGCACGCAAAAACGAGCAAATCAGCTTCCAAGCCAAAAATCTGATTGAAATCGTGCCAGGGCCCTGGTAAAACCTGCCTGCGCCGCTCCTAATTTAGGAGCAAATCGTCTTATTCGGCCTCTAAGGTCTTTTCAATGCGGCGGTCTGGAATCAGCCACAAACAGGCCACCAGCCCCATCAACACCCCTGCCAATCCAGGCAGACCCACCAGCGCCAACGGTATGGCGAGCACGTAACACAGCAGCGATATCTTGCCCTTGCGGTCGTTGCCCAGCGCCTGGTGGACCAGCGAATGCGCGCCCTGCGACTTGATGATCTGCGCCTGCAGCACGGTGTAACTCACCGCGCACAGACACAGGTCGATGGCGTAGAACACCACCGGCATGGAAGCAAAGTGGTTTTCACCCATCCACGCCGTGGTGAAGGGCATCAGCGACAACCAAAACAGCAGGTTCAAATTAGCCCACAGGATCGCACCGTTGACTTTCTTGACCGCATGCAGAAGATGGTGGTGGTTATTCCAGTAAATGCCAACGTTGACAAAACTGAGCACGTAACTCAAGAACACCGGCCACAGCGGCAGCAAGTCGGTGAGCTGTTCACCGTGTGGCACTTTGAACTCCAGCACCATGATGGTGATGATGATGGCGATGACGCCATCGCTAAAGGCTTCGAGGCGGTTTTTGTTCATGGTGGACTCCGAAAATCGCTAGGTATGGCATTGTCCACACTCACACCGATTTTTCAAATCACCCGACACAAGGAGTCCAAGATGAAATCCGTATGGGCAGGATGGGCGCTGGCATTGGCCTGCGCGGGCACATGGGCGAAGGACGTGGTCATTGATGTACGCACGCCCCAGGAATACGCGGCCGGCCATATCGAGGGTGCCGTCAACATAGAACACGGCAATATCGCCCAGGAAATCGCAAAAACTGGCGCCACCAAAGACGACAAAGTGATTCTGTATTGCCAGTCGGGTCGGCGCAGCGGCATTGCGCTGGAGACGCTCAAAACACTGGGCTTTAACAAGGCTGAAAACGCCGGCGGCATGGCGCAGGCGCGCAAGGTTTTGCAGAAGCCCTGACCTGCATTTTTAAGCCTAATCGGCCGGAGGCCCAGGTAAAACCTGCCTGAGTAGCTATCAAAAGCAGAGCATCTTCTATCTGCGACGGGCGGCAGTGACCAGGCCGCAACGCAAATCCACCCCCACGTCATGCGGGTTTACCAGTTATCGGGTTTACCAGCGTGACAAAGCCTGGCCACGAAATTACATTCAACGCAAATAGCACGACCGTGCTATTTAGGGTTTGGGCTGGGTGGCACCCCACTTCGGCACCCGACCGTCCCGCGACGGCATTTACCTAGGGCCGTCGCACCGCCTTTTCATGCACGTTCATTCAACCTAATGGCCTATGTAGCCTTGTGGAGACAACTTTGAAAAAAACTTTGACGCGTCTGGTGGCCACCTTTCTGATGGTCCTGTCCCTCTTGCCGGTGAGCAGCATCGCTGCCGGGTACACCCAAACCAAATACCCCATCGTGCTGGTGCACGGTCTGTTTGGTTTTGACAATATTGGCCCGGTGGAATATTTTTATGGCATCCCCAGTGCCTTGCGCTGGGACGGCGCACGGGTCTACACCGTGCAGGTGTCGGCCGCCAACAGCACCGAAGTGCGTGGCGAACAACTGCTGACCCAAGTGAAGCAAATTTTGGCCGCCACGGGCGCCACCAAAGTCAATCTGATGGGCCATAGCCATGGCGGACCGACCGCACGGTATGTGGCATCGGTGCGGCCTGACCTGGTGGCGTCAGTCACGTCCATTGGTGGTGTGAACAAGGGCTCGGCCGTGGCCGATGTGCTGTTGGGTGTGGCACCAGCGGGCTCGCTGTCCAACGCGGTGATTGTGTCCATCACCAATGGCCTGGCCACGGTGATCAACTTCCTGTCAGGCGGCTCCGGTCTGAGCCAAAACGCATTAGCCGCAGCCCAATCGCTGAGCACTGCGGGCACGTCCAAATTCAACCTGGCCCACCCCGAAGGTTTGCCCACTACTGCCTGCGGTGAAGGTGCCTACACCGCGCGTGGCGTGGCCTACTTTTCGTGGAGTGGCGCGCAGCCCTACACCAATGTGCTGGACATCATCGACCCGGCTTTGAGCCTGACCTCGCTGGCCTTCAAGGGCGCCAAGAACGATGGTTTGGTGTCGAGCTGCTCCAGCCACCTGGGCCGCGTGATCCGCGACGACTACGCGATGAACCACCTGGACGAAGTGAACCAGACCGTGGGCCTGGTCAACATCTTTGAAACCAACCCGGTGACCCTGTTCCGCCAGCAGGCCAACCGCCTGAAGAACCAGGGTTTGTAAAACCTGCCGCCCCAAGCCTTCGAGCTCCCGAGCCCGCCTTGTCTCCCTCCTACTTTGTAAGCACACGGCGCAAACGCCTGTGGTGGGGCGCGGGCGCGCTACTCCTGGCGGGGTCTTTGGCATGGCTGTTGCTGCGCTCGGATGCCACGGCGGCCGACGCTGTGGCGCCTACTGCAGCAGCACCCGGCACGCCCGCCGCCTTCGTGAAATCGCAAGAGGGCACGCAGCCCGATGGCAACTTGGCAACGCTGGCTGCCCATGGCGCAGCGGCCGACAACGCACCGCTGGCGTACGGCGAATTGCGCCGTCTTTTTGACTACTACCTGAGTGCGCTGGGCGAACAAAACCTGCCCGCGATCACCCAACAAATCCACACCGAGCTGAACCGCAATTTGAGCGCGACCCAAGCCCAAAAAGCCCGGCGTTTGCTGGACCTGTACCTGAATTTCAAGCGCGCGCTGGTGGACCTGGAAGCCAAACCCGCGCTGGCCGGCAACGGTGTAGCCGCGATCCGCCAGCGCATGCTGGCCCAGCAGGATTTGCGCAGCCAGTACTTCAACCCCGAAGAGATTGAAGGCATGTTTGGCTTTGAAGACGTGATGGATGCAGACGCTGTGGCGCGCCTGGAGATCAGCCAGAACGCCAAGCTCAGCGCTGCGCAAAAGCAGCAGCAGTTGGCTGCGCTAGACGCCAGCATGTCCCCCGCGCTGCGCGCCGAGCGCGAGGCCAGCCAAGTGGTAACGCGCGTTGAGCAGCGCGCCTTTGATATGCGCGCCAAAGGCGCCAGCGACGACGAAATTTACCGCATGCGAGCCAAAGAGTTCGATGCCGGTGCTGCTAGCCGCCTGGCCGATCTGGACCGCGAAGAAGCCGCCTGGAAACAGCGCATTGCCACCTACCTGGAAGCCCGCAGTACCGTGCTGAAAAGCCAGGCCAACGCCACCGCGTCAGAACGTCAGCAAGCGCTAACGGCCCTGCAACAAAGCCAGTTCAGCGAGGAAGAACGGCGACGCTTGGTGGCTTACGAGCCGCAGTAGGCTTCATGGGCTTCCATATAGCGTCTAAAGCCCATTTGGGAACCAATTTTTAGTCAAAACAGCCTGGGGCCCAGGTAAAACATGCCTCAGTAGCTATCTATTTTGTAGCGCCCGGAAATCCAGCAGATGCATCCGGCCGGTCGGCTGCCAGCCGCACAAAGCTGGCAAAGCGCGGCACGCCAGCGTCTGTGAGCCCCCGGTAGCGGTAGGTGACCACGCTGCCCACCGGTGGCGGGTTGCGGCGCTGCGCATCCGACAGCCCCGTGCCAATTTTGAAGCGAACACCCGCCGCAGCCGCATTCCCACTGGCCACGCTCTCCACCAACAGCGCGCCCAGCATGCCGGTGTATTTGCCCTGGCCTGGCTGGTGGCCCAGCACCCGGGCCTCGGCATCTTCAAGGGGCTTCACCTTGAGCAAATCGTCGTTGCGCGCCGCGGTGTACAGCGAGGCACCGCGGTGCAGCACCAGCCCCTCGCCACCGGCTTTGACGATGCGGTGCATTTGCGCCTGCAAGGCCGCGTGCGTGGTGGCACGGGTCTGCACCACCGCCACCACCCAGGGCTGACCGATCTGCGCGACGGCAGCGTTTAGCGCAGCGATGCGCTCGGTGAAGGGGCCGCCGTGCGCGGGCACATCAAACACCATGAATTTCATGCCGCGCCAAGCCGCATCGTTAGGCACCTGCTGGTGCACGGTGGATGTGGCCTTGGCAAATTGCCCACGCCCGGCCCAGAGCTCGCCATCCAACGGAATAGTGGGCCAGCCCGCAGTAAACCAGGCAGGAGCCTGCACGTGCTCCCCGCCGCGCGTGAAGAGCTGCTGACCATCCCAGTAGCCGCGCAGGCCGTCGTATTTCTCGCTGACCCAGTAGTCAGACAGATCGATGCCGGGGTGGTAGACCTTGGCCAGCATCAGCGCGGGTGCGCCGACGGACGGCGCGCTGGGCGTCTGCGCCCCTAAGCCTGCGCCGGTGCTGATACACAACCAGCAAACCAGTGCCCGCAAAAAGAGATTCATACGCCGAGCCCATTGCACAATCTGTCTCCTATTAATCCAGTGTACGCAGCTTAGCGAAGACGAGTGCAAACCTCGACAACCGCTAATAGCCCGGTGAAAGTTATCGATACCGATGGTGCGCTGGCGCGCCCGACGACCCCAATTAACGGGCGTTGATGCCTTCAAAGCAGGTGGACATCACCAATTCAATGATCTGCGCGTTCTCATGCAGTCCGCCCATCTTTAAAAACTCCAACACCGGATCGCAGGCCCGTGCGTACAGCGTGTACAGCACCGCAATCGCAGGCAGCTTCGGGTTGATCGCACCATCGCTCTGCGCCTGCTCAATCCAGGCACCCAGGCGGTCGCTCACGTCCATCAAGCCGTCCATATAGGCTGTGTTGGCCATCAGGGTGGTACGCAGGCTGGAGTTTTGGCTGGGCAAAGACGGCATCTCGCCGTGGAGCTTGAGGCCCATGGTCCATCGGACCACCGTGCGGAGTTTGTCCAGGGCACTGGCGTCGGGGGCTACGGTGTCCAGAAAGGCTTGGGCACGTTGCATCACCCCCACCATCGCGGCGGCAGCCAGATCTTCTTTGCTGGGAAAGTGCTTATACAGGCTGGCCTTGGCAATCCCCACATTGGCCGCCACCTCGTCCACTGTCATGGCCTCAAAACCCTTTTCAGCCAAGAGCTGGTTCACAACTTTGATGATGGCGTCTTCACGCGCCAGCAGCATTTGCGCTTTAAAAGAGATTTTTGCGGGTACTTTCGCGGGCGTTAGCGCAGAGGAAATAGCGTTCATGTCCATATTTTATCCACCCGTGTCACAAAATAGAAAATTAGTTTAATTTGTGACTACTCAGTATGCAATGCCTGTTGTGCAGCGGCCTCCAAGGCACTGGTCAGGCGGTCGATCACATCCGAATCCAGGTTCCAGCAATGCCAGTACAAGCTGACCGGCAGCGTGACCAATGGCGCCAGATTGACCAAATCACCGCTGTGCAGCAGATCGCGCACCAGCATTTCCGGCACTACGCTGGCACCCCAGCCCGCCAGCACCGCGCGCACCTGGCCCTCCGAGCTGGGCACAAACCGCTGGCTCAACGTGACGCGGCGCAGGCCACAAGCCCGGCCGACAAAATCGGCCTGCAAGTCGTCTTTGCGGTTGAACGCAACGAAAGCAATGTCGCGAAAGTTGTGGCTGGTCAGGCCTTGCGGGCAATGCTCACGGGCGTAGTCGGCACTGGCCACCGCCACATAGTGCATGTCGCCCAGCGGCAGCACTTTGCAGCCGCGCAGGGCCTGTTTCAGGGTGGTGACACAGCCCAGCACCTGGCCTTCGCGCAACCACTCATGCGTAAAGTCCTGATCATCCGTGATGATTTCCAGCGGTAAGCCCTCACTAACCAGTGGCCCCACGGCGGGCAGCACCCAGGTGGCGATGCTGTCCGCATTGACGGCAATCGAGACCCGGTCCTCTTCGCGTGAGCCTTTGGTTGCGGGGGTGAGGTCGTGCAAATCGGTCTCCAGATCCGCACGCAGCAGGCGCATTTGCATCGCGTGTTTGATCAACAAGCGCCCCGCCGCCGTGGGCTTGACCGGGCGGCTGCGCACCAGCAACACGGTGCCGATTTGCGCCTCAAGCGCACGCAAGCGCTGCGATACCGCCGATTGGGTGACCGACAAGCGCACCGCAGCGCGCTCAAAACCGCCTTCTTCGACGATGGAGGCCAGGCATTCAAGAGCGTCGGGATCAAAAGTTCGCATAAGTTTCCCTACTGTTTTCACAAACGCTTTAATTTTACTTTTACTGCAAGGCCATTTCCGCGAAACTTAACTCTATGAAAATTATCGTTTTAGGCGCAGGCATTATTGGTATCAGCACCGCGTGGCATCTGGCCCAGCGCGGGCACGCGGTTACCGTCGTTGACCGCCAGGCCGAGGCGGCGCTGGAGACCAGTTTTGCCAACGCGGCGCAAATCTCGGTGAGCTACTGCGAGCCCTGGGCCAACCGCGATGCGCCCTGGAAAGCCTTGAAATGGATGTTCAGCAAGGAAGCTCCTTTGCTGTTTCGCCCCCAATCCCCGCTAGGCGAAGGTTGGCACCAGTACAGCTGGGGCCTGGAATTTTTGGCTAACTGCAACGACGCCGCATTTGAGCGCAATGTGCAGCAGCTCGTGGCCCTGGGCTCGTACAGCCACGAGGCACTGAAGCAGGTCGTGCTGGATACCGGCATCACCTACAACCGCCTGGAAAAAGGCATTGCCCACTATTACGTGGACCAAAAATCTTTGGACACCGCCGCCGACGCGGCTGCGCTGATGGCCAAGTACGGCGTGAACCGCCGCGTGGTTAGCAAAGAAGAGTTGCTCAAAATCGAACCGGCCTTCAAACAATTTGCAGATCACATCGTGGGCGGCACCTTTACCGCCAGTGACGAGAGTGGCGACGCCAGGGTGTTCACCCAAGAGCTCAGCCAGCGTTGCCTGGAGCGCGGTGTGCAATTTTTATGGAACCATGATGTGCTGGGCCTGGACCAGGCCGGTGGCAGCATCACTTCCGCGCGGGTGCGCAGCCAAGACACCGGCAAAGAACAAGCGCTATCGGCCGACCACTTTGTGGTAGCCATGGGCTCTTACACCGCGCCGCTCTTACGCACTGTGGGCGTCAGCCTGCCGATTTACCCCGGCAAGGGCTACAGCGCCACCTTCAAAATTTTGAAACCCAAACTCGCACCCCAAGTCAGCCTGCTGGACGACTCCGTCAAGTGCGCCATGAGCCGCTTGGGCGACAGCCTGCGCATTGCCGGCACGATCGAAGTGGGTGGTTACGACCTGTCGCTGGACACGCCGCTGGCGCGTGCGCGCTGCGAAATGCTAGCCCGGCGGGTTGAGACCGTGTTTCCTGGTGTGTGCGATACGCGCCTGGCCTCCGAGGGTGGTGAGCCGCATTTCTGGACTGGCCTGCGCCCAGCCACGCCCACCAATATCCCCTACATCGGCAAATCCAAGGTCGGCAAGCTGTGGGTCAATGCAGGCCATGGCACGCTGGGCTGGACCCACGGCGCGGGTTCGGGCAAAGCCATTGCGGAGCTCATCAGCGGCCATAAGCCTGCCATGCCATTTGGCTTCTACGGCTTCAACTAAAAACTATCGCCCAAGGACGCGCCAGGTAAAGAAACGCAGCGCCCCGGCCGCCCGGGGCCAGCACTTGTAAAATCAGTGTTCTATTCCTCCTAGGCGGTTCTTCATGCATTTTTCCTTGATCCGGCAGGCCTTTGCTGCCCTCCTTGTTGCCATGCTGGTTTCTGCGTGTGGGGGCGGCAGCTCGGCGGCGCCCCCGGTGGGCGGCATCTCGGTCGCGCCCGGAGACGGCCGCGCCACCGTAAGTTGGACCGCCGACCCCGCAGTGCAGTACTGGGTTTTTTACGCGCCGGTCAGCACCAAGTTTCCTGCAGTCTCCACCACCGACTGGATCAACATCCCGGGCGCACAAACGTTTATCAACGTCAAACCACCTTTTGTGGTTTCCGGCTTGGCCAATGGCGTGCAATATTCATTCACGGTGAACGCTCGCACGGGCAATGGCCCTGGCGGCCCCGGCGCTCCGGCGGTCAACGCCCTGCCACGTCCAGCTGGTACGACCTGGGCTAGGGGCGGCGACACGGGTAGCAATACATTGCGCGCACTGACCTATGGCGTCTCATCGCTGGACACCTTGGGCTACTACCTTGCCATGGGTGACAACGGCAGCGCTTACAAGAGCACCACAGGCCTCACCTGGACGGCCATACCCGCGGCTACCACCACGCAGATCAATGCCAACATTTACACGCTGACCCGTTTCGTCGGTGTTGGCAATGGCGGCACGATTGTGTATGGCACCGACTTGGCAACTTGGACTGCTGGCGTGTCCAACACCACGGAGAATCTCAACGCCGTGGCCAGCAATGGGACGCGCGCTGTTACCGTGGGTAACAACGGCACGATTCGTACCACCACGGACGGCATCACGTGGACTGCTGCCACCGCAGTGCCCACCACCCAGCATCTGTATGGCGTAGCCTTTACGGCCAATTCGTATTGGGTGGCAGTGGGCGCGGGCGGCACCATTCTCACCAGCGCAGACGGTCTTACCTGGACTCAGCAAACGTCTGGCTCGACCGCCAACCTGCGCGCCATTGCGGTGCAGTTCATCACGGGATACACCGTTGCTGTGGTGGGCGACGCGGGGACGGTGCTCTTAAGTTCGGACAATGGCATTACATGGCTGGCACAAACCACGGGGCTTACCGGCAATCTGCTGGCTGCGAGCGCGACGGGTAGCCAAATAGTGGTACTCGGCTCGGGTGGCTTGGTAGCGGTCAGTGCCAACGGAACCAGTTGGACCGCAGGCACCACGGGTACCACGGCCGACTTGTTCAGCATGTTGGCGGGCTTATCGCAATATGTGGCGGTGGGTGCTGGCGGTACCAATATAAATTCGCAGTAGGGGATTGCCTCCGCGCTGGCGGCTGTTTATGGGTGTGCATCCTTCAGGCACGCTAACAGCGCACGCGTGGAGCGGGCCAGCTCGGGTGAGCGTCGGGTGATCGCAAAAAACGTACAGTGGTAGCGAAACAGCTTGGGCTTGATGGCCCGCATCTGGCTCTGCTGCACGAAACTCTGGGCGTAATGGTCCGGTAAAAAGCCGACGAACCGGCCCGACAAAATCAGCGTAGCGATGCACTCCTGGTCAAAGCCGGTAGCGGCGCGGGTCAGCCGCTGGTGTTGGGTAATTTCCATATTCGGTGAGTGGTAGCCCAGGCCCGCAAAGGCGTGCGTGCGCAAGGTGTCCCAATCCATGGCCGCGTTGTCCCCCTCAAACAGCACATGGTTGGGCCCGCAGTACAACAACATGGTTTCGCCAAACAGCGGCGCGTACTGCAGCACGCCCGAGCTGCGGTGGCCGGGAATGATGCCCATCTGGTAGCTGCCATCGATCACGCCGCGCTCAATGCCGTTGAGTGTGGACACATGCAGGTTCAAACCCACCTCGGGCGCTTGCGCCGTGAAGTTTGACAAGGCGTGCGCAATATGCGCTTTCGGGTTGCTAGCGGTCTTGTCAAACACGGCCAGGTGCAGCTGTCCGCCCATGCGCTGGTGAATGTCATCCACACTGGCTTTGAAGGCCTCGGTGGCTGCCAGTAATTGCGTGGTTTGTGCGTAAATCTTCTCGCCCTCGGGGGTGAGTGCAAACCCGGCTCGGCCGCGTCGGCACAAGGTCAGGCCCAGGCGGGTTTCCAGGTCCTTGACATGGCGGCTCACGGTAGACGTGCCGATATTGAGTTCCAGCTCGGCGGCCGCCATGCCGCCGCAGTCCACCACCGCACGAAACACCTGCAATAGGCGCAAGTCCAAGTCGCTAACCTGGCCCATCGGAGAACTTTTTACTTTCATAAATCTGCAACTGAGTAGTGATATTTGTATATTTATAAGAGTAACAGAGCATCGCACAATGCGACGGTGGCGCACATTCCGTGCGCCGTGGAGATGCCATGAAGCTCAACGACCACCCCAGCCAACCCGTCACCAGCACCACGCCTTACCCGCAAGACCGCGCCTGGCTCGAATCCCACTGGATGCCCTACACGGCGAACCGCAGCTTTAAGGAAAGCCCGCGCATGATGGTTAGCGCCCAGGGCGCTTACTACACGGACAACCACGGCCGCAAAATTTTTGACGGCCTATCGGGCCTGTGGACCTGTGGTCTGGGCCACGGCCGGACCGAGATCGCCGAGGCGATTGGCCGCCAGGCCGCCACACTGGACTACTCTCCCGCCTTCCAATATGGCCACCCGCTGTCTTTCGAGCTGGCCAACAAAATCCGCGAGCTCACGCCCGACGGGCTGGACTATGTATTTTTTACCGGCTCAGGATCGGAGTCCGCAGACACCTCTTTGAAAATGGCGCGCGCCTACTGGCGTGCCAAGGGCATGGGCACCAAGACGCGCCTGATCGGCCGCGAAAAGGGTTACCACGGCGTGAACTTTGGCGGTATTTCGGTAGGCGGCATTGTGGGCAACCGCAAAACTTTTGGCCAAGGCATTGAAGCGGACCACCTGCCCCACACACAACCCCCGGCAGGCTCATTCTTTAGGGGCATGCCGCCGCAAGATGGACCGATGGGTATGGCGCTGGCCGACGAGCTGCTCAAACTCATTGCCCTGCACGACGCCAGCAATATTGCCGCCGTGATTGTGGAGCCCATGTCTGGTTCGGCCGGTGTGGTGGTGCCCCCGGTGGGCTACCTGCAGCGTCTGCGCGATATTTGCACGGCCAACAATATCCTGCTTATTTTTGACGAAGTCATTACCGGATTTGGCCGCATGGGAGCCTACACCGGTGCTGCCGCGTTTGGTGTCACGCCAGACATCATGAACGTGGCCAAGCAGATCACTAACGGGGCGCAGCCGCTGGGTGCCGTGATTGCCAAAAAGGACATTTACGACACCTTTATGGCCCAAGGCGGGCCAGATTACGCGCTCGAGTTTCCGCACGGCTACACCTACTCAGCCCACCCGGTGGCATGCGCTGCGGGCATTGCTGCGCTGGATTTGCTGGTGAAGGAAAACATGGTCGAGCGCGCTGCTGCGCTGGCGCCTTATTTTGAAAATGCCGTGCACAGCCTCAAAGGCGCCAAGCATGTGCTGGACATCCGCAACTGCGGTTTGGCTGCCGGATTTACGATGTCCCCCGTACCGGGTGAGCCGCTCAAGCGCCCGTATGAAGTGGCCATGAAGTGCCTGGAAAAAGGTTTTTACGTGCGCTATGGAGGCGACACCATTCAGCTCGCACCTCCCTTCATTGCCACCCCGGCCGAGATTGACAGCTTGGTCAACGCTCTGGGTGAGTCTTTGAACGCAACGCTCTAACGCCACCCTTTCAGCAGAACAGTTTTAACTCTTGGCCACTGGCGCTAAACCGCCGGTGCGCCTACATTCGAATTTTTCATAAGCGCTTTCACCATGTCCACACCCCTCACCATCGGCCACCTCATTGACGGAAAAATGATCACCACGGGCCAGCGCTCGCAAGAAGTTTTCAATCCGGCCACTGGCGTCTCCAGCACCCGTGTTCTGCTGGCCGACAAGACCACCGTCGAACAAGCAATAGCCTCCGCCCAGGCCGCCTTCCCTGCGTGGCGCAATACACCCCCGCTCAAGCGCGCCCGCGTGATGAGCAAGCTCAAGGTCTTGCTGGAAGAACACGCCGAAGAGATCTGCGCCATGATCACCGCCGAGCACGGCAAGGTGCTGAGTGACGCCATGGGCGAACTGCAGCGCGGCATTGAAAACGTGGAGTACGCCAGCTATGTGCCTGAGCTGCTCAAGGGGGAGCACAGCAAAAATGTCGGCCCCAATATCGACTCCTGGAGCGAATTTCAGCCCCTGGGCGTGGCCGCTGGCATCACGCCGTTTAACTTCCCGGCCATGGTGCCCTTGTGGATGTGGCCCATGGCCGTGGCTTGCGGCAATTGCTTCATTTTGAAGCCCTCGGAACGTGATCCCACCAGCACCTTGCGCATTGCCGAGCTAGCTCTCCAGGCTGGCCTGCCCCCCGGAGTGCTGAATGTAGTCAACGGCGACAAAGAAGCAGTGGACACGCTGCTGACCGACCCGCGCGTGAAGGCCGTGAGCTTTGTCGGCTCCACGCCGATTGCTGAATACATTTACGCAACCGGCTGTGCCCACGGCAAGCGCGTACAAGCCCTGGGTGGCGCGAAGAACCATGCCGTGGTGATGCCCGATGCCGATATTGCCAACGCCGTGAACGCGCTGATGGGCGCGGCCTACGGCTCGTGTGGCGAGCGTTGCATGGCGATCCCGCTGGTGGTGGCGATTGGCGACCAGACCGCCGACGCGGTGGTCGCTGCGTTGAAGGTTGAAATTGCCAAAATGAAGGTCGGTCCCGGCACCGATGCGTCCAGCGACATGGGACCGCTGGTCACCAAACCACACTTTGACAAGGTCAAAGGCTATGTAGACCAGGGCGTGAAAGAAGGTGCCACCCTGGTGGTAGATGGCCGCGGCGTGCAAGTGGCCGGCCATGCGGCAGGTTACTTCTTGGGCCCTTGTCTGTTTGACCACGTCAAACCCGGCATGGTGATTTACCAGGAAGAAATTTTTGGGCCTGTGCTCGGTGTGGTGCGCGCCAAAACCCTGCAAGAAGCCATGGACCTGATCGACGCCCACGAGTACGGCAACGGCACCTGCATCTTCACGCGCGATGGCGAAGCGGCGCGCTACTTCACTGACCACATCCAGGTTGGCATGGTGGGGGTGAATGTGCCCCTGCCCGTGCCGGTGGCTTACCACTCGTTTGGCGGCTGGAAGCGCTCGCTGTTTGGCGATCTGCACGCCTACGGCCCCGATGCCGTGCGCTTTTATACCAAGCGCAAGACGATTACGCAGCGCTGGCCGAGTGCGGGGGTGCGTGAGGGGACGGTGTTTAGCTTCCCGAGCAGCCGGTAGAACTTCTTGCTCCACCCTGGGGTCGGTTTCGATCGTTAGGCTCATTTTTGTACGTTTTGAGCCTGGGGCCCAGGTGTTTATTGCCTGTGCAGCTATTAATTTGATAGCGTACTTTACGCGTCAGATACGCTGCGTACCAAGTTTGGCTAGTCGTTGTGCGTAAGATGCCCGGAGCCTGCGGGCGGATACACCGGAGCTACGAGCCATGACCCATTCTGTTGAAAATCCTTCTGAAAAAACGCTGGCTGAAAAGTCACTCATCGGCCGGCTCGGCCCGGGCCTGATCACCGGCGCAGCCGACGACGACCCGAGCGGCATTGCCACCTACTCGCAGGCGGGATCGCAGTTCCGCTTCGCGCTGGTCTGGACGCTGCTAATCACCACCCCCTTGATGATCGGTATCCAGATGTTGTCGGCCCGCATCGGCTGGGTCACGGGCGAAGGCCTGGCCGCCAATATCAACAAGCTGTTTCCCCGCTGGCTGACCAAAACCTTGGTGGGCCTGCTGGTGGTGGCCAACACCATCAATATCGCAGCCGACATCGGCGCCATGGGCGAGGCCGTACGCCTGCTGATCGGCGGGCCGCTGGCTTTGTACATCATTGCCACGGGCCTGTTGTGCGTTGGCACGCAGGTCTTCTTTTCTTATGAGCGCACCGTGCGAATTTTGAAGTGGTTGACGCTGGCGCTCTTCGCTTATGTAGCAGTTATCTTGACCGTGCATGTGCCCTGGCGACAGGCCGTGCAGGAGTCGCTACATCCTTGGGCGTTTTTACCCAAAGATATATCCGCCAAAGACTATGCGGCTATGGTGGTGGCGGTGCTGGGCACCACCATCAGCCCGTATCTGTTCTTCTGGCAAGCTTCGCAAGAGGTAGAAGACAGCAACCGCCGCCCGGAGTCACAGGCGCTCAAAATACACCCCGCGTACGCGGCAGAGCACTTGTCCCGCATCAAACAAGACACCTATATAGGCATGACGTTCTCCAACGTCGTCGCGCTGTGTATCGTGATTGCCACAGCAGTCACTTTGAACGAGCAAGGCATCACGAATATTCAAACATCGGCCCAGGCGGCTGAGGCATTACGCCCGGTAGCGGGCGAGTTTGCGTTTGCCATCTTTGCGCTGGGGATCATTGGCACCGGTCTACTGGCTGTTCCCGTACTGGCGGGCTCCGCCGCATACGCCGTCAGCGAGTTATATGGATGGACAGCCGGACTATCGCACGACTTCCACGAAGCCAAGGGCTTCTACGCCATCATTCTTGCGGCCACCGGCATGGGTACGTTGATCGGCTACCTCGAAGTCGACCCGATGAAGGCGCTGGTCTGGAGTGCGATTGTCAACGGCGTGATCTCTGTCCCCATCATGGCCGCACTGATGTGTATTGGCCAATCGCGCACGCTCATGGGTGACCACACCATCGGCACCGGCCACCGCGTACTGGGCTGGCTCGCCACCGCGGTAATGGGTATTGCG
This sequence comes from Burkholderiales bacterium, assembly GCA_025363275.1. Lineage (GTDB taxonomy): Bacteria > Pseudomonadota > Gammaproteobacteria > Burkholderiales > Burkholderiaceae_C > Allorhodoferax. The sequence continues at coordinate 6,922 of JANYEE010000010.1, read as the reverse complement.
GTAGTAGTCATGTTTGCAACCAGCTTTTGACGCCGGGGTAGACATCGGACGCCGCACAAACCCATAGAAATGGTCTTTCTGTCCAAGCCACAATACGGGCTATGAAAGCCATTCTGGCTGCGCTCCTGCTAATCGGCCCTTGGGGCTTGTTGCCCGCGCTAGCCCAAACCTCCACGCCCGATGCAATGACCTCCCTTGGCAGCTCCGCCAAGGGCGACGGCGCCTTCACGCTTGCCATTGACGCACCGGGCGAAGTCCGCGAAGTGCTGGAGCGCAATCTGGATGTGCTGCGCTACCGGAGCTTGAATGATCTCAGTGATAGTGAACTGGCACGCTTGCTTTTAGCCGCCGAGCAGGATGCCCGCGAGCTGGTCGCAACGCTGGGCTATTTTTCACCCAGCATTAGTGTCGAACCACCGGTACCGAGCAGCGGCGCGGTACCGCGCAGCTTGCGGCTGCGTGTCGTGCCGGGTGATGCCACGGTGGTGACGGACGTGCAGATCACGTTTGCAGGCCCGATCCTGAGCGACAGCACAACGGCGGCGCAGCGACTGCGCGTGATCCGCGACTGGTCGCTGGAGTCTGGGATGCGATTCAGCCAAAGCGGCTGGACGGCAGCCAAGCAGCGGGCCTTGCTGCAACTTACCGCCCAGAGCTACCCCACCGCGCGGCTCACCGAATCACAGGCTGACATTGACCCGATTACCCGCCAAGCGCGCTTAAGCCTGACGCTGGAATCCGGCCCGCGGTACCGGCTGGGCCCGCTGGTCATCACCGGCCTGAACCATTTTGATGCCGACCTGGTACGCCGCCTGGTGCGCCTGTCCCCCGAAGACTTCGAACAGACTGATCTGGTAGCCGCCCAGCAGCGCCTGACGGACAGCGGCTATTTCGATTCGGCCTTCATCAGTATCGACACCACGGGCGACCCCAATGCCGCGCCAGTGCTGGTGCAGGTGCGCGAAGCCAAGCTGCAAAAGCTCATTCTGGGCGTGGGTGCTAGTACCGACACCGGAGCGCGACTGTCTATCGAGCACACGCACCACAAAATCCCGTATCTTGACTGGCGCGGTGTCAACAAACTGCTGCTGGCCCGTGACACCACGGCGCTCACCTCCGAGTTCACTTCGCACCCCAATGATGACAATTGGCGCTGGTCGGTGGGCACCGTCGTTCAGCAGCAAACGCTGGGTAGTTTTTTGGTCCACAGCCAAAGCGTGCGGGTGGGCCGCAGCCGCAGCACCGAGCCGCTGGACAACGCCTACTACCTGCAATACGACCGCGCCGACTCGGCTACCAGCGATATCACCGCGCAAGCGGTGGTGGAATCGCTCAGCGCCAACTACGCCTTCACCCTGCGGCGCTTTGACCACCCGCTGTTTCCCAACCACGGCTGGGGCCTGGGCATGGCGCTGGGCGCGGGCTCCACCGTGGGCGCACAAAGTAGCCCCTACTGCCGCGTGCTGGCGCGCTGGCTGAGCTACCTGCCGTTGGGCGATAGCGCCGCGGGGTCGGGCGGTACGCCGGCCAACGGCCGCATTGCACTGCGCGCGCAGGCCGGTGCCGTCGTCGCCGAAGAATCCGCCGAGCTGCCCAGCACCCAGCTATTTTTCATAGGGGGCGATAACAGTGTGCGGGGCTACGGCTACCGCGATCTGGGTGTGCCGCTACCCGATGGCCAAGTCACCGGCGGGCGCTACATGGCGCTGGGCAGCGTGGAGTGGCAGCGCCCCATCCGCATCGCTGGGCGGATATCGGACTGGGAAAGTACCTTGTTTATCGACGCCGGGGCGGTTGCCAATAACGCGTCGGAACTGCGCCCGCGCGTGGGCCTGGGTGTGGGCGCCCGCTGGAAAAGCCCGGTGGGGCCGCTACAAATTGACGTGGCCTACGGTGTGGATGTCCAGCGCCTGCGGCTGCACATGAATGTGGGGTTCAATTTTTGATGCGGGCATTGCGTGTTGCACTGTGGGTTACTGGTAGCACGCTGCTGGCGGTGGGCGCTGTGGTGGGTGCGGTGTGGTTCTGGAGCGGTGCCAACACCTCGCTGGCTACCGCTTTGGCCGTGGTGGCCCAGTGGTTGCCCGCGGGGCAAAGCCTACAAATTCGCAATGTGCAGGGCTCCGTGCAGGGCGGCGGGAGCGTGGAATGGTTGCGCTGGCAGCGCGGCGCACTCAGTGTAGAGGTGCACGACCTGCGGGTGCACTGGTCCTTGCGGCCCATGTTGGATGGCGAGGCCCGGGTGGACCAACTGGCCGCCCGCCTGGTGCACATCGAAGACCGGCGCACGGCCTCACCCGCCAGCCTTCCCGTACCGCCCACCCGCCTGGCGCTACCGGTCAAGGTGGATACCCAGTGGTCTATTGCCACGCTGGAGTGGCAGGGCAGCACCGCGCTTACAGTCAACGATCTTTCCGGTCACTACGTTTTTAATAGCAAAGAACATAGATTATCCGCGGGCCATGGCCGTATTTCATCCGGAAAATACGATTTCGATGCCACTTTGCAGGCGGCAGCCCCGATGGCGCTTGCAGCGCAGGTGCGCGGCACAGTGCAGACCACTTTGCCCGGCCGCAGTACGCCGTGGGAGATACCCGCCCAAGCTTCTGTAACCGGTGAGCTTGCAGGGGCCGATGCCACGCTGGACCTGCAAGCGCGCTTAAGCCCCCCCAGCGGACAAACCATGCAGGCCCAACTGACGGCCCGCGTGCAACCCTGGAAGTCGCAACCGGTCGTGCAAGCCAATGCGCAGTGGCAAGGGCTGGAGCTGGCTGCCGTGTGGCCGCGTGCGCCCCAGGCCCGACTGAGTGGCCAGGCCGCAGTCACTCCGGCCAATGGTGGTTGGCAGGCCAAGGTCGTGCTGGACAACGCACTGGCTGGCCCGTGGGATAAGCAGCGCCTGCCGCTGCAGCACCTGGACGCCAAGCTGGACTACGCCCAGAGCCGATGGACCATCCGCGACCTGCAGGCGATGGGTGCCGGTGGCAAGATGGATGCGCAAGGCCAAGTCAACGCCATCAACCCCAGTGCAGGCTGGCAAGGGCAGGCGGTGGTCAAGGGCGTCAACACGGCAGCGCTGGACTCCCGACTGGCCAGTACGGTGCTGGACGGCAAGCTCAGTGCCGAGCACAGCGATGCCGGCATTGTTTTTGCAGCGGAGCTCACCGGCAGTGCGCAGCGCGGTGCGGCAGCCTCACCCGCCACGGAGGGCATCCGCCTGCAGCGTTTGGTCGCCAACGGCCTGTGGACTGCACCACTGCTCAAAATCGACAACCTCACCGTGCAAACAGACGACGCGCAACTAACGGGTCAACTCAGCATCCAGACTGCTGAACTGAACACCACAGGCGCGCTCTCCCTGACCCTGCCAGGTGCCACCGGCACGGTCAAAGGTCAGTGGGGTCGCAGCCAAGGGGATGGCAGCGCGCAGTTGCTGGTGACGGACGCCGGGCTGCTGAACCGCTGGGTGACGCGCCTGCCGGGTGCGCCTTCGGGTGGCCTAGGTCAGCAGGTCAAGGGCGAAGCTACGCTGGACGGGCGCTGGCAAGGGGGTTGGCAAGACGGTGAACGAAGCGGGGGCAAGGCACTCGGCCAGGGGCTGGAGATTCACGTCACCGGGCGCATCCCCAAGCTGGAGTGGCAGACCGCTGGGGCGGCCACTCCCGGCACTGCCACCCCGGCCCCCTGGCGCTTGCGCGACGGGCAACTCGACATCAACGGACCGCTGAATGCGTTAACACTCACTACGCAGGGGCAAATGGAGCGCGACACCCAGCGCCTGGGCCTGCAAGCCGGCGCACGCATCAGCCGCAGCGACGACACCACCTGGCAGGCGCAGCTGGACACGCTGCAGGCCACCGCGCAGAGTAGTCGGCGCAGCGGCGTTTGGACGCTCAAGCTGGCCGAGCCTGTGACCTGGCTCTACCAGCACACGGCCACCACCCGCAGCCTGGAGAGCAGCGCCGGCAGCCTGCGCCTGACTGGGCCCAACCCCGGAACCGCACTGATGAACTGGCAGAGCGCGCGCTGGGCGCAGAGCATTAGCAGCGGAATCTGGCGCTCGCAGTGGAATACCCAAGGCCGCCTGGGCAACTTACCGCTGGGTTGGCTCGAGGCCTTCAGCCCTACGCTGCTGGCGGACTTGGGCTTGCGCGGCGATGTGGTGCTGGGCGGACAGTGGGATGTGCAAAGCAGCGAAGGCTTGCGCGTACGCGCCCAATTGGAGCGTACCGCCGGTGATTTGCAACTGCTGGGCGAAGGGGATGACAACACGCTGTTGAGTGCGGGAGTGCGCACAGCACGGCTGGAAATCACCAACGACAACGACCAGCTCAGCACCACGCTGCGTTGGGACAGCGAGCGGGCGGGCCAATTGGTTGCCGACTTCAGCACGCGCTTGCAGTACACCGACGGCAACTGGGTCTGGGCGAATGACGCGCCCTTGAAAGGCCAGCTCAAAGCGCAACTGCCCCGGATAGGCGCATGGTCGGTGCTGGCGCCGCCGGGCTGGCGGCTGCGCGGCACGCTGGAGGCCGATGCCACGCTGGCCGGCACGCGCAAGCGCCCGCTCTGGCGCGGGCAACTGGCGGCCCAAGATTTGGCGCTACGCTCGGTAGTGGACGGTATGGATTTCAGCGGCGGCAGCTTGCGCACGCGCCTGGAGGGCGAGCGGCTGGACATTGATGAATTCACGCTGCAAGGCGCGGGCGGGAGCGCCGGAGGGCTGGTCAGCGCCTCGGGTGTAGCCCAGTGGCCCACACCCGAGGCTGCCGGCACCGAGCGGCCGTTTCTGGAGCGCCTGCGCCTGGAGATGGATGCCACTGCCAAAGCTCTGCGCGTGAGTGCCCGCGGCGACCGCCGGTTGGTGCTCTCGGGCAAGCTCTCAGCCCGCCTCGCGATGGGCAAACTCGCCATCCGCGGCGCACTCAAGGCTGACCAAGCTTTGTTTGTGATGCCCGAAGACACCGCGCCCCGCCTGGGCGATGACGTGGTGGTGCGCAAGCCTGTGGCCGCCCCGACGCCACCGGCACAAAGCACCCGCCCCAACGTCAGCCCCAACGCTACGGCGCCAAGGCCTCCCACGGCTGCGCCAACGCCGGTCTTGCAGATTCAGCCCGATCTGCTGGTTACGCTGGATCTGGGTCAGGATTTTGCCGTGCGCGGCGGTGGCTTAAGCACGCTTCTCGAAGGCAGTGTGGAACTGCGCAATGCTGGCCGAACACTGGCGCCGCGCTTGAGCGGCACGATACGCACCTCCCTGGGCACCTACAAGGCCTACGGCCAACAGCTCGATATCGAAGAAGGTGTGCTGCGATTCACGGGCCCCTACGACAACCCCTCGCTCGATATTCTGGCGATCCGCCCCAACCTCACCCAGCGCGTGGGCGTGCAAATTAGTGGCACGGCGCTGTCCCCAGTCGTACGGCTGTATGCCGACCCGGATCTGCCAGATGCGGAAAAGTTATCGTGGCTGGTGCTAGGACGATCGGGCGCTAACGGCGGCGCGGAGTCAGCGCTGCTACAGCAGGCCGCGCTGGCGCTGCTGGGCGGCAAGGCAGGCGCCGGTGGGGGTATTGCCAATGCCTTTGGTCTGGATGAAATATCCCTGCGCGGGGGTAGCGGTAGTGAATCTGCGCCTACCACCGGGACCAGCTCCAATGTCCCGGGCGCCACCGGTGCCACTGTCACGCTGGGTAAACGTTTATCACGCGATTTTTATGTCGCCTATGAGCGCAGCCTGGCGGGCACGGTGGGAACGCTTTCGATCTTTTACGATCTGTCGCGCCGCTTTACGCTGCGCGGCCAAACCGGTGAACAAAGCGCGATCGATTTGATTTTTACGCTGCGCTACGACTGATATTCAGGCAGCGCTCTGGTAACGCGCGTTCCAGTTGCGGGCCCAGTCGCTGAATTCGCGCGCGGGGATCGGTTTACTCATGAAATAACCCTGGGCTTCGTCGCAATCCAGGGCCTTGAGTTTGTCCCAGATCAGCGCGTTCTCCACGCCCTCGGCCACCACGGTCAGGCCCAGGTTGTGGGCCAGGTCAATGGTGGAGCGCACGATCTTGGCATCGTTTTCGTCCGACTCCATGTTCATCACAAATGACTTGTCGATCTTGAGCTCGTCCACTGGCAAGCTCTTTAGGTATGCCAACGACGAATAACCTGTACCAAAGTCATCAATCGACAACTTGAAGCCCCGGTCGGAGAGGGTTTGCAGCGTGTGCAATGCGCGCTGGGGGTCATCCATGATCGCGCTCTCCGTAATCTCCAAACAAAATGCCGAAGGCTGCACATCGAATTCCGCCAGCATCGCGTTCAGGCGATTGGGGAACTCCATGTCCAGCAAGTCCCGGGTCGACAAATTAATGGCCACCCGCAAATTGGGACTGCCACTGTCGAGTGAACTGAACACGCTGGCCGTCTCCCGAAACACCCAATTAGTAAGCTCCCGAACAAAACCGGTTTGTTCCGCAAACGGAATGAACTGCAACGGCGGCACCAAGCCGCGCTCGGGGTGCTGCCAGCGCACCAGCGCTTCGGCGGCCACCACGACATGGGTCGCCAGCGCAATTTTGGGCTGCAAAAATAGACGCAATTCGCCGTGGGCCACGGCTTGGCGCAGCTCAGAGAGCATTGACAGGGTCTGGGTGCTGGCCGAGTCCAAAGACGGGTCATACACTTGCATCAGCGTTGTGCGGGCTTTGGCGGCGTACATGGCTACCTCGGCATGCGAGAGCAAGGCGTCTACGTCGAGAGCGTGCTGGGGGAAGCATGCAATGCCCATGCTGGCGCTCATGTCCACGTTTTGGTCCTCCAGCACCATCGGAACTTCAAACGACTTGGCAATGTGTTGGGCCACGGCCACCGCGGTGTCTGCATCGCTACCAATCAAGATCACCGCAAACTCATCGCCCCCCAG
>JANYEE010000256.1 GCA_025363275.1 Burkholderiales bacterium | reverse complement strand
ATCTGTAAATTTTCCGACCCAATAGGGGTCTCTAAGTACGACATACAACCCCAACCCATCCTCCACTTCTGGTTCGCAGAGCTAACCCCCAAACAGCACTTCGTCAAAGACGCCGCGCTGGACGACACCATCCGCACGCGCCTCTGTAAGACGCTGGAAGCCGCAGCCAAGGGTGAGTTGTTTGCCTGGCGCACTACGGCTGAGGGGCGGCTGGCGGAGATCATTGTGTTGGACCAGTTCTCGCGCAACGTGTACCGCGACACGGCGCGCGCCTTTGCGCAGGACGCCATTGCGCCGGTGTTGGCGCAAGAGCTGGTGGCCAGCGGGCAAGACCGCAGCCTGCCTGAAGCGCAGCGCGTGTTTGCCTACATGCCCTATATGCACAGCGAGTCTGCGCTGGTGCACACGCAAGCTTCTGAGCTATTTATGCAGCTGGGCATTCAAGACAACCTGAACTTCGAGATGCGCCACAAGACAATAATCGACCGCTTTGGCCGCTACCCCCACCGCAACGCGATTCTTGGGCGCACCTCCAGCGCGCAGGAGCTAGCCTTCCTGACCGAGCCGGGGTCTTCGTTCTAGCCTTTGGCTTGCAATTGCTACGCTTTTTATAGCTACCCAGGCAGGAGTTACCTGGGCCTCAGCCCAATTTGACACAAAAATGGCTTGCGCAGTTAAACTTTAGCCCATGCGCCCCTCCCAAGCCCTACACCAACACCGTGAAGCCATCTGTTTGGCGGCGGCGCGTTATCGCGTAGTTAACCCGCGTGTGTTTGGCTCCGCATTACGTGGGGACGACCGCGATGACAGCGATCTGGACCTGTTGGTGGAAACATTGCCTGGCACTACGCTGCTTGACTTAGGGGGCCTGCAAGACGAACTGCAGGAACTACTCGGCGTATTGGTCGATGTGCTGACCCTCCAGGACCTGCCAGCTAAGTTCCGCGATATCGTCGCCCAAGAGGCCCGGCCTGTATGAGCGTGAACCGGCTGACTGACTATCTGGATCACATGCGCCAAGCGATTGCCGACGCGCAATCGTTCACCGAGGGGATGGCCCAAGCCGACTTTGAGCAAGACAAGCGCACCCAGCAAGCCGTGGTCATGAGCCTGATCGTTCTGGGTGAAGCGGCAACCAAGGTGATGGACCAGCACCCCGCTTTTGCTGAACAACACAAGCAAATCCCTTGGCGCAGCATGCGAGGCATGCGCAACCGCATTGCCCACGGCTACTTCGATATCAACCTGGAAGTGGTTTGGGATACCGTGCAAATCGCGTTGCCTGCGCTGAAGAGCCCACTCGAAGCACTACCTCGGGCTTAAGACAGCCCTGTAACGCGAAACATCTGGTTTGCCTGCGAGAGCCGGGGTCTTCGTTCTAGGTTTTGCCTCAAAATTGCTACGCTTTTAGTAGCTGCTTGCGCATATTCCGCCTGGGCTAGAGGCCGACTTGACACATAAATAGTCTGCTCCGTTAAACTCCAGTCCATGTCTATCCAAACCCTTCAGTCTCCCGCTGTACTGAGCGCCGCCCGCGACTTTGCGCGTCGGGTAGCTTTGGATTGGCCCGTGCAAAGTACCCTGCTGTTTGGCAGCCAAGCCCGGGGCAACGCGCGCGTTGGCAGCGACACCGATGTGGCCGTGCTGCTTCATGGCAAGCCAGGCGACTTTGTGGCAACCAAGCTGGCGCTGGACGACGTGGCCTATGACGTGCTGCTGGACTCCGGCATTCGTATCCAGCCCCTGCCTATCTGGGAAGGCGAGTGGGCACATCCAGCGCAGTACAGCAACCCGCGCTTATTGGAAAACATCGCTCGCGAAGGACTAGCACTTTGACACCACAAGAGCTGATGGCCAAGGCAGACAGGGCGCTTGCCTCCGCCAAACTCTTGCTAGACAGTGGCGATGTGGATGGTGCCTGCAACCGAGCCTATTACGCGATGTTTGACGCGGCCAGGGCTGCCCTTCTTTCCATCAATGCGCCGGTACCTGCAGAAGTGGCACGTACTCACAGTGGCCTGATTGCCGCATTCAGTCTGCACCTGGTCAAACCTGGCAAGATTGCGATTGAGCATGGCCGCTCGCTGAACAAGGTTGAAGATTTGCGCTTGATTGCGGACTACCGGGGCGACCCTGTGACACTGGAAAATGCAGCCTGGGCTTTGGAGCAGGCCAGTAATTTTTTGATCGCCGTACAGACACTGCAAAACAAACACTTGCCGTGAAGCGCACTGCGAGCGAGCCGAGGTCTTCATTGTGGGTTTTAGCTTGTAGTTGCTACACTTTTGGTAGCTGCTAAGGCATGTTTCACGTGGGCCTCAGGCCGATTTGACATATAAATGGCCTGCGGCGCTAAACTCCTACGCAGCATCGAATCCAACAAAGTACAAAGATGACCACACCGCCAAAACCGACCACAAGCGCAGTCAAAGCCGCCATAACGCCGCACGCACTTTGCGGGCGTATTGTGGAGATTCGGGGGGCAACGGGTCCTGCTGGATTCGGACTTGGCCGACCTCTACGAAGTGGATACCAAACGGCTCAATGAGCAGGTCAAGCGCAATGCGGATCGTTTTTCTGCCGACTTTATGTTCCAGCTCTCGCCAGCCGAGTTTGCGGACTTGAAGTCGCAATTTGCGACTTCAAGTTGGGGCGGTAAGCGCAAGCTACCCAACGCATTCACGGAACATGGCGCCATCATGGCTGCCAGCGTTCTGAGTTCCTGGCGCGCCGTCGAGACGAGCGTTTACGTGGTGCGCGCCTTTGTACAGTTGCGAGAATTGCTCTCGTCACAAAAGGCGCTTGCAGAGCAACTTGCCAAACTTGAGCGTCGCGTAGGCCACCATGACAACTCACTTGCCGAAATCATTGATGCTCTACGCGGCCTGATGGAACGCCCAGCGCCTGTGAAGCAGGGCATTGGGTTTACTGCCAAATGGGGTACGGATAAAGCATCGCCCAAATGAGACTGCCCTACCGAACCTGAACTTCGAGATGCGCCACAAAGCCATCATCGACTGCTTCGGCCGCTACCCGCATCGCAACGCAATCCTGGGCCGCACATCCAGCGCCCAGGATCTGGCTTTCTTGAGCGAGCCGGGGTCTTCGTTCTAGGTTTCTGCCCCAATAGCCCGGTCTACACTTCAATCATGTCTTCCAACACGTCCACTCCCATTGAACCCGATGCCTTGACAGGCGCTTTGCACCTACAGCCCCTTAACGCCAACGCCAACGCCAACACCGACGTTTTCAGCGTGCACTTAGCAGACGGCAGACATGTAGGAAACCTTAAACGCGTGGGTGCGATCTGGAAGTTCAAAGCGATTGGCTACGACAGGGCGGGCCACGTGGAGCCCGGTGAGGGCCCGCTGACCCACCAGCACAACATGGTCTTCGCGCAGCCCGATGCCGCCGAAGTGAGTGCCAGGCTGTTGTCTGGGCTGTAGTAGGGGTCGCGCCACACCCTTTGACAAGCACAAGGCCAGCATCGATCTGGGTTCTGCAGAGTTTGGGGAGTGGCAGGCTTGACAGCAGCACCCCACTTGTAAAATCAGTGTCTTGCGACCATCACACCAACAATCACATGAACAAAAACAACAACAAACCCTTCGTGATTGGTGTTGCCGGCGGTAGCGGCAGCGGTAAATCCACCGTCACGCGCGAGGTGTTGGCAACCATCGGGTCGGAAATGGTGGCGGTGGTGATGCAGGACGATTACTACTTGGACCAGACCCATATGTCGCCCGACGACCGGCGCAAGACCAATTACGACCACCCGGATGCATTCGACTGGCCGCTGATGGCGCAGCATGTGCAGGCGCTGCGCCGGGGTGAGGCGATTGAGATGCCCGAGTACGACTTTGCCGCCGACAACCGCTCCAGCAAAACCATCACCGTCCTGCCCGCACCAGTGATCGTAGTGGAGGGCCTGTTTGCGCTATTTGATGCCGAGCTGCGCCGCATGATGTCGCTCAAAATTTATGTGGACACGGCCTCTGATGTGCGCTTTATTCGCCGCCTGCAGCGCGATATTTCTGAGCGCGGACGCACCACCGAGAGCGTGGTTAAGCAGTACCTGGAAACCGTGCGCCCCATGCACAAACAGTTCATAGAACCCACCAAGCGCAATGCTGACGTCATCCTGCCCCACGGCGCCAACGGGCCCGCCGTGGACATCATTACCACCAAAGTCAAAAGCCTGATTCGTGATCTGGACCCGGCTTAACGCAGGGCCATCGTGCCGCTTGATAGCTCAAAAGCAGACACCACCTGCGCCAGACGTTGCGCCTGCTCGCGCAGACTCTCCGCGGCAGCAGCCGACTCCTCCACCAGCGCGGCGTTTTGTTGGGTCATCTGATCGAGCTCCAGCACGGCGGTGTTGACTTGGCCAATGCCATCGCTTTGCTCGGAAGCCGCAGCCGATATTTCGCCAATGATGTCGGACACCCGCTGCACCGAGGCCACGATCTCGGTCATGGTTTCGCCCGCTTGGGCGACCAGCCGGGAGCCAGAATCCACCTTTTCTACCGACGCGTTGATGAGGTTCTTGATCTCTTTGGCGGCTTCGGCAGAACGTCCGGCGAGGCTGCGCACCTCGCTGGCAACCACCGCAAACCCTCGCCCTTGCTCACCCGCACGTGCTGCCTCCACCGCGGCGTTCAGCGCCAAAATATTGGTCTGAAACGCAATGCCGTCAATCACGCCAATAATGTCCGAAATCTTTCGGGCACTGGTGTTGATATCGTCCATCGTCGATACCACTTGGCCCACGACCACACCGCCCCGCGCGGCAATGGCTGATGCATTAGTGGCCAATTGGTGGGCTTGGCGGGCAGAATCTGCAGACTGACGTACGGTGCCCGTGAGTTGCTCGGTAGACGACGACGCCTTTTGCAAATTGGATGCGGTCTGTTCGGTGCGCATACTCAGGTCTTGGTTGCCCGTTGCAATTTCTGAGCTGGCCAAACGAATAGATTCTGATGACTCTTGAACCGTGGTCAGCGACTGGTTCAGTTGCTGGGTCATGCTACCCAACGCACGCATGACATCGCCCACTTCATCGATTCGGTCCGTAGTGGCGTTCACGGTTAAATTGCCAGCAGCCACCTGGTTGGCAACCGAGGCGGCGCGGGTCAGCTCCACCACTATTTTGGTCTGCATTTTCCAGGCCAACCAGACCACTATGCCACCCGTCAGCAGCGCAACCACAGCCATCCACAAACCGATACTGCGGCCCTTTTCTCGGGCTGCGGTGATGGTGCGTTCGGATGTTTCTTCTATCGACGCGGTAATGACAGCAGACACTTTCAGTAACTCTTTAAAAGTCAGGTCTGCGCGCTTCATGGCTGCCACACCGGTATTGGGGTCCAACTCGGCAAAATGGATGGCGGAGTCGGCTTGCTTGGCAAAGGTATCCACCAACCCCATGGCAGTACTCACGTCTTGCTGCACTTTGCCGTCGATGGCGCCATTGGCCGCCAACGAATCTATGACCCGCTTGACGCCCTCCAGCTGTGTTTTGATATCGGCACGCGCAGTTTTAATCGCCGCCTCGTCCATGGAAGAGATGAGCGCTACCGTGCGGTAAACGCCCGCGTTGACCTCGGCCATTTGCTGCTGTGCACTGGCCATGGTTTTGAAGTTCTCCAGGCTCGCGCGCGATGCCGACAGCCCCTTCTCGCCCTGGCTGTTTTGAGACCAATTACCCAGCTGTCCCGCAAAAATGACCACAACCGCCGTGACCAGCGGGCCAGCCAGGAGTTTGAAGCCGAGCTTCATTACTTGTAGATGCCTGCGCAGGCCACCAGATCTTCGACCTTTTCGCAGTACATGCTCTTAGGCTCGACTTTCTTGCTAGTGGGGTTGGTAAATTTGTAGTCTTGCCAGAAAGAACCTTTGGACTTGGCCAAGTCAATACGTTCCTTGATGTAGGGCTTACCGTCGATATCCAGCATGTCCATCATGTTGTTGCCGACCAGCTTGGCGTTGGCACCGTGGGCTTTCACCACGCCGTCCATTCCGTACACCACCAGGTACAGGTCACGGTCTACCCAACGCGCATCCTTGGCAATCACCGCTGCGTAAATCTTGTCTTTGTCCTTACCCGCAGCTTTGAGGTCTGCCACACCCTTTTTAACCATCGCGGTGGCTTCTGCAGCCGTTGCCTTCGCTTGCGCAACGGCGCTAGTGGGCATCAGCAGGAACATCGCGGATAGCAAAATAGCGGGTGTGAAAGTAGCAAGTTTCATAGTGGCTCCTAAAAAGACTAACGTGACCGGACGTAACAGACCACTCGTTATACCGCCGCTATTGCCGGGTGGCAATAGCGCAAGCCCGCGAACCCTTGCCTCACCTACGCACAAAATCCACTGCTGCACACACTGCCGCCACCTGCGCAGCAATGCATTGTTCGGGCGTAGCGCGGGGGCTGTCAGGGTAGACCTCGGTGGTGCAGGTGTAGCGGGCATCGCTCACACCTGCGCAAAGTCCCAGCGCTTTCATCGCGTAGTGAATGACGCCATACGCCACCACGGGCGAGCCGATGATTTCGCCACGCGCGTCTGCGGGTGCAATGTGCGTGACACGTTCAACCGCACCGATGATGGCCTTTTGAAAAGCAGGCTGCGCATTGGCAGTGTCGTCGACCACATAAAAGCCATCGGGAATACCGTGCGCTTCAAACGGTATACCGTCGCGGGCTGACTTTGCAGGGCCAAACTCTGACGCGTCGGTATCCGTGGTTTCGTGCAAATCAATATGGGCCGCAAACTGCCCCCGCAACGGTGCAACCAGGCGCATCAAGGCCGCAGACTCCTGCACCGGGCTATTGGGCATAAAGTTGCGGTTAGGGTCTAGCGCACCCCAGTTCCAGCGCTGAACACGCTCATAAGCCCAGGGACTCACGCAGGGCACCACCAGCAGATTGGCGCGGCCCGCATACGCCGCAGCATGCGCATCTGCAAAGCGCAACGCTCCGTGCACACCGCTGGTCTCGTAGCCGTGCACACCACCGGTCACCAGCACGGTGGGCAAATGGCTTTGCCACTTGCGGCTGCGCATGGCCACCAATGCAAAGCGCTCATCGCCGTACACCACCTCGCCGTAGGCCTCCAATTCAAGGCGGTCGCGCAAGCGCTCAACGGCGCCCAGCACATCGTCGGCATAGCTGCGTTGGCGCACCTGCCGCGCCCGCCATTGGCTGCGTTCGGCGTCGCCCCAGGGCTGGCCTGGGACACCTATCGGGTAGAAATGGGGGGTGGTCATAGTGAATGCTCAGCGTTGAGTTGCTACGATTTTAGTAGCTACTGAGGCAGGTTTTACCTGGGCCTCAGGCCAAATCACTTGATTTTTTACGTTTCTCTGTAACCTACCTGCGAGTAACCCCACCGTACCAGGTGTATTCGGCGGGTGATACCTTCGCCTCCCTTCTTTCCAACCCAAATAAATCTTCCCATGCTATTGAATCCCCTGACACTTGGTGCTCTCACCCTCCCCAACCGCATCTTGCTGGCGCCGCTGACCCGCACTCGCGCCGATGCCGGGCACCTGCCCAATGCGCTGATGGCCGAGTATTACGCCCAGCGCGCCAGCGGTGGCCTACTGATCACGGAATGCACCATGGTGAGCGAAGGCACCTCGGCCTTCATCGCCGAGCCAGGCGTTTACTCCGAAGCGCAAATCCAGGCCTGGAAGCTGACAACGGACGCCGTACACGCCAAAGGCGGGCGCATCTTTATGCAAATCTGGCACGCCGGTCGTGCGGCCCACCCCGATATCAATGCCGGCGCACGCACCGTGTCCAGCAGCGCCACCGCCATTGAAGGCGAGATTCACACCCCAGCGGGTGAGGTGCCGCATGCCGTACCCCACGCATTGACCGCCGAAGAAATCCCAACCATAGTGGCCGCCTTTGCCCAGGCTGCGAGCAACGCTATTGCCGCTGGCTTTGATGGCGTAGAAGTGCACGGCGCCAATGGGTACTTGATCGATCAGTTTTTGCGCGATGGCTGCAACCAGCGGACTGATGGTTATGGCGGCTCGGTAGAAAATCGTGCGCGCTTCCTGTTCGAAGTTCTGACCGCGGTCACCGCGGCCATCGGTTCTGAGCGTGTGGGTGTGCGTCTGTCGCCGCTCAACAGCTTTAACAGCATGAAGGACAGCGATCCTGTTGGCCTGGTGGGCTTTCTGGCAGACAAACTCAATGCATTCAACCTGGCCTACCTGCACTTGATGCGCGCTGATTTCTTTGGTGTCCAAAAGGGTGACGTAGAAACCATTGCGCGTGAAAAGTACAAAGGCGTGCTGATCGGTAATATGGGCTACACCGCGGACGAAGCCGAAGCTGCAATCACTGCTGGCAAGCTCGATGCAGTAGCCTTTGGCACCAGCTTCCTAGCCAACCCGGATTTGCCAGCGCGGATCAAGACCCAAGCCACCTTGAACACACCGGACAGCGCCACCTTTTACACCCCGGGCGCCAAGGGCTACACCGACTACGCCGCGCTTTAAAAAGAGGACACCTTGTTGCGCCCGCCACGCTTGGCGGCGTACATCGCAGCATCCGCGGCTTGCAACAGGTCCTCCAGAGCTTGGCCAGCCACTAAGGTGGCCGCACCAATGGACACGGTTGCGTTCAACAAGGGCGTGGTGAGCAAGGGCGTATGCGCGATGCTGTGGCGCACCCGCTCAGCTACCTCCAGCGCCTTGGGAAGCGGCGCGCCTGGCAACACCACCACAAACTCTTCACCACCGTAGCGCGCACACACGTCACCCTGGCGCAGGTGTTCGCGCACCCGCAGCGCAAAGGCGCGCAGCACCTCGTCCCCCACGCTGTGCCCGTGGGCATCATTGATTTTTTTGAAAAAATCAATGTCTAGCATCAAGACGGAAAACGCCTGTCCGGTTTGTTCCGCAATCTCCATCTGGCGGCGAAGCAAAGCGTCGAGCGCGCGCCGGTTGCCCTGACCGGTCAGCGCATCGGTGGAGGCATCGTGCTGCTCGACCTTGAGCGCAACGCGTAGTTGATCGGCCAATGAGGCGTTGGCCAGCTGCAGGCCAATTCCATCGAGCAATCGCTGCGCTACCGGGAACATGTAGTACAGCATCAGACCAATGAACACGGTGTAGCCAACGGCGTAGTCCAGAGCGCTAGGTTGGTGTGCCAGGCGGGCCAGGCCCACGAGGTAAATTGCAAGTTGTGTGCCCACTTGCACATAAAACCCGCGCAAGTAAGTCAAATAAATCTGGGCGTTCACTGCAGTCACGCCGCATAGCACGGCGACCAACAGTGCGTCCAAGGTCGGGTTGTGTCCCATCAACAGCAGGGGGATCAGCCCCCAGCCGCCACCATCCAGCGCCGCGGCAGTCATCACGTGGCGCGTGTGCAAGTGCGCTAGTGTGCCCTGGCGTACCACTTGCTGTAGCGCGCCCATGCCAACCAGCCACAGCACTGTGGCCAACCCCAACCAGAGCAGTATCAGGTGCTGTGGCACCCGCCCCCAACAAAACCACATGACCAATAACCAGCCCGCGGGCGTGGTGGCCATCGTGCGGCGCATGGCCATGACGCATTGCGAGAATCCGATAGCCTGCGCCGCCCCCTTAGCCAAAGGATTCTGATCTAGCGTCGCAGCGGGGAATTGTGAGGGCGTCTCCATGCGTCTATTGTGCACAGGAAATTAACCACAAATCAGCCGCGTCTGGCAGCCAATCAACTACATGACCGACCGCCCCGGCGACAGTGCGCTGGTGGCATGATGGCGTTTATTTATCGAGACGCACAGCATGCAACAACGCCAAACCCGAGTCGAAGTCCCCTCGGAGCAGACCTGGAACCTGGACGACCTGTTTACGTCTGAGGCCGCTTGGTCAGACGAATACGCAGCCATTGACGCAGCCCTGCCCGTCCTATCCGCTCACCAAGGGCAATTGGGCAGCAGCGCTGCGCACATGCTGGCCTGCCTGGATGCCGTGGAGGCGCTCGAAGAACGCTTTGCGCGGGTAAGTACCTATGCCTACCTGCGCAATGCGCAAGACGGCACCAACCCTGCATACCAAGCAGCAGCCGCACGCGCTGCCGCATTAGGTGCGCGTATCGACTCCAGCATAGCTTTTGTAGCATCCGAAATCCTGGCGCTGCCAGATGGCGTGGTCGCGCAATTCCAAACCGCCGAGCCAGGACTGGCCGTGCACCGCGTGCTGCTGACCGACCTGATGGAGCTGCGACCCCACCGCTTGGGTGCCGAGGCCGAGCGCGTGCTGGCATCATTGGGTGAGGTACTCAACGCGCCATCTATGGTTTACAACCGCTCTAAGTCGGGCGATATTCAGTTTGCGCCCTTCAGCAATGCGGCGGGTGAGCCCTTTGCCAATTCCATCAATGGCTTTGAATCGGACTATGAATCACACAGCGACACCAGCGTGCGCCGGGGTGCCTGGCAATCCTTCAGCGCGGGGCTCAAGGCCTACAACCATACCTACGCGGCCACCTTTGCCACCGAGGTGAACAAAAACGTGACCGTAGGCCGCCTGCGTGGCTACCCCAACACAACCGACTACCTGCTGCAGGCCCACAAGATCCCGCAAGCGGTGTACCGCAATATTTTGGAGATTATTCAAGCCGAACTAGCCCCGCACATGCGGCGCTACGCGCGCCTGCGGCGCAAGGTGCTGGGCTTGGACAAGCTGCTGTATTGCGATATCAAGGCCCCGCTGGATGCAGAGTTCCACCCCAGCATGAGTTATGAAGAAGGCTGCGACCTCATCCTGAAATCGCTGGCACCCATGGGGCCCGAGTATTGTGCCTTTGCCAACAAAACGATGACCCAGCGCTGGGTGGATCGGTCGGACAACATTGGCAAATCATCAGGGGCGTTTTGCGCATCGCCCTATGGTGTGCATCCTTACATTTTGCTCACCTGGGCCAACGGCATACGCAATGTGTTTACGCTGGCGCACGAACTCGGGCACGGCGGCCACTTTGGTCTGGCCATGCAACACCAGCGCTTTGTGAACACGCGCCCAGGCATGCCTTTTGTGGAGGCGCCATCCATCATGAATGAAATGCTACTGGCGCAGCACATCCTGAGCCAGAGCAGCGACGCGCGTATGCGCCGCTCGGTCATCATGCAGGTGCTGGGTACCTACCACCACAATTTTGTGACCCACCTGCTCGAGGCTGAGTTGCAAAACCAGGTGTATGCCTTGGCCGAGCAGGGCCAGCCGATTACCGCTGGGCTGCTGAACCAGCGCAAGGGCGACATCTTGGCCCAGTTTTGGGGCGACACGGTGGAAATCGACGATGGTGCGCGCATGACGTGGATGCGCCAGCCCCACTACTACATGGGCCTGTACCCCTACACCTACTCGGTGGGCCTGGTGGCGTCTACCGCCATGGCGCAGCGCATTGCCTCTGAGGGCGAACCCGCGGTACAGCGCTGGCTGGAGGTGCTCAAGGCCGGTGGCACTTTGAAGCCCCTGGAGCTGATGCAAGCCGCAGGCATTGATATGCATTCGCCCGAACCCATCCATGACGCCGTAGCTTATGTGGGTAGGCTGATTGAAGAGCTGGAGCAGTCCTTCGCCAAAGAATGCCACGGCTGATCTCAATAACGCCGCTTATATCGGCTCGGTATCAACGGTACGCACAGTGTCAGTGGAGCGTAGCCGTGCGCTATCGCTTAGCCAGCGTCGTACCAGCGTCTGGTTTCAGACGCGTTCGAACGTACATAAAAAGGGTTCTTTACCCACTGCACTAAACTGCAGCGCGAAGGGAGACCCTGTTTCATGAAACCTTGGATCAAGCGAAGCATTTATGCGTTGGTGGCCATAGCCGTTTTAGGCGCTGGCAATTACCTCTACAGCAAGCGGACCGACTCGCCTGAGACTCCAAAATTCCGTACCGCTGCAATCGACCAGGGTGCCATCACCCAAGTGGTGTTGGCCACCGGCACGCTGCAGCCGGTCATCACCGTCAACGTCGGCACGCAGGTAAGCGGCACAGTGCTGGAGCGCAAAGCCGACTTCAATGACCACGTGACCAAGGGTCAGGTACTGCTGCGCCTGGACCCGGCCAATTTAGAGGCCCGCGTGCGTCAAGCCCGTGCGCAACTCGGTGCGGCCGAGGCCTCGTTGGTGCTGGCCCGCGCCACCTATGAGCGCAATCAGAAACTCGTCGTAGCCGGGTTTATATCCGCGCTGACGCTGGACCAGGGCAAGCGTGAAGTGGATGCAGGCACGGCCAATGTAGAACTGGCCCGTGCCCAAGTGCAGTCGGCCGAGACCGACCTGAACAACAGTGTGATCCGCTCGCCGATTGATGGCGTGGTGATACGCCGCAACACCGATGTGGGCCAGACCGTAGCGGCCAGTTTTCAGACGCCCGATTTGTACCTGTTGGCCAAAGACCTGCGCCAGATGGTGATACAGACCAGCGTGAGTGAGGCTGATGTGGGCCTGATCAAACAAGGTCAGGTGGTGCGCTTTACGGTGGATGCCCACCCCGAGCGCGAGTTTGAAGGCAAGGTGCAACAGTTTCGTTTGAACGCTACCAACACCGCCGGTGTGGTGACCTACACCATCATCGTGGACGTAGAGAACCCCGAGGAGCTGCTCAAACCCGGCATGACAGCGCAGACGCGGATTGTGGTGGCCACCAAAGACAAGGTGACGCGCTTGCCCACCGCAGCCCTGCGCTTTCGGCCCGATGAAGACAGCCTGAAGGCCAAGGCGGCCAAGTCACCAGCCTCTGCGCCTGATGCAGCCAAAGATACCGCAAAAGACAAAGCCCGCGCCGATGACGACGGCGTGCTGACCGCCGTGAATGCGGGCCGCAAGGTCTACCGCATCTACACCGTGGGCGACAAGCAAGAGCCCAAGCAACACGACGTGACCATTGGCATTGCCAACACCCGCTTTACCGAGCTCATCACCGGCGACCTGAAGCCCGGCGACGAGGTGATTACCCGCAGCGCCGAGCCCGCGCTCAAGAAGTAAGTCATGGCACTGATAGAACTCAGTGGCATCTCCAAAAGCTACGTCACCGGGGATGTAACAACACCGGTGCTGCACGGCATCGACCTGCAGGTGCAAAAAGGCGACTACCTGGCGCTGATGGGCCCGAGCGGCTCGGGCAAAAGCACGCTGATGAACCTACTGGGCCTGCTGGACCGGGCAGACGCCGGCAGCTACCATCTGGATGGCAAAGAGGTGACCACGCTGAACGCCTCCCAACACGCCGAGGTGCGCAACAAAACGATCGGTTTTGTGTTCCAGAGTTTTAACCTGCTCAAGCGCATGAATGTGCTGGAAAACGTGGCTCTACCCTTGCTGTACGCCGGCA
This sequence comes from Burkholderiales bacterium, assembly GCA_025363275.1. GTDB lineage: Bacteria > Pseudomonadota > Gammaproteobacteria > Burkholderiales > Burkholderiaceae_C > Allorhodoferax. The sequence goes on along the minus strand of JANYEE010000256.1, from coordinate 9,417 downwards.
TGGGCCGCAGCAAGGCCAAGCTGCGCGCCCAGGAGCTGCTGGGCCAGGTGGGCCTGGCCGCGCTGGGCCACCGTATGCCCAACCAGTTGTCGGGCGGGCAGCAGCAGCGCGTGGCCATCGCCCGGGCGCTGGTCAACAGCCCGCCGGTGCTGTTGGCCGATGAACCCACCGGCAACCTGGACACCGCCACCACCGCAGAGGTGCTGGGCGTGATTGAACAATTGAACCGCGAGCAGGGCCTAACCATCATTGTCGTCACGCATGAGATGGATGTGGCCCAGCACGCCAAGCGGCTGGTGCGCCTGAAGGATGGACTCATTGTGTTTGATGGATCACCGCTTACGACCGGCGAACGCAGCGAAGGGCCGCCCCGAGCAAGTTCAGCCCCCTCGGGGGGCAGCGACCCGCAAAGCGGCGGAGCGTGGGGACAATATTTATGAACCTCGGTCAAATTCTGCTGGAATCGTTCCGCTCGCTGGCCGCCAACCGCCTGCGTACGGGCCTGACCATGCTGGGCATCATCATCGGCATTGCCTCGGTGGTGCTGATGTTGGCCGTGGGCGATGCGGTGCGCGCCTTCATCAACAAGGAGCTGGCGGTGCTGGGCAGCAACCAACTTATCGTGCAGCCCGGTACCCCCACCGAGGGCGGCGCGCGACGGCGCACCAACGATGCACCCACACTCACGATTGACGACGCCATTGCGATCAGTGGCCTGCCCAGCCTGCGCGGCGCAGCGCCCACTTTGCAGGGATTCTTCCAAGTGCTGTACGGCGATGACAACAGCAGCTCCACCGTGCTGGGTGTCACGCCCGATATGTTTGCGCTGCGCAACTGGAAGATCGACCGCGGCGTGGCTCTGGCGGATGCCGATGTGCGCTCGGCTAACCGCGTCATCGTGATTGGTTCCAATATTGCCAATAAGTACTACTACCAGCGCGACCCGCTGGGCCAGGTGCTTCGGGTGGATGGGCGGCCCTTCACGGTCATTGGCGTCATGGCAGGGAGTGGCCGCACGCTAGATGGCTCCGACCTGGGCGAGCTGATGGTGGTACCGATTACCGCCATTCCGGTGCGCATGCCACGGCCACGCAGCGTGCACTACATCACCGCACAGGCTAAAGATGAAACCATGATGCAGGAAGCTGAGAACGACATCAAAGAACTGCTGCGCGACCGCCACCATATTGCGGGCGACAAGCTCGATGATTTTCAGGTGACCAATCTGGCCAGCATTGCAGCCACGGGCGAAGCCATTGGCGCGGGCCTGTCCATAGGCCTGGGCGTAGTGGGTGCCATCTCACTCATCGTGGGCGGCATTGGCATCATGAACATCATGTTGGTCAGCGTGAGCGAGCGGGTGCGCGAGATAGGTATCCGCATGGCCATTGGCGCCAAACCCAAGCATGTGCTGGTGCAATTTTTAAGTGAGGCCGTGGTCATGTGCATTGTGGGCGGCCTGATTGGCGTGGCCCTAGCGGCACTCGGGTCCTGGGGGGTTAACAGCACCGGCAAGTTTGAGATGACGCTGTCGGCCAGCCATGTGATGACGGCGGTTTTTTTCTCCACTGCGGTAGGCTTGTTTTTTGGCTACTACCCGGCGCGGCGCGCTTCCCGGATGCTGCCGATTGAATGCCTGAGACAGGACTGATAACTATGACAAAACAAACTCTGGCGCCAACTCTATCCAGGAAACAGACCTGGCTTGTCACTGCCCTGATAGCGCTGCTCGTACAAGGAATGTGGGTGGCACCGTGTTCTGCGCAGATCCAAGAAGTGCCCCTGCGTGTCGGCTCTAAACGCTTCACCGAGTCTTACATCCTGGCCGAGCTATTGGCCCAGCAGGCCGCGCCACACAGCCGTGTGCCGCCCGAGGTACGCCAGGGGCTAGGCAACACAGCCATCGTGCTCGATGCGTTGCGTGCGGGCCAGATTGACCTGTACGCCGAATACGCAGGCACCATTGCCCAGGAAATCTTGAAGGCCCCAGGGCCTATGACGCTGGCGCAAATGCACCAGGCGCTAGCGCCTCAGGGCTTGGGCGTAGGCATTGCACTCGGATTTAACGATGGCTACGCAATGGCCCTGCGCGCTACCGATGCGCAGCGCCTAGGGCTCAGCCGCGTGAGCGATCTGGCCGCCCAGCCGCAGCTCAAGTTGGGCTTATCGAACGAATTCATCGGCCGCGCGGACGGCTGGAAAGGCCTAGCCGCCCGCTATGGTTTGAAGCAGACACCCATAGGGCTAGACCACGGCCTGGCCTATGACGCAATAGCTACCGGGCAAATCGATGTGATGGACATTTACACCACCGATGCCAAGATTGATTTTTTGGGCCTGCGCGTACTCATCGACGACCAAAGCTACTTTCCCCGCTATGACGCGGTGGTGCTGTACCGCCTGGACATGCCAGTGCGCCACCCGCAGGCTTGGGCGGCCTTGCAACAGCTAGAAGGCCGCATTGACGAGCCCATGATGATTGCCATGAACGCGCGCGCCGAGCTCAAAGGCGTGGCCTTTGATGTGATTGCGCGCGACCAACTGGCGGTGCTGGCCCAGGCCGCTGCCGCATCCGCAGCCTTGCCCTCCTCTACATCCGATACCGGAGCCCGTGGCTTTTGGGCCAAGCTATGGGCCCCTGACTTGACCCGCTTGGCGCGCCAACATGTGATGCTGGTAGCGGTGGCCGTAGCGCTGGCCAGTGTGCTCGGGATACCGCTGGCGCTGCTGACACTGCGCAGTCCACGGATCAGCGCTATGTTGCTGGGGGCTACTGGCTTGCTGCAAACCGTGCCGTCTATTGCGCTGCTGGCGGTGCTGATATCCATGTTGGGTGTGATCGGCACCGTGCCTGCGCTGATTGCACTCACGCTGTATGCGTTTTTGCCGGTGATGCGCAATACCGCTGCGGGTTTGCACCAGGTGCCAACGGGCCTGCGCCAAGCGGCTATGTCGCTTGGGCTTACACCGCTGCAATGCCTGCGTTGGATTGAACTGCCTTTGGCCCTGCCCACCATCGTGGCCGGTGTACGCACCGCAACGGCTATTGCCATCGGCACCGCCACCATTGCAGCGTTTGTGGGGGCGGGCGGCTTTGGCGAGCGCATCGTCACCGGCCTGGCGCTGAACGACCGCGCGCTGCTGTTGGCTGGCGCCCTGCCTGCAGCGCTACTGGCGCTGCTCAGCGAAAGCGCCTTTGAGCTGTGGGAGCGCCGGTTGCGCAGGCGCGCCGCTTAGTCGCTCGCGTTTTAGTCGCTCGCCGGTTTGGGTTAACCTCGCCGCCTCAAAGCCAAAGGAACCCACCATGAAAAAACTCAATGTCACCATCCAGCTCGAAATGTCCGTCCCTGACGAGTGGGAGCTGGTTGAAACCTCCGAAGGCACGCCCGTGCTCAAACTGCCCGATGGCCAGTTCATGGACATTGCCATCGAGCCGCTGTTCACCACCAACCCCGAAGAGACCTGGAGCAGCACGGAAGACGAAGATACGCTCAACGACATTCTGGACATGGTGGAGAGCGAAGAAGTGCGCTACGAGTTCGTGGTTCACTAAAACGGGGATTTGGTTGCCACAGTTCTGGCAGCCCAGCGGCGGCGCTCTGCAAATAAAAAGCAAAAATACTTACACCGCCGCCCTGTGGGCTTAGGTGTGGATAAGCATGTTCACAAGCCGCAAAACCCACGCCCTGCTTGGGTTTGCGCAGGGCGCCTATTTTTTAAGCAGACGCCAAAATATCGCTGGACGCCTTTGAAGTCTGTGCTAGGCGTCAGAATCGACCCAAAACTGGCGTTTAGGAGTCAAATCGGGCTATGGCCCAGGTGTTTATTGCCCGGGTAGCTATAAACTTTATAGCAAATGAAAACGGAATGGCTTTGCTACAACGCCATAATCACCACCACAACCCTCCCACCACTCTGATTGGCATCCTCATGAAAATCGCACTGCATAAAACCACCCTTTCACTGGCCGCCGCAATAACACTCGCCCTCTACGCACTGCCTGCGCTGGCTGACAGCACCTCCTCGGCCTCCAGTGCAGCGTCCACATCGGTGGGCAGCTCATCCACGTCGCTGGAGACCTCCAGCAACAGCTCTACCGGCAAAAAGCAAGTGGCCCAAGGCGCTTACACGCTGGTCGACATGGTGGCCGTGGCTGACAAGCCAGAGTTAATGCGCCTGCGCTTGCAGGCCAACGCCACAGCGCTCACCCCAGAGTTCTTCTTGCTGGTGCCACGCCTGGTGGTACAACAAGCACAGTTGGCAGCGGGCCAAACTGTGCAGGCCGAGCAACGCGCCTACGGAATGGCGTTTTCTGCCACCGGCTCCACCCCCTTCTTTCTAGTGCTGGACGATGCGGTGCACCGTGAACTGGAAAGCCGACCAGTCACTATCTAACGCAGTCTGATGAAGCCCCGGGCTCCGACGGGCCGCTGGCAAGCCCGCGATTGGGCCGGGGTCGTAGCGGCCTGGGCGATATGCGCATCTTGCGCCCACGCCAGCTCGCTGAATTACTGCGACGGTGGCACCGAGCCCGGCGCAGCACTGCAAGACCGCCTGCTGCAGGTGGCTGCCGTTGTGAAAGACGAGTTGAACCAATCCGGCCAAAACCTGGCGTTGGTATCGCGCTCTGGCTTGGCGCTGCAACGCCTGGGCCAGCGCTACTCCCACGCCGGGGTGAGCCTCAAAGCCAGCCCCAACACGCCGTGGTCGGTGCGCCAGCTTTACTTTGCCTGCGATGAGAAACGGCCGCGTATTTTTGACCAAGGCATGTCAGGCTTTGTACTAGGCGTAAATGACGCCAATGAGGGCTTTGTGTCGATTGTGTTGCTACCTACTGAGGCCGCCGCACCGCTGGAGCGTGCTGCTTTGGACGACCACTTCTCCTTACAGCTGCTCGGTGCCAGCTACAGCGCCAACGCCTACGCCTTCAGTCAGCGCTACCAAAACTGCAACCAGTGGCTGGCCGAAATGCTGGCCAGCGCCTGGGGGAGTTGGGTACCGCAAGACAATCCACGGAGTGCCGCACAGCATTGGCTGGCCGATCAGCATTACCAACCTACCGTGTTTGACGTGGGCTGGCAGCCGCTGATGTGGTTGGCCGCGCGCCTGCGCTGGCTGCACAGCGATGACCACCCCACGCGGGATCTGGAGGCGGCACGGTTTCGCGTGAGCATGCCGCAATCCATCGAAGCTTTTGTACACCAACGCCACCCGGATGCCACGCGCATCGAGATCTGCTACACCGCCACGCAAGTCGTGGTGCATCGGGGGTGGGAATCCATCGGTGTTGGCTGCAAGGCCGGGTCCGATGACACGGTCATCCGCCTAGTTGGTAACCAAGTCACCGAGCCTTCGATCGCGAAACCCTAATCGGGCGCTCCTTTTTTAGGAGCTACCCACGCATATTTGATGCGGGCTACCAGCCATTCCTGTGCTGATAGTGGATCTTGAAGTGTGCGCTGGTAGCCCTTTCACAAAGTTACATCTCCTACATTTTTTCAAACAACTTTGCACAGACCTGCGTGCAAAAATCGGCCGCATCTCGGGATGTTCCGCTCCATTTTTGGAGCACTGCATCACGTTCACCAACGCGCCATCCGGCTTCACTGCAGGCTCCTATGTTCGGCTTTCTCCGCGACGCACACACCCGCAGTTCCCAAGGTTCCGGCCCCCAGCCAGCACCGGTAAAGCCCGGCTGGATGCAGCGCGAAGAAACCATTATGGGCACTGCCATCCATGTGGAATTATGGTGTGACGACGCCCAGAAAGGCGTACAGGCCATAGATGCAGTAATGCGGGAAATGCACCGCATTGACCACGCAATGAGCCCCTATAAAGCCGCCTCCGAGCTATCCCGCATCAACCGCGATGCGGGTAAGTCTGCAGTTGCCATCAGTGCTGAGATGTTCAGCCTGTTGGAGCGCGCCCAGGTGTTCTCCGAGATGAGTCACGGTGCTTTTGACTTGAGCTATGCGGCCGTAGGCCGCTTGTACGACTACAGGTTGGGCAAAGCCCCTGACGCCAGCGCGCTGCACAAAGCCAGGCAGGCCGTGGGCTATCGCCATGTGGTGCTGGATACGCACAAACAAACCGTGCGCTTTGCCAAGCCGGGCATGTGCATTGACTTGGGTGGCTTTGCCAAAGGTTATGCGGTAGACAACGCCGCCGACCTACTACGCCAATTTGGCATCAAACACGCCAATGTGAGCGCAGGAGGCGACAGCCGCGCCATCGGCGACCGGCGTGGTCGCCCGTGGTCCATCGGCGTGCGCGACCCCCGCGACCCCGCCAAGGTCATTGCCATTTTGCCGCTAGAAGACACCTCCATTTCTACTTCGGGGGACTACGAACGCTACTTTGAAAAAGGTGGCGTGCGCTTTCACCATCTGATTGATCCGGCCACAGGCAAGTCGCCTGACCGGGTGCGCAGCGTCACGATCCTGGGTGAGGACGGGCTCACCACCGAAGCCTACTCTAAATGCGTGTTTGTGCTGGGCGTTGAAAGAGGCCTGCGCTTGGTGGAGTCGCATGCGGGCCTGGACGCCGTCATCGTCGATGCCAGCGGTGTTCTGCACTACTCCTCCGGCTTTCTGGATCCCAGCCGGCCTGCGCCTTTGTCCGAATCACCACTACCCAGGAGGCTTCAATGACCCCAATCATGTCCTCCCGCGCGTGGCTCGGTGCATGGGCGCTGGGAACCACGTGCGGCCTGCTGTTTGGCTGCGGCAGCGATGGTGAAAGCGTAACTGCCGCAGCCAGTGTGACGGTCTCGGGCGATGTACCAATTGCTTATGTGAAGCGCGCCAACAGCTTGCGCATGAATCCCACCGACGGTGCACCATCGGCACCCGGCGGAGACCTGATGATTCGCGAAAAATCATCCCCTAGCGCGCGGGAATACAACATCACTGCCAAGTTCACCCAAGGGGTGGGTGATGCCTCGGACCCCGAAGTTTCGTATGACGGCAAGAAGATCGTGTTTGCAATGCGCTGCCCCACCGAGAACACCGCCACCATCGATGGCAAAGTAGCCTGCACTGGCCATTGGAATATCTGGGAATACGACATGACCGCGGGTGGCTTCACCGGCGGCATATTCAAACGGCTCACCAACTCTACCGAAGACGATGACGTGGACCCTGCCTATTTGCCCGCAGGCGGTGGTTTTGTGTTCTCTTCCAGCCGCCAAACCAAGTCCAAGAATCTGCAGGCCGTGGGCGGCCCCTACTACGCACTGGACGAGTACGAACGCGAACGCGTGCTGAACCTGCACACCATGGACGCTACGGGCGGCAAAATCGCCCAGATTTCGTTCAACCAGAGCCACGACCGCAACCCGGTAGTGCGGCCCAATGGCGACATCATGTTTTCGCGCTGGGAACACGTCGGCCCGCGCAACCGCTTTGCCGTGTTCCGCACCAAACCCGATGGCACCGACATGTTTGTGCTTTACGGTGCGCAAAGCCCAGGCAACAGCTTTCTGCACCCGCGTGATATGGACCCCAGCGGTAAATACAAAGGCTTCCTATCCAGCTCACTGATGTCACTTTCGGGTACCCAAGAGGGAGGCTCGCTGATGTTCATTGACGCCGCTAGCTACTCCGAACAAAACACCCCCGCCAACAGCACCATCCCGGCCCGGGGAGGGCAGACCGAAGTGACTGCACAGTTACTCAATATGGGTCGCGGTATTTCGATGTACGGCCGCATTACTTCGCCCTACCCACTGTGGGACGGTACTAACCGCGTGCTGCTCAGCTACACGCCGTGTGAGGTCAGCCGCAATGGCGTCGTAGTGCCTTGCGCCACGCTGACGCTTGACGAGATTGCGCGGCTGAGCGATGACAACCGCACCGAAGCTGCGGCCGCTGCAGACACCGTACAAAACAATGTGCCCGCCTCTTACGGCATCTACATGTTTGACCCTGGCCCGCAAACCTGGCTACCCGTAGCTGCGCCGCCCACCGGCTTTATGTACACCGACCCGGTGGCGCTACAGGCCCGTGCCGAGCCCAATGCCACCGCACCCACGGCCATCGACACCACCCTAGCGGCGCAAGGCATGGCCCTGATTGAAGTGCGCAGCATTTATGACACCGATGGACTGGACCGCATGGGGGAATCCATGCTGGCTGCTGTTGACCTGCCGGTGGGTTGCACGGCGGGCATTGCCAAAACGGCACCGCTGGACAGCCTGGACACCCGCGCCCGCGTGGCCGATCTGGTGCGCATCAAAGACCCGGCCCAGCCGGCCTACCACTGCGCTCCAGCCCGCTTTGTGCGCGCCACGCGCGCGGTAGCGCCGCCGTCAAACACCATGGGCTTGCGCTCAGCCATTGGCGAAACTGAGTTTGAACAGCAACAGATTTTGGGCTATGCACCCATCGAGCCCGACGGCTCCTTTAAGTTGCAAGTACCGGCAGACACTCCGCTGGCGCTTGCCGTGGTGGATGCCAAGGGCCGCGGTGTGCAAACCCACTTGAACTGGATTCAGGTGCGCCCTGGCGAACGGCGCACCTGCGACGGCTGCCATAGCCCACGCCGTGGCGGTGCACTTAACTCAGGCAGCATCGTCAACAGCTTGCCCAACGCCTGGCTGCCCGCCATGGCCAGTGCCCACCAGTCAGGCGAAACCATGGCCGCCACCCGCACCCGCCTGGACGACACAGCCCTGAGGCTGGCGGTGGACATGCTCTACACCGATGTGTGGGCAGACACCAGCAAATCGGGTGTGGCCGCGCGTGCTGCGATTGCTATCCGCTACACCGGCAACGCCACACCCACCGAAGATTTGGCAACGGCAGTACCGACCAATGGCCTGATCAACTACCCGCAACACATTCAGCCGCTATGGACCCGCGACCGCGGCGCCAACACTTGCACGCGCTGCCACGCAGACAGTGCCAAGCTGGACCTGCGGGAGCAGATCGCGGGCACGGGCCGCTTGACCTCGTACGAAGAGCTGCTGGTCGGCGATCCGGTGATCGACCCCGTGACCGGGCAGCCGCAGATCCGCATCAGCGAGGGCGTACCCATGATCGTGCGTGGCGCGCCGCTGGTGGAAACCATGGCGGGTAATGCCACTGGTATGGCGCGTAGCAGCCGCCTGACTGAGATTTTGTTTGGTGAATTGCTCAAGTCGGATGCTGCGGCCCGCACCACCCACCCCAATCCACCCACCACTGCGCCCAACCACGCTGCCCTGCTCAACAGCGCGGAGAAGCGCCTGCTGGTGGAATGGATGGACTTGGGCGGCCAGTACTACAACAACCCGTTTGATGGCGGTGTACGAAAAGTGGTAGCGCTAAGCCAGCGCACCTTTGAGACGCAAGTGCAGCCCCTTTTGACGGCTAACTGCGCTGCCTGCCACCAGGCACGCGGAGCGGGTGCAACCGGCGTCGCCTCGTCCTTCCGGCA
>JANYEE010000221.1 GCA_025363275.1 Burkholderiales bacterium | reverse complement strand
ATCTGCTGCCCCACCGGCGGCCCCGAAACGGCACACCAAATCATCAATGACTCCGAAGGCCCACTGGCTTATCTGTCCGTCAGCACCATGCTGCCAGCGGAAGTGTGCGAATACCCCGACTCCCAAAAGATCGGCGCCTTCGGCGGCGGCCTGCGGCATATGACGCACACCAGCCACGACCAGGACTACTGGACGGGTGAGGTGTGAGTGCTGTGAGGGGAGCAGCTCTGGGGATAAATGCGGGCAGAGGCATACTTCGACTGCTGAGTAACAGCCGACATTCCGTGCCATAACCAAAATAGCAATTGATGTTGAACAAACAGTTTCTTAAACTTCACGGACATACCGCGATGCGCTGCGGGCTCACTGGTGTCGCTGTTGCCTTGGTAGGAGCGGTTCTTGCGTTCTCGATAGCACCAGATGCAGGGTACTGGGTCGCGTGTACAGGCGTCCTAATCGGCATTTGCGGCGCGGTTATTTATTGGGCTCGAAAGTGACAACGCGTGGTGACCATATTTTGGATTTGCTTTTTATCGCCTTAATGTGGGTTGTCGGTAGTTCTGCACTTGGGTGAATCACTGGTACTTGGAAGGGACACGTCGGTGTAGTTTTGTTGTTTGCCGCTTGGCTTTTGGGTGCTTTAGGGATGTGTATTCACCTACTACTGGCAATTCGAAGAAGGCGCGATCCAGAAGTTCAGGGAAAAATTGAATGACCGCTTTGGAGCGCCGTGAAAGGCGGCTTTGAGCGACGCTCAAAGACTGAGTCGTTCCCCACTGACGCTCCAAATTGCACCCACCAAGAGCCTGGGCGACAAAGCGTTTTGCGCAGGTAAAGGAGGAGCCCGCAAAGCGGGCGGGGGACACGGAGCAAAGCGCTTTGCCGTCCAGGCTCCCCGCGCACCAATGTTTGACCTACTGATTCCGCATCCAATCCGCCGTCTGAAAAAACGATTCGTTCAGGCGCGCGCGCAACGTGGCCTCCACGCCCACATCTTCCATCGCTTGGTCCATGCAGGCCAGCCATTGATCGCGCTCCTGAATGCCGATCTTGAAAGGCATGTGCCGCGCGCGCAGGCGCGGGTGGCCAAAGCGCTCCACGTAGTGCTGCGGTCCGCCCATCCAGCCGCATAAAAACCAGGCCAATTTTTGCCGCGCGGAGTCCAAATTCGGACCATGGGCCGCGCGCAATTCTTTCAGTGCTGGCTCCAGGTCCATCAGGTCGTAAAAGCGTTCCACCAGGGCGTTGATCGTGGCCTCACCACCAATCAAATCAAAGGCAGATAGGGCATTGGCTTCAGATTCGGACATGGGCAAAGTTCAGGCGTGCATCAAAGCTGCCATTGTGCATGCCACCTCTATACTTTGCGGATGAATGCCACCCTCAACATACTGACCGTAAGCCTAGGACTGTGTGCCACCGCCCAGGTGCTGGCGGCAGAAGCCAAGGTGGCCGTGGCCGCCAACTTTGCCGAGCCCCTAAAGGCCGTAGCTGCCGTGCTGGAGAAGACCACCGGCCACACGCTGACTATTACCGTGGGGGCCACGGGCAAGCTCTATGCGCAGATCAAAAACGGCGCGCCTTTTGATGTGCTGCTGTCGGCAGACCGCGCCACGCCAGAGTTGCTGGAGAAAGAAGGCCTGGTCGCACCCGGCTCGCGCTTTACCTACGCTACCGGCAAGCTGGTGCTGTGGTCGGCAGACGCCAGCCGCGTGGATGCCGATGGCAAAGTGCTGGCGCAGCCCAAGCTGGGCAAGGTGGCCTATGCCAACCCCAAGCTCGCGCCCTACGGCGCTGCCGCGGTGGAGGTGATGGACAAACTGGGCCTGACCGCCACACTTACCCCTAAGCTGGTGCAAGGCGAGAGCATTGGCCAGACTTACACCTTTGTTTACAGCGGTAACGCAGAGGTGGGCTTTGTGGCACTGTCGCAAGTGCTGGAGGGTGGCAAGCTCAAAGGCGGATCGATGTGGCACATACCGCCAAGCCTGTACACGCCCATCCAGCAAGATGCCGTTATTTTGAAGAACGCTGCGGGCAATGAGGCGGCACAGGCGCTGGTCAAGTTGCTCAAGAGCCCCAACATCAAAGACCTGATTCGCTCCTACGGCTACGCGCTATAAACCGGGCATGTTTCTCACTGGCACTGACCTTCAAACACTGGGCCTGACGCTGCAAGTTGCGGGGCTGACCACCGCAATCTTGCTGGTGATCGGCACCCCACTCGCTTGGTGGCTGGCCCGCTCATCGTCGTGGACTACGCGGCCTGTGGCTGCCATCGTGGCGTTACCGCTGGTGTTGCCGCCCTCGGTGCTGGGTTTCTATTTGCTGGTGGCGCTGGGCCCACATGGCACGCTGGGCCAGTGGACCCAGGCCATGGGCCTCGGGCTGCTGCCGTTTAGCTTTGCGGGCCTGGTGCTGGGTTCGGTCTTGTACTCGTTGCCCTTCATGGTGCAGCCGGTGCACAACGCCATGCAGGCCCTGGGCAATCGCCCCCTGGAGGTGGCGGCCACGTTGCGCGCATCGCGGTTCGATACGTTCTTTAGCGTAGTGCTGCCCCTGTGCAAGCCCGGCTTGGTCACAGGCACCATCATGAGCTTTGCCCACACGGTGGGCGAGTTTGGCGTGGTGCTGATGGTGGGTGGCAATATTCCTGGCGTCACCCGCGTGGTGTCGGTGCAGATCTACGACCATGTGGAAGCGGCCGAATACGCCGATGCCCACCGCCTGGCCGCGGTGATGCTGGTGTTTGCCTTTGCGGTGCTGCTGGCGCTGCAGGTCTATCACCAGCGCAAGCCCAGCAGCCGCAGTGCGCCAGAGGCCCAGGCATGAACACCGCAGCATCCGCCTCGCCTATAGAGTTTCAAGCCCGCCTGCAGCGGCCCGGTTTCACGCTGGATATCGCGGTGCAACTGCCACCGCGCGGCGTCACGGTGCTGTTTGGTGCTTCGGGCTCGGGTAAGACCAGTTGCCTGCGCGTGCTGGCCGGACTGGAGCCCCAAGCCACTGGCTGCATCCGCATTGCCGGCGAGGTATGGCAAGACAGCGCCCAGGGCATCTTCCGCCCCACCCACCAGCGCGCGGTGGGCTACGTGTTTCAAGAGGCCAGCCTGCTGGCCCACTTGAGCGTGGAACGCAATTTGAAATTTGGCTTTGAGCGCACACCCCCGGCGCAACGCCGCCATGGCTGGGACCAAGGCCTGGAGCTGCTCGGCATAGGGCACTTGCTGCAGCGCATGCCCCACACGCTCTCGGGTGGCGAGCGCCAGCGCGTCGCTATTGCCCGGGCCCTTGCCGCCAGCCCGCGCGTGCTGCTGATGGACGAGCCCCTGGCATCGCTGGACGCGCAGCGCAAGGCCGAAGTATTGCCCTGGCTGGAGCAACTGCACGCCGAGGTGGATTTGCCCGTGGTGTACGTGACCCACTCGCCCGA
>JANYEE010000176.1 GCA_025363275.1 Burkholderiales bacterium | reverse complement strand
GATTACGCCCTGTTGATCGGTTCGCGCCCCCGCGGTCCCGGCATGGAACGCGCCGAACTGCTAGCTGTGAATGCTGAGATTTTCACTGCACAAGGCAAGGCCCTGAATGCCGTGGCCAGCCGCGACGTACGTGTGCTGGTGGTTGGCAACCCTGCCAACACCAATGCCTACATCGCTATGAAGAGCGCACCAGACCTGCCACGCAAGAACTTCACCGCCATGCTGCGCCTGGACCACAACCGCGCCCTGAGCCAGATCGCCTCCAAGACCGGCAAAGCAGTGGCCGACATCGAAAAAATGGCCGTGTGGGGCAACCACTCGCCCACCATGTACGCCGACTACCGCTTCGCCACCATCAACGGCGAGAGCGTCAAGACGATGATCAATGACCAAGAGTGGAACGCCAACACCTTCCTGCCCACCGTGGGCAAGCGTGGCGCCGCCATCATCGCTGCACGGGGTGTTTCGTCTGCCGCATCGGCTGCCAATGCTGCCATCGACCATATGCGCGATTGGGCGTTGGGCACCAATGGCAAATGGGTCACCATGGGTATCCCATCGGACGGCCAGTACGGCATCCCCAAGGACACCATGTTTGGCTTTGCCGTGACCTGCGAAGGCGGCGAGTACAAGCTGGTCGAAGGCCTGGACGTGGACGCGTTCTCACAAGAGCGCATCAACGTCACGCTGAAAGAACTGCAAGACGAGCAGGCTGGCGTCGCCCACCTGCTGTAATTTGTTGAACCATTTGGCCTCAAGCTTGTGATGCATCCAAGTGAAGTTCTGCTGGGTGCTCAGGCCGGTCGGCACAGGCTGCCGGTCTGCGATCACTACAGCGGCGTCGAGGCGCGAATGGTCAAAAGCCTACAAATGCAGGCTGAGTTCATGCAGGAATTCGGTGTGTGCGTTTTTGACGTGACATTGGACTGCGAGGATGGCGCACCCACCGGGGGAGAGTTGGACCATGCAAATATGGTCGTGGCCCTAGTAAACAATACATTAGATGCTCCTGAATCAATAGCAAAGGGGTTGAGTCGTCGTGTAGGTGTACGCGTCCATGATGTGGGCCATGACTCATTTGAATCCGATGTCGCAACGATTGTGGGCCAGGCGGGTGCTGCTTTGAGCTATGTGATGGTTCCCAAAGTCGAGTCGTTGGATGACGTGAAGCGGGCTGTGGCGGCTATGGATGCCGCCCAATCGGCGCAGGTGTCGCCTATGCCGTTGCATGTGCTGATTGAATCTCCTATGGCGGTCAGCCAAGTCTTTTCCATCGCATCGCATCCCCGGGTCGAGTCCATCAGTTTTGGTTTGATGGATTTTGTGTCGTCGCATGGTGGCGCGATTCCCGCTTCGGCCATGGGCGTAGCTTCTGCGGCAGATGGCACTGATTTAGATCAGTTTCATCACCCCTTAGTGCTCAGGGCAAAGATGGAAGTAGCCAGTGCGTGCCACGCACACGGCAAGGTGCCATCACATTGTGTGGTGACTGAAATCCATGACACCGAAGTCCTAGAGGTGTCTGCCCGCAGGGCCGCAGACGCCCTCGGCTACACCCGGATGTGGAGTATTCATCCGTCTCAGATTCGTCCAATTTTGCGTGCCTTTGGACCCAGGCCATCTGAAGTAGATTTAGCTGCCGATGTGATTGCAGCGGCACATGCTCAGCAATGGGCGCCGATTGCTATGTCTGGCAGGCTTCACGACCGCGCCAGCTATCGTTATTTTTGGCAAGTTTTAGAGCGCGCTCATCAGACTGGTGCTCCCATGCCAAAGGCGGCTCAGGGCTACTTCAGCCCAACGCCTCTCAACAGAAAGCATTGAAATGTTGAAATTTGTTTGTATCGGTTTGGTGGGAATTGCGAGCTTGACGGCTGCTGTGGCCGCTGTGTCAGAGGCTGATAAATCCGCAGTACCCGTGCGCAAGCCGGTTAAGAAGGCGCCTGCGAGCAAACCTGTGCCTCCACCGCTGCCGGTTCCCGTCATGCTGCCCGAACTATCCCCGGAGCTTTTGCGGGTAGCCGAGAAAGTCGTGTTGGGCACCGTGCCCTGCGAGCTTGGTGCCAAAGTAGTTGTTAAGCAAGACAGCAGCCCTGGCCGCTTCTTGCTGGAACATGGACGCCAGTCGTTTCGTATGGAGCCTACTTTGACAACCACTGGCGCTATCCGGCTAGAAGACGCTGTCACTGGCGTTGTATGGCTTCAATTGGGAAATAAGTCCATGCTGCTGAATCAACGTATCGGCAAGCGCTTGGCAGACGCTTGTGTCAACTTGCACCAAGAAGCTATTGCCAAGGCCATGGAGCAATCCAAATCGCCCGGTCTGCTGGATGATGCACCTACACCTACACCTACACCGCCAGCGATACCACTGCAGCCCCAGCCCGCAGCAAGCCGCTAAGCGGACATTTTTCATTTTTTACGAGGAGTTAAACCATGTTGCAAGCCTACCGAGACCATCTGGCCGAGCGCGCTGCGTTAGGTATTCCCCCTCTGCCGCTATCTGCCAAGCAAACGGGCGAATTAATTGAATTACTGAAGGCTCCTCCGGCAGGTGAAGCGGTGACGCTGGTTGAGTTGATCACGTACCGCGTTCCTGCGGGTGTGGATGATGCGGCCAAGGTTAAGGCCAGTTACTTGGCCGCCGTGGCCCACGGCTCCGAGAGGTGTGACCTCATCGGCCGCGCAAAGGCTACAGAATTGCTGAGCACCATGCTGGGCGGTTACAACATCAGCCCGCTGGTGGACCTGCTGGACGACCCGGAAGTCGGCGGTGTTGCCGCGGACGGCCTGAAGAAAACCTTGCTGATGTTTGACCAGTTTCACGACGTCGCGGAAAAGGCTAAGGCCGACAATGCGAACGCCCAAGCCGTGTTGAAAAGCTGGGCCGATGCCGAGTGGTTTACCAGCCGTCCCGAGGTGCCACAAAGCATCACCGTCAGCATCTTCAAGGTCGCTGGCGAAATCAACACCGATGACCTGAGCCCTGCGCCAGACGCGTGGAGCCGCCCTGACATTCCGTTGCACGCGCTGGCGATGCACAAGAACGCCCGCCCCGGCATCACGCCCGAGGAAGACGGCAAGCGTGGCCCAGTCAAGTTCATTGAAGACCTGCGCGCCAAGGGCAACCTGGTGGCCTATGTGGGCGATGTGGTGGGTACCGGCTCCAGCCGCAAGTCCGCGACCAACTCCGTGCTGTGGTTCACGGGCCAGGATATTCCCTTTGTGCCCAACAAGCGCTTTGGCGGCGTCTGCCTGGGTGCCAAGATTGCGCCGATTTTCTACAACACCATGGAAGATTCCGGTGCGCTGCCGATTGAGCTGGATGTGAGCCAGATGAACATGGGCGATGTGGTGGAGCTGCGCCCCTATGACGGCGAAGCGCTCAAAGATGGCAAGGTCATTGCCACGTTCAAGGTCAAGAGCGACGTGCTGTTTGACGAAGTGCGTGCCGGTGGCCGCATCCCCCTGATCATTGGCCGGGGTCTGACCGCCAAGGCCCGCGAACTGCTGGGCCTGCCCGTCAGTACACTATTTCGTTTGCCACAAAACCCCAAAGCGACAGGCAAGGGCTTTACGCTGGCGCAAAAGATGGTCGGCCGTGCCTGCGGTCTGCCCGAAGGCCAGGGCGTGTTGCCTGGTGCCTACTGCGAGCCCCGCATGACTTCTGTGGGTAGCCAGGACACCACCGGCCCCATGACCCGCGACGAGCTGAAAGACTTGGCCTGCCTGGGTTTCAGTGCCGACTTGGTGATGCAGTCGTTCTGCCACACCGCGGCCTACCCCAAGCCCGTCGATGTGAAAATGCACCACGAGTTGCCCGACTTCATCAGCACGCGCGGCGGCGTGCCGCTGCGTCCTGGCGACGGCATCATTCACAGTTGGCTGAACCGCATGCTGTTGCCCGACACCGTCGGCACCGGCGGTGACAGCCACACCCGTTTCCCCATCGGCATCAGCTTCCCTGCTGGTTCCGGTTTGGTGGCCTTCGGTGCTGCTACTGGCGTGATGCCGCTGGATATGCCCGAATCCGTATTGGTACGTTTCAAAGGTTCAATGCAGCCCGGCGTTACTTTGCGCGATCTGGTCAACGCCATTCCGCTGTACGCCATCAAGGCCGGTTTACTGACTGTGGCCAAGCAGGGCAAGAAAAACATCTTCTCGGGACGCATTCTGGAAATTGAAGGCTTGCCGGATCTAAAGGTGGAGCAGGCCTTTGAGCTGAGCGACGCGTCAGCAGAGCGTAGCGCGGGTGGTTGTACCGTGCATCTGAACAAGGAGCCTATTCAAGAGTACATCACCAGCAACATCACCATGCTCAAATGGATGATTGCAACCGGTTACTCGGATGTGCGCACCATCAAGCGCCGCATTGCTGCCATGGAAGCCTGGCTGGCCAATCCCCAGTTGCTCAAGGCCGATGCGGATGCCGAATACGCCGCCGTGATCGAGATCGACCTGGCCGACATCCATGAGCCTATCCTGGCCTGTCCGAACGACCCGGACGATGTGAAGACCCTCAGTGATGTGGCGGGTGCCAAGATCGATGAAGTATTTATCGGCTCGTGCATGACCAACATTGGCCACTTCCGTGCAGCTTCCAAGCTGCTGGAAAACAAGCGTGACATCCCGGTCAAGCTGTGGGTGGCCCCACCGACCAAGATGGATGCCAAGCAACTCAGCGACGAAGGCCACTACGGCGTGTTGGGCAGCGCTGGCGCGCGCATGGAAATGCCAGGCTGCAGCCTGTGCATGGGCAACCAGGCGCAGGTGAAAGAGGGCGCCACCGTGTTCTCCACTTCCACGCGTAATTTCCCGAATCGTCTGGGCAAGAACAGTAATGTCTACCTGGGTTCGGCCGAACTGGCCGCCATCTGCTCCAAGCTGGGCCGCATTCCGACCAAAGAAGAGTACCTGGCCGACATGGGCGTGCTGACGGCCGCGAGCGACAAGGTGTACCAGTACCTGAACTTTGACAAGATCGACGAATACACCGATTCGGCGGCCACCTTGCAGGATGGCGCGGTGGCCTGAATCCCAGGTTAACAAGCATTCAAAAAGCCCTCCGGCTCGCACTGGAGGGCTTTTTTTTGGCCTTGGGGGTTGAGCCCTAGCGGTATCCACCAGCCCGGCGGTTAAACTTTCCAATGTCGAAAATGTGTCATCTGGTTGACACATAACGAGATTAGGAGAACGTGATGTTGTTTGGAAAGCTGTTGCCTCGGGAAGGCAATTTTTTTGAGATGTTTAACCAACACGCCGACCGCATCGTTGAAGCGGCGCACGCATTCTCGCGTTTGGTGGCCAATTACAACGACCTGGATTTGCGCGCCAAGTACAACCAAGAAGTGGACGATGCCGAGCGTGCCGCAGACCGCGTGACCCACGATTGCAACAAGGCCTTGCACATTACTTTCATCACGCCGATTGATCGCGAGCAAATCCATGCACTGATCAACACCATGGACGACGTGGCTGACTTGATCCAAGATTCGGCCGAAACCATGGCCCTGTACGACGTGCGCCATATGACGGAGGAAATTACCCGTCTGACCGACCTTAGCGTGAAGTGCTGCGAGCGTCTGCGTGATGCCGTCAAGTTGTTGGGCAATATTGCAGATCAAAGTACTGCTGAGGCGGCCCTCAAGACCTGCGAAGAAATCGACAAGCTGGAGTCGGACGCCGACCGCGTCATGCGTACCGCGATGAGTAAGCTTTTTCGGGAAGAACCCGATGTGCGTGAAGTCATCAAACTGAAAGCAATCTACGAGTTGTTGGAAACGATTACCGACAAGTGCGAAGACGTCGCCAATGTGATCGAGGGAATCATCCTCGAGAATTCCTGATCTGCGCTGAGCGAACGACTATGGAAAATGTTCAGACAGCCCTCTGGGTGGTGATGTTGCTGGTGGTGCTGGCGTTAGGCTTTGATTTCATGAACGGGTTTCATGATGCAGCTAACTCGATAGCGACCGTAGTGTCCACCGGTGTTCTCAAACCCGGGCAGGCCATTCTCTTTGCTGCCTTTTTCAATTTTGTAGCCATCTTCATTTTTCACCTGAGCGTAGCCGCTACGGTGGGCAAGGGCATTGTTCAGCCCGGTATCGTCGATACGCATGTGGTGTTTGGCGCGCTGGTGGGTGCCATCACCTGGAACGTTATCACCTGGTATTACGGTATTCCCAGCAGCTCATCGCACGCGCTGATCGGCGGCATTGTGGGTGCGGTCATTGTCAAAGCGGGTGCCGGTGCCTTGATTTCTGCGGGGATTCTGAAGACCGTGGCCTTTATTTTCGTGTCACCGGTGTTGGGATTCACGCTGGGCTCTTTGATGATGGTCATAGTGGCCTGGGTGTTTCGGCGCACGCGTCCTTCGCGGATCGACAAATGGTTTCGCAGGCTGCAACTGATTTCTGCCGGTGCTTACAGTCTGGGACACGGCGGGAACGACGCCCAAAAAACTATTGGCATCATTTGGATGATGCTGATCTCTACAGGCTACGTAGCTGCTAGCGACACTGCACCGCCCACTTGGACCATCGTGGCCTGTTATGCGGCCATCGGTCTGGGCACGATGTTCGGTGGGTGGCGCATTGTGAAAACCATGGGGCAGCGAATTACCAAGCTCAAACCAGTCGGCGGTTTTTGTGCAGAAACCGGTGGTGCTATGACCCTGTTTTTGGCTACCGCCATGGGAGTTCCTGTGTCTACGACGCATACCATCACCGGCGCCATTGTGGGCGTGGGCTCCACCCAACGGGCCAGTGCTGTGCGCTGGGGGGTAGCAGGCAACATTATTTGGGCCTGGATTTTGACTATCCCTGCCAGTGCCTTCGTGGCGGCACTGGCATATTGGGTCAGTCTGCAGCTTTTTTGAAGGGCAGAGTTTCGGTGCCGGTAGCCTCCACCTGGTATTCAAAATAGCGCTGAAAGCTGAACGCTAAGCTGGCCATCAATATGGTGGTGCCTAGAAAGAGGGCTACCGCCAAACCCACTACCGTTAACTTGCCAGTTTCCCCCTGTGGCGATTCAACGGGCGCCGACGGATTGAATCGGGTGTTCCAGGATTCGGTGCTCATCAGGCCGTACACGATGGCGTTCAACGCACAGCCAGCCATCGTGAAACCCAGCAGGGGTATTAAAAGCCAGCTCAATTGATCGTCTACCCCTAAGCTGCGGGCGCGGTACACGCCGTAAAGTCCCACCAGCGTGGCAGTGGTCAGCACTGGGCAAAGTGCGTCGTAGCGACCGCGCAAGTAAATCCTGTGCAGACCTAGCGGCCCGCCCGCCAGAGTAAGCCACAAGGCGATAGTTTTGTTCTTCATGGGGCGGCGTCTGTCGGAATAGTACTGGCGCCTAGGCCAATAGAACGTTCCATCAACACCACGTCTAGCCAACGCTCAAACTTCCAGCCACAGGCGGACAGCACGCCCACATGTGTAAATCCGCACACTTGGTGAACGCCGATAGAGCCCTGGTTCGTCGAATCGCCAATCACGGCAATCAGTTTGCGCACACCTGCGCGCTCAGCTTGCGCCATCAATTCAGTGAGCAGCAATTTGCCCAAGCCGCGCCCGGCGGCCTTGGGTGCGAGGTAAATGGAATCTTCCGCCGAAAAGCGGTAGGCTGGCCGTGGTTTGAACCAGTTGCAATACGCAAACCCGATCACCCCGGAATCCTCTTCCAATACCAAATAGGGTAGATTTTTGGAAAGCACGTCCTGACGGCGACTAGCCATGTCCTCAGATGTGGGCGGTGTAATCTCGAAAGTGCCAGTCCCATGCAGCACGTGGTGTTGGTAAATGGCCGTAATGGCAGCGACATCTGCGTCAGTGCTGGGTCGAATTTTGATCATGGTTGAGGATAACGTTATAATGGAAGGCTATTCAAAGTGCCGCTGGCCGGGTGGTCAGTTGCGTGTCTCAAACTTTGAATCGAACTTTGAATGTATAGGCTGAAAGTCATTTCAGTCGCCCAAAGGATAAATCATGGTCGTCATTCGACTCGCTCGTGGTGGTGCTAAGGCCCGCCCGTTTTTCAATATTGTTGTGGCTGACAAGCGCACCCGCCGCGATGGTCGTTTCATTGAGCGCATTGGTTTTTACAACCCAATTGCAACTGCCAATGAAGAGAGCATCCGTATTGCCCAGGATCGTCTGACCTATTGGAAGGGCGTTGGCGCACAGGCTTCTCCTACCGTAGAACGCCTGATCAACCAAGCTGCTAAAAAAGCAGCCTAATTGAGGCTGGTGGCCTTACTGCCCCGTGCAGCTCAGGCCACCGAATCGCACTTTAAGCGCATGCTGACCGGACTCGAATCTGCTGAATTGCCGGCAGATGCCATCGAAGTTGGACGGATAGCTGACGCTTGGGGTGTCAAGGGCTGGTTCAAGGTCATTGCCCACAGCGCCGATCCTGAGGCGCTTTTTCGTTCTAAATGCTGGTTTCTGTTGCCCACCGAGCGGGGTCTGCAGCCGTTTACGGGCACCGCAAAGATTTCCATGAAGGAATCCAAGCATCATTCGGACTCCGTAGTGGCAACTGCCGTCGGCATTGATGACCGCACTGCGGCCGAAGCCTTGAAGGGCTCGCGCATTTTTATTTCGCGCTCCAGCTTTCCTTCGGTGGCCAAAGACGAGTACTACTGGGTTGATTTGATCGGTCTTGACGTCGTTAATCGCGAGGGCGAAGCCTTGGGGGTGGTGAAAGAGTTGCTATCTACCGGACCGCAAACCGTCCTGGTGATGGAATACGAACTGGATGGAAAGATCGCTGAACGCATGATTCCTTTCGTATCGGTATACGTAGACGAAGTGGATATCGCAGCCAAGCGCATCCGTGTGGACTGGCAGACCGACTACTGAGCGCCCGCCATGCGCTTTGATGTTGTCACGCTGTTCCCCGAACTGTTTTCTCCCTTCTTAACTGCGGGCATTGCCCGGCGTGCATTTGAGTCGGGTCAACTTGACGTTCGATTCTCCAACCCCCGTGACCACGCCACCGGTAATTACCGTCGTGTAGACGACCGCCCCTTCGGTGGTGGCCCCGGCATGGTGATGATGGCCGAGCCATTGGCCGTAGCTCTACAGCAAATCCGTGTCCAACGTCAAGATAAAGTCCCTGTGGTGCTGTTTTCTCCCATTGGCACTCGGCTGGACCATACAGCCGTTCAACGTTGGTCATCCAGTGAGGGGGCGGTTTTGCTGTGCGGCCGTTATGAGGGTCTGGACCAGCGCTTCATTGACACCCATGTAGATGAGCAGATCAGCCTGGGTGACTTCGTCCTTTCGGGTGGTGAAATCGCGGCCATTGCACTGCTGGACGCGGTGGCCCGTCTGCAACCTGGCGTGCTGAGTGACCCCCAAAGCCACGAATTTGACAGTTTCAATATGTCATTGGACGGCCTGCTGGACTGCCCACACTACACCCGGCCCGAGGTCTGGCGGGGCACTTCCGTGCCCGATGTGCTCTTGTCTGGTCACCACATGAATATCGAACGCTGGCGACGGGACCAGCGCCTGCAGATCACGGACCAATACCGGCCCGACTTGGTTGCCCAAGCTAGAAGCCGAGGTCTGCTCAGTGCTGCAGACGAGTTCGTCTTGGCAAACCGCTGACTTCCCAGCTATAATCTGAGGCTAACCGATCCTCTGAACGGCACAGCCAGCTCTGACATAGAGTTGGTTTTAGGCTCCACTTCTGAAGCCAGCGCGTCCAAGATCACGAAAGAAATCATGAACCTCATCCAAATTCTTGAGCAAGAAGAAATTGCCCGTATGGGCAAGACCATCCCCGTTTTTGCACCCGGCGACACCGTCGTGGTCAGCGTCAACGTCGTTGAAGGTACCCGCAAGCGCGTACAGGCTTACGAAGGTGTGGTCATCGCTAAGCGTAACCGTGGCCTGAACAGTGGCTTTATCGTTCGCAAGATCTCCAGTGGCGAAGGCGTGGAGCGTACGTTCCAAACTTACAGCCCTTTGATTGCCGGTATCGAAGTGAAGCGCCGCGGTGATGTCCGTCGCGCCAAGCTGTATTACCTGCGTGATCGCAGTGGCAAGTCGGCACGTATCAAGGAAAAATTGCCAGCCAAGAAGACTGCTGCTTAAATTAAAGTACCAGCTCTTGAAAAAACCGCCCCTGCGTAAGCTGGTGGCGGTTTTTTTTTGCCCTTACATTTTTGTGCATGACCCAACTCCCTACTTTTGATCCGCGCACCGTGCCGGTTATCGCGACCGACGACAGCCTACCTTTGATCGCTTCAGAGCACTGGCAGCCAAACGCGTTAGAGGCGCGCTTTGCCAACGGCCCGGTGTGGTCACCTGAGTTTCGAGAGGAGCCCCAGTTTTCCACGCGCGCGCCGGTACATGCCGCCGTGTTGGTGCCGCTGGTTCTGCGCGACCAGACTATGGTGCTGCTGACCGAGCGCACCGCACACTTGTCATCGCATTCCGGGCAGATCGCATTTCCTGGCGGCAAAGTAGACCCCGAGGATGCGGATGCTGTCGCCGCCGCGCTACGCGAGGCGCGCGAGGAAATTGGCCTGGAAGCACGCTACGTACAGGTGCTGGGCACCTTGCCTACTTACACCACGGGCAGTGCCTATATCGTCACTCCGGTTGTGGCGCTGGTGCGCGAGGGTTTTACGTTAATGCCTAACCCCGACGAAGTGGCCGATGTGTTTGAAGTGCCGCTGGCCTTTTTGATGGACCCGGCCAATCATCGCCGCCATCGCATAGAGTGGGCGGGTGCGCAGCGCGAGTGGCTTTCCATGCCGTACCCCGATCCGCAGGGCGAGCGCTTCATTTGGGGGGCCACCGCAGGCATGCTGCGCAACCTGTACCGTTTTCTCAGCGCCGTGTAACGCCGCGCTAACTTTTGACTCGCTACCTGGTCCGTAGCTCTTCCTTGCTCGCTATGATTGCTGCATGAGTTTTGTTGCTATTCTCGTTGCGCTGCTCTTGGAGCAAGCCCGTCCGTTGGCGCCCGGCAACCCAGTGCACGGCAATGTGCGCCGTTGGGTGCGATGGGTGATGCGCACGCTAGACGCTGGACAGCGCCACCACGGCCAGCTCACATGGTGGGTCGCAGTGGGTGTGCCCGCAGTGTTGGCAGTAGCCATTCATTGGGCGCTAGTTTTAACAATTGGCTGGGCGGCGGCTATTGTCTGGAACATTGCCATTCTTTATTCCACACTGGGCTTTCGCCAGTTCAGTCACCACTTCACCTCTATCCGCGATGCCTTGTTGGCTGGCGACGAAGAAGCCGCTCGCCAAGGCCTTGCCGAATGGATGCGGATTGACGCCAGCGCGCTGCCACGCAGCGAAATCGTTCGCCATGTGATTGAGTATTCGGTGCAGTCCGCGCACCGCCATGTGTTTGGCGTGTTTACCTGGTACTCGTTGTTGGCTGCTTTGGGCTTGGGTCCTGCTGGCGCCGTGATTTACCGGGTGAGCGAACTGGTGTCGCGATTGGTGAACCGGCCTGCTCGGCCCACCAGCCTTCCCGTTAGTCCGGCATTCCAGCACCAGGCAATGCAGGCTTGGCATTGGATTGATTGGGTACCTGCGCGCTTGACGGCGCTGAGCTTCGCCTTTGTGGGTAGCTTTGAAGAGGCGGTAGACAGCTGGCGCCAATACGCCCAACAGCATCCGGACGACAATGATGGCGTGCTGTTGGCAGCCACGGCTGGGGCCGTCAACGTGCAACTGGGGCAGTCATACTCTGAGCAGGGCGGGCAGGTGCCGCAGCCGGTACACCTGCGTGCCGTAGTGGGCCTGGTGTGGCGTACTGTGGTGATGTGGATGGTATTTTTGGCTTTGCTGTCGCTGGCGCGCTTACTTGGTTAGTATTTTTTCTGCGATAGCTCCGCAAACAAGTCACTATAGATTTTGTAGCGTCTCGCGCTTATTCCACTAGGGCCAGCGGCCGATTCGACATTGGAAATGACGCCGCAGCCGGGTTCGTGCAAGTGGCTGCAGTTGTAGAACTTGCAGTCGCCCGCGTGCGCTGCAATATCGGGCATCAGCGACGCCAGTCGCATCGGCTCGATGTGGTGTAGACCAAATTCCTGAAAGCCCGGCGAATCGATGATGGCCGTCGTGCGCGCCGCATCTGCCCAGTAAAGTGTGGTGCTGGTGGTCGTGTGCTTGCCCGAATTCAGCGCGGTTGAAATCGCGTTAGTTAGCACTTGGGCGTTGGGCACCATGCGATTGATCAGCGTGCTCTTGCCCGAGCCTGAGGGACCCAACACCAGCGTGGTCTTACCTTGCAGCAGTTCATCCAGCGAATGCGCCGGCACGGTAGCCGTCTCGGATTTAGGCTTCAGCGCCAGCGGCAGTAGGGTGTAACCCATGTTGCCGTAGGCACCCAAGCGATCCCAGGCTTGTTTGAATGGCGCGATCAGATCACTCTTGTTCAATGCTATTACGGGCTTGATGTTCTCGGCTTCCGCGGCGATCAGTGCGCGGGCGAGTTGGCTCTCGGAGTATTCTGGCTCCGCGGCAATTAGAATGAGAATTTGATCCAAGTTGGCCGCAAACGACTTGGTGCGGATCTCATCCTGTCTGTAAAAAAGATTGCGCCGTGGCTGCACTTTTTCGATCGTGCCTTCGTCCTCAGACGGTAGCCACAGAACGCGGTCGCCCACCACAGTCTGGCTCTTCTTGCCGCGCGGGTGGCAGATCACACGCTGGCCCTCATCGGTTTCTACCCACACATGGCGGCCATGTCCGGCAACTACCAGGCCGTTGTGAAGCTTGGGCGCCGTGCTCAAACCAAAGCCTTATGCCGCATACGACCCAAGCGCTCCAGCGCCGGAGGGTGGGAGTAATAAAACTGCACAAACACCGGGTCGGGCGTCAGCGTGGATGCGTTGTCTTGGTAGAGCTTGAGCAGCGCGTTGCCCAAGTCGTTCTGGTTGGTTTGGGACACTGCATAGGCATCTGCTTCAAACTCGTGCTTGCGCGAAATGCGCGCAAACACCGGCCCAGTGAACGCTCCGAAGAACGGCAACACCACCATGAACAGGAGCAGCGCCAAGGCATTGTTTGGCCCCACAATATTGGGTGCCACACCCAGGCCGGTGTAGAACCAGGCTTGCGAGCTGAGGTAACCAAGCAGCGCAAAGCCCAGCAGGCTGAGCGCGAACATCGACACGATGCGTTTGCTAATGTGGCGGTGCTTGAAGTGTCCCAGCTCATGGGCTAGCACGGCTTCCACCTCGGAGGGGCTGAGCTGGGAGAGTAGGGTGTCATAAAACACTACTCGCTTGGAAGCACCCAGGCCGGTGAAGTAAGCGTTGGCATGCGCACTGCGACGGCTTCCGTCCATCACAAAAAAACCTTTGGATGTGAAACCACTGCGCTGCATCAGCGCTGCGGCGCGCTGGGCAATGTCCGGGTTTTGCAGCGGCTCAAACTTGTTGAAGATAGGCGCAATCCAGGTGGGATAAATCAGCAGCATTAACAGGTTAAAGCCCATCCACACGCCCCAGGTCCACAGCCACCACATCGGCCCAGTGGCGCCCATCATCCATAACACCAAAGCAATCAACGGAACGCCAATGGCCAGACCCAACAGGCTGGACTTGACGGTGTCTTGCAGCCAGAGCTTAAAGGTGGTTTTGTTGAAGCCAAAACGCTGCTCAATTCGGAAGGTTTGGTACAGCGTAAACGGCAGGTCAATCAGGCCATTGATCACGATGAATGCCATCAGCAAGGCGACCTGTTGCACCAGGCCCGCACCCAGCCAGTCCAGCAAGGTAAGGTTGAGCCAATGCAAGCCGCCCAGCAGCGTCCAGACCAGCGTGACGGCCGTGCTCCAGCTCAGCTCCAGCAGGCCGAAGCGGGTTTTGGTGATGGTGTAGTCCGCAGCCTTTTGGTGGGCGGCCAGCGTGATCTGGCTGGCAAAGGCGGGGGGTACAGCATCTCGGTGGCGGGCCACATGGCGAATCTGGCGGGAGGCTAACCAGAATTTCAACAGGTGGCTGGCCAGCAATGCGACCGCAAAGATCAGCGTGGTGGCCAGCGAAGGCGTGAGTTCAAAGCTCGTAGGTGTCATGGCGCCCGAGTTTAGGCCATTGGCGACAATCACCGACAATCTAGGTTATGGCTGAATTGAACACCCCCGTTGGCGCAACTCAGGTTGCAACTCCGCCCGCAACGCTGGCTAAATCCGACAAGAACCTGGTCTGGCTAGACTGTGAAATGACCGGGCTGGAGCCCGACGTCGATCGCATCATTGAGATTGCCGTCATCGTGACCGGACCATTGCTGGAATGCCGCATTGAAGGGCCAGTGTTTGCGATTCACCAGTCCGATGCGCTGCTCAATGGCATGGATGCCTGGAATAAAGGCACGCATGGCAAGAGCGGATTGGTCGATCGCGTGAAGGCATCCACCGTGACCGAAGAGGATGCACAGGCGCAGCTCATCGCTTTCTTGAGCCAATACGTACCGGCGAACGGCTCGCCCATGTGTGGCAACTCTATCGGCCAGGACCGTCGGTTTTTGGTCAAGTACATGCCCAAGCTGGAGGCTTATTTTCACTACCGCAACGTGGATGTCAGCACGCTTAAAGAGCTCGCCAAGCGTTGGAAGCCGGAGGTGGCCGCGTCCTTCAAAAAGAAACAGCGCCATACGGCGCTGGCCGACGTGCATGAGTCGATTGACGAGCTGGAACACTATCGCCAGCACTTGTTAAATCTGGACTAACGACTCCAAAGTCGAGGAATATTAGGTAGAAACCCGAATCCATGCCATAATCTGCGGCTGCGCTACAAACAGTAGCGCACATTGCACATCTCCCTTCATTCATCGGGCTCGCCTCCTTAAATTAATTAAGGGCGAAAAAGCCCCAAGCACTGAAAGCCCCCCGGTGGGCCAGAGCAGGTTCCGTTTGATGGTTGATGTTTTTTAACCATTAACGGAACAACCGCACAACCTGCGGCGTTCGCGTGTGAGAAAAAATATGACTGACACTTTTGATGTGGCGGGCGATTTCGCGCCTGCCGAAAACTTTTCCAATTCTTCCATCGAGACCTCTAGCCAGCCAGAGCCCCTGGTCGTTGCCGTGGATGCCACTGAAGTCGACGCGACCCCTGTGGTGGCAGAGCCCGAATTGCCTAACGGTTTCGTAGAGCTGGGCCTGGCGCCTGAGCTGGTGCAAGCCTGTAAAGATCTGGGCTATACACAACCCACCATTGTTCAAAGCAAGGCCATTCCTTTGGCTATGGGCTCTGACGTGTCCAAGGGCCAGGTTGCCAAATACATCGATCTGATGGTTTCCAGCCAGACCGGTAGCGGCAAGACAGCAGCTTTCTTGCTGCCCGTGTTGCACACCTTGTTGACCCAGATGGCTCAGGCTGAAGCCGACGAGCGCGCTGAGTTTGAGCGTTTGACTGCTGAAGCTCTGGAAAAAGGCGAGCCAGCACCCAAGCGCGCCAAGCGCAAAGACCCGACCAACACCCGCAACTTTAAGGCTCCCACACCTGGTGCCCTGATCGTTTGCCCTACCCGCGAGCTGGCCCAGCAAGTAGCGCATGACGCTATCGACTTAGTGCAACATTGCCGCGGACTGCGCGTTGCCAACATTGTGGGCGGCATGCCATACCAATTGCAAATTGCCAAGCTGCAAAACGCCAATTTGGTCGTAGCTACTCCGGGCCGTTTGCTGGATCTGCAACGCTCCATGCAAATCAAGCTGGACCAAGTCCAGTTCTTGGTGGTGGACGAAGCCGACCGTATGTTGGACCTGGGTTTCTCCGATGACCTGGCTGAAATCAACCAGCTCACGATTGGCCGCAAGCAGACCATGATGTTCAGCGCGACCTTCGCCCCCCGCATTCAGCAGCTCGCTGCCCGCGTGATGCGCGAGCCACAGCGCGTGACCATCGACAACCCACAAGAAAAACACGTCAACATCAAGCAAGTGCTGTTCTGGGCCGACAACGCCCAACACAAGCGCAAGCTGCTGGACCACTGGTTGCGCGATACCGGTATTAACCAGGCCATCGTATTTGCCAGCACCCAGATCGAGTGCGACGGCTTGGCCAACGACCTGCAGCAAGACGGCTTTGATGCGGTCGCCCTGCACGGTGCCCTGAGCCAGGGTCTGCGTAATCGCCGCCTGATGGCGCTGCGCCAAGGCCAAGTGCAAATCCTGGTGGCGACCGATGTGGCCGCCCGCGGTATTGACGTACCCACCATCACCCACGTGTTCAACTTTGGCCTGCCGATGAAGGCCGAGGATTACACCCACCGCATTGGTCGTACCGGCCGTGCCGGTCGCGATGGTTTGGCCATCACCTTTGCCGAAATGCGCGACCGCCGCAAGATTTTCGACATTGAAGCTTACACACGCCAGCCCATCAAGGCGGAAACGATTCCTGGCCTGGAGCCCCAACAGCGCGCCCCTGAATCACGCCCCAGCTTTGCGGGTCGTGCCAACCCAGGCGGCGGCTTTGGCGGCGAACGCAAGTTCAACAACGGCCCCCGTGAAGGTGGCTTTGGTGGCAACCGTGGCAACTTCGGTGGCAATGGTGGCGGAAATGGTGGCGGCGGCTTCGGCGGACGCCCACCTGCCGGTGGCCCGCGTGACTTTGGCCACAGCGCACGTGACTTCAGTGGTGCGGCCAAAGAAGGCTTCAGCTACGAGCGCAAGGGTGGTTTTAATGACCGCTTTGCAGGCGGACGCGGTGACGCTCCAGCGCCCCGCGGTGATTTTGCACCCCGCGCTGACTTTGCTCCCCGCGGTGATGCACGCCCCCCGCGTGGCGATTTCGGAGCCCCTCGTGGTGAGCGTGGTGACTTCGGTGCGCCGCGCGGTGACTTCGCAGCCCGCAAGCCCGCTGGTTTTGCCAAGCCTGGCAACGGTGGCAAGGTTTTCGTGCCCCGTGACTCGGCGCGCCGCCCGGCCAAGCCCGCGCGCTGATCAAGAAACTTGGGGTTTTGGCTCCAATCAAAATGCCCGCAGCTGCAACGCTTGCGGGCTTTTTTATGGCTGCATCACGCTCACGTCATGCCATTGCGGCTGGCCAGTTCTACAAACAAGCCGGCATGGTCCAAGTCCGCCAAACCATGCTCAATGCCTTCGGCGTTGAGCTGTTCGAACAAACGGGTAATGGGCGCATCAAAGCCGATCTCCTTAGCGGTAGACAAAGCATTGCGCAAGTCCTTGAGCTGAACTGCCATGCGCGCCCGAGGCGCAAAGTCGCGTTCCACCATGCGCTGGCCGTGCACTTGCAGAATGCGGCTTTCGGCGAAGCCACCGGAAATAGCTTCCTTGACTTTGGCCATATCAGCTCCACCACGTTCGCACAGCAGCAAGGCTTCGGCTACAGCGCCGATGGTGATGCCCACAATCATCTGGTTGGCAAGCTTGGCTAATTGTCCGGATCCCGTGGGGCCCACATGCGTGGCACGGCCCAGATACTGGAAGACGGGCAGAGCACGTCCAAAGTCGTCGGTACTGCCACCCGCCATGATGGCCAGGGTGCCTTGCTCCGCCCCCACGGTCCCGCCCGACACAGGGGCGTCCAGGTAGTCCACTCCCAGCTCGCTCAAGCGCGCTGCGTGGTCGCGTGCCTCAATCGGTTTGATTGATGACATATCGATGAACAGGGTGCCTCTTTGCATGGCTGCGTCAACACCTTGCGTAAACAAGACATCGGCTACGACTGCACCATGGTCCAGCAGCGTGATGACGATGTCAGCCTGGGCTACAGCCTGCGCGGGCGTGTCTTGTACGGTGGCACCAAAGGTTTGCAAACGCTCGGCTTTGGCCCGCGTACGGTTCCACACCTGCACATCCAAGCCCGCTTCACACAGGCGCCTCCCCATGGGGAAGCCCATCAGGCCGATCCCCAGCATTGCTATTTTCATATTGTCTCCTGGCACTTGACCAAGAATACTGCGCGTACCAAGCGGTAATTGATACAAGGTGCAGCCAAGCTGTCAACGGACTGACGCTGAGGGCCAGTCCGATGGTCTACATCAGCAAATGTTCGCCCGCGTTATCACCGCCCAGGGTCACGTAGTTCACCTTACGGATATCCATCAACTTTTTGCCGCCCGAGTAACTGATGGAGCTTTGCACGTCCTGCTCCATCTCAATCAGTGTGTCGGCCAGCCGCCCCTTGATAGGCTCCAGAATGCGCTTGCCTTCGACGTGCTTGTATTCGCCCTTGTTGAAGTCGCTGGCCGAGCCGTAGTACTCCTTGAACAGCTTGCCATCCACTTCTACGGTCTTACCCGGGGACTCTTCATGCCCCGCAAATAGCGAGCCAATCATCACCATCGTCGCGCCAAAGCGGATGCTTTTTGCAATGTCCCCGTGGTCGCGGATGCCACCGTCGGCAATGATGGGTTTGGTAGCCACGCGGGCACACCATTTCAGCGCGCTGAGCTGCCAGCCGCCAGTGCCAAAGCCGGTCTTGAGCTTGGTGATGCAGACCTTGCCCGGGCCAATGCCCACTTTGGTCGCGTCCGCACCCCAGTTTTCCAGATCAATCACGGCTTCGGGCGTAGCCACGTTGCCAGCGATGATGAAAGTGGTGGGCATCTTGCCCTTTAGGTAAATGATCATGTCGCGCACGCTGTCGGCATGGCCGTGGGCGATATCGATGGTCACGTACTCAGGGATCAGGCCCAGCTCGGCGAGTGTGTCAACCGCGGCGTAGTCCGGCTTCTTGACGCCTAACGAGATGGAGGCAAACAGACCCTTAGCCTGCATGTCTTTGACAAACTGCACATTGTCCAGATCAAAGCGGTGCATTACGTAGAAGTAACCGTTTTGTGCCAGCCATACGCATATGGTCTCGTCCACCACGGTCTTCATATTGGCGGGCACCACCGGAAGGCGGAATTTGCGGCCACCCAGCTCAATACTGGCGTCACATTCCGATCGGCTTTCCACGCGGCATTTGCGGGGAAGCAGCAAGATGTTGTCGTAGTCAAAAATTTCCATGGTGTCCCTTTTGCCCCCACGCTGATGGCTTCGCGTAATGCGCTGCCCCCTAGGGGGCTAATTTTCCTTGGGGCGGCCCTGCGGAAAATTCCGCTCCTATCCGTCGAAATGGGGACACTTGGATGGCAACCGGCCATAAAAAAACCGGGTCGCCAATTGCTTGGGCCCGGTAACTGATTGTATAGGGCTTGCGCCGCAAGAGCTATCTTTAACCCTTGCCTAGCAACGCGTCTTTCACCTTGGGATCCATATTGCTTTCGCCCATGAAGACCCCGGCTGCCGCCTTGTACAACTCCGGCTGACGGTAAGGCTCACCCTGCAACTTGCCGCCGATGTAGACCGTGAAACCGTAGATTGGAATCCAGTCCAGCGTCATCACTTCGCCCGCCGCCAGCACCCTCTTGGCTTTGAACAGGTTGCCAATGCCGACCATACCCGGCACCAACTTGGCCATGTCAGCCCGGTTACCGTCTTCCAGGTTACGGTTGAAGTTCTTCACGATGGGGGCGGTATCTATCTCGCGCAGCGCGGTCAGCACCAGACGTTTGGGGCCGGGGGTGGCCATCAGTTCATCTAGCGTGCCAAACTTTTGCTTGGCGTAAATCTGCACGACATACATCTTGCTTTTGCCCACCGTAGACACGCCTGCGCCGTTCAATAACAAGGTGTTGTTGTAGATGGTGATGTTGTCTTCAATCTTGACCCCCCCGAACTCTGGAGCCTGTGCCTGGACGCTGGTGGATAACAGGAGCGCCGCTGTTGCAAACCACAACAGAGCAAAAAACTTTGACGAAAAAATCATGGAAACGGGCTTTATTTGAGTGACCAACTGGTCATCATAGTGTAAGCAGACGTTTCCTCTTCCTTTCATAGGGGAAGATACCTAAAGGGTTACCACCCGGTTTCCGTGGCTTTCTACAATCACCCCATGAATCTTGAAACCGCCCCGGCCAGCATTGCCCCATCTGCGCTCTTGCACCACTTGAATCCAGAGCAGCTGGCCGCGGTGACGCTGCCCGCAGAACACGCCTTGATCTTGGCCGGCGCGGGTTCTGGCAAAACCCGCGTGCTGACCACGCGAATCGCCTGGCTGTTACAAAACGGTTACGCATCCCCCGGTGGCATCCTTGCAGTCACTTTTACCAACAAAGCTGCCAAGGAAATGATGACGCGGCTCAGTGCCATGCTGCCACTGAATGTGCGGGGTATGTGGATTGGCACATTCCACGGCCTGTGCAACCGGTTTTTGCGTTCGCACTTCAAGATGGCCAACTTGCCCCAGGCTTTTCAGATTCTGGACACGCAGGATCAGCTCTCCGCCATCAAGCGCCTGTGTAAGCAGTTCGGCATCGACGATGAGCGCTTTCCGCCCAAGCAAATGATGTATTTCATAGCCGGTTGTAAGGAAGAGGGCCTGCGCCCGCAAAGCGTGGTGGCTTCCGACCCCGACACGCGCAAGAAAGTTGAGATCTACCAGCTCTACGAAGAACAATGCCAGCGCGAAGGTGTGGTGGATTTTGGTGAGCTGATGCTTCGGTCCTATGAACTGCTGCGCGACAACGACCCGGTGCGTGAGCACTACCAGCGCCGCTTTCGCCACATTCTGATTGATGAGTTTCAGGACACCAACAAGCTGCAATACGCCTGGATCAAGATGCTGGCGGGGCAGGGCAGCGCGCGAGACGGTATGGCCAGCGCGGACACCCCGGGTGGCGCAGTGCTGGCCGTGGGCGATGACGATCAGAGCATTTACGCATTTCGCGGTGCGCGCGTGGGCAATATGGCCGATTTTGTGCGCGAGTTTGACGTGCAGCACCAGATCAAGCTGGAGCAGAACTACCGCTCTTACAGCAATATTCTGGACAGTGCCAACGCGCTCATCAGCAACAACAGCAAACGCCTAGGCAAGAACCTGCGCACCGACCAAGGCCCTGGCGAACCCGTGCGCGTGTACGAAGCCCCGAGTGACTTTGCCGAAGCCCAGTGGATGGTGGATGAGATGAAGCAACTGGTGCGCGATGACGTGGAGCGCAAAGAGATTGCGGTGCTATACCGCTCCAACGCCCAGAGCCGGGTGATTGAGACCGCACTCTTCAATGCTGGCATGCCGTACCGCGTGTACGGCGGCCTGCGATTCTTTGAGCGTGCCGAAATCAAGCACGCGCTGGCCTACCTGCGTCTGCTCGAGAACCCCAACGACGACACCAGCTTCATGCGGGTGGTGAATTTCCCGGCGCGCGGCATAGGGGCGCGCAGCATTGAGCAACTGCAAGACCTGGCGCGCAGCCAGGGCTGCTCGTTACACGATGCCGTGAGTGCCATGACCGGCCGCGCGGGTGCTGCCATTGGCGGCTTTGTGGCCAAGGTGGATGTGATGCGCGAGCAAACCGGGGGCCTGAACCTGCGCGACATCATTGCGCTGGTGTTAGACCACAGCGGCTTGATTGAACACTACCGGGCCGACCGCGAGGGCGAGGACCGCGTCGAAAACTTGGAAGAGCTGGTGAACGCAGCCGAGAGCTTTGTGATGCAGGAAGGCTTTGGCCGCGACGCGGCGGCGCTGCTGCCAGCGCTGAACACCTCGCGCCTGCTCACACAAAGTCCGGTTAGCCAAGGTCTGGATGGCGAATCTGCCGATGCGCAGCCGCCCGCCGAGAACGCAGCCGATGCGCCGTTTGGTGACACCGGCGAAACCCTGTCCCCGCTGGTCGCCTTTTTGACCCACGCGGCTCTGGAGGCCGGTGACAACATGGCCCAGGCCGGGCAGGATGCGGTTCAATTGATGACCGTGCACTCTGCCAAAGGACTGGAGTTTGACTGTGTGTTCATCACCGGCATGGAGGAGGGCCTGTTCCCGCACGAAAACTCCATGAGCGACCGCGAAGGCCTGGAGGAAGAGCGCCGCCTGATGTATGTGGCTATTACCCGAGCGCGCAAACGCCTGTACCTGAGCCATTCGCAGACCCGCATGTTGCACGGCCAAACGCGCTACAACATGAAGAGCCGCTTTTTTGATGAGCTGCCCGAGGAGGCGCTCAAGTGGCTTACGCCACCGCGCCCCGCCATGCCAGCGAGCACCATGGGACGGAGTTGGAATAATGACTACGCTATGAAATCAGGAGCTACACAGGCAGGTTCTGCCTGGGCCCCAGGCGCATTAGACTCAAAAATCGCCCGAAAAGAGGATTTGGGGCATGGTTTGACGCTCAAACAGAAAGTGTTCCACGCCAAGTTTGGTGAAGGCATTGTGCTAACGCTCGAAGGTGCGGGTGATGATGCGCGTGCGCAAATCAATTTCCCGCGCCACGGCACCAAGTGGCTAGCGCTGTCGGTGGCCAAACTGACTCCTGTGCCCGGATAGAAATTCTGATCTCAACATCGTGAGCCCCACTTGAATCCGATTGCCAAAACCCCCGCGCCCCCGTACTACGCCGTGATCTTCACCAGCCTGCGCACGCCGGGCGATGCGGGTTATGCGGCGATGTCAGAACGCATGGTGGCGCTGGCGCAGGCTCAGCCGGGGTATCTGGGCATGGAGTCCGCGCGCGAGGATGTTGGTATCACCGTGTCGTATTGGGCCGATTTGGCGTCCATCCGCGCCTGGAAATCCCATGCCGAACATCTGCAAGCCCAAGCCCTGGGCCACCAGCGGTGGTATAGCGCCTTCACCACCCGCATCGCCAGGGTAGAGCGCGAGTACAGCCTGTAGGAGTCCATCCGTGCTTGAAATTTTCTTCGAGATTTTTGGCGAATTCTTTTTTCAGGTGCTACTGCAAGCGCTTACCGAAGCCGGACTGCATGCCTGGGCCAAGCCTTTGCGCAAACCGGCCAATCCCTACCTGGCCGCACTGGGCTATACCTTGTTTGGAGCGATGGCCGGGGGGTTGAGTTTGTTGGTGTTTCAGCACAACTTTGTACCTGCGCCCTGGCGCATCACCAATACGCTGGTCACGCCCGTTGCGTCCGGGTGGTTGATGTCGGCTTTGGGCGCCTGGCGGGAGCGTCGCGGCCAGGACCGCATTCGCATCGACCGCTTTGCGTATGGGTATTTGTTTGCGTTGGGGCTGGGCGCGGTGCGGTTTATCTTTGCGGGGTGATTGGCAAAGGCTAGGAGGCTGGTAGTGCCAGGTATTTACTGCCTGGGCCACTGACAAAGCCGTAGCAAGCCTAAAGCTTGATCTCCACCCCCGCATTGAAGCTCGTACGCCCCATACGACTGGTGTAAATGCTGGAATTGCCACCCGCCAGCGCCAGCGATTCGTTCTCCGCCGGGAACAGGTTATTGGCCGATACGCGCATCGACACCTTGCGGCTGAACACCCACTGGGCAAACATATCCACACTACGGCTGCGGCCCTGGTCCAGGCTTTGGCTCAAGGATTGCTGGGTGCTGTAGCCAGGCGTAAATGCCAGGCTGCCGCCCATGGTCATGGGCACGCTGCTAAAGCGGTAGTCCACCCCAACGTTGCCGGACCAGGGTTGCTGGCCGTCCAGGCGGTTGTTGGGGCCGGGCAGGGCGTCTACGCGTGATTGGTAGTAGTTCAATGATCCGCGCACGCTCAAAGGCAGCTTGGGGTCAAACAAACTAGGGGCTAATTCGCCCACGCGGCCTTTGACTTCCAGCTCCAAGCCGGCGGTTTGCGCTTTGGAGAAGTTCACTGGCTGCGACACCCAGCGCGGCGCAGTAGCGTAGCTCACGGTTTGCAGAGATGTGATGCTGCGCATCAGATCGTTCACTTGGCGGTAAAACACGCCGATGCTGACCATGCCACCGCCGCTTAGATACTTCTCGTAGGCCAGGTCCAGGCCGGTGGCCAGCTCGGGCAGTAGCTCGGGGTTGCCGATGCGGTCGGGTGACAGCTCGGTGTTGGGCTTGGTGGTGTCGGGGAACAGGCTGCTTAGAGACGGGCGCGCCAACAGCGAGCCCAGCTCGGGTGCCTTGTAGCTGCGCGTAATACTGCCGCGGATGATGTCCTTGCCCGCAGGGTCCAGCTTGTAGTTCAGGTGCCACATCGGCGTGACCACGGTGCTGGTATTGCTTAAGCTGGCCGCATTGCCCTGGCTGCGCGTGGCAATGCGCTCGCCGCGCACGCCCAGGTAGGTGGACCACTGCTTGCTGATCTCCCACTCGTCTTGCAGGTACAGGGCGGTACGCTCAATGCGCGCGCCAAAGGGTTGGCCCTCAAACTCTGTAGTTTGCGGCACGCCCTTCTCGGTCACGGTGCGTTTTTCGTCGCGCTGGCGCCATTCCAGATCCCAGCCCAAGGTCAGGCTGTGCGCGTCGTTGATCAGGTGGCTGTAATTGCCAGCCTGCGTCACGCTCAGGTCGGCGTTATCGGCCAAGATGCTGCGTTGTACGGTGTCTTGCCGATAAGTCTGTCCGTCAAACGCGCCCATGGACGAGGAGAAACCTGCTTTGAGTTCAATACGGTCTACGCTGGTGAAATGGTTGACCCACTGTGCGTTGCTGCGCGCGTTTTGCCAGCCGCCTTTGTAGGCGCCGTCGTCGTCAAAGCTGGGCTGCCCTTGCAGAGTTTGCCGCACATAGCTGGAGCGGTTATTCCATTGGCCTTTTTGCAAAAAGGACTGCCACGTCAGGGTTTCATCGTCACTGATTTTCCAGTTCAGACGCGGCCCCAGATTAAAGCCGTGGCCAAAGTTGAACTGGGTTTCGCGCTGGTCCGAGCGCGCGGGCTGGCCGTCCAGACCGGGCGCATTGCGCAGCACTGTCGCCTCATTTTGATTGCGCCATTCAAAGACGGAAATCGGCAAAGACAAAGAAAGCCCACCCCATTTCTCGCCAACCGTAAAACTACCCGACACCGTGGGCCGATCGACGCTGTAGCCCATGCCGATGCGTAAATCGCGTTGCGAGCTTTTGGGCGCCTCTTTCAAAATGATATTGATGGCACCAGCCACAGCCTGAGCGCTCTGGTTGGCGGTTGGGCCCTTGGTCACTTCAATGCGTTCGACTTGCGCGGGGTCCAACTGGTCCAGCGCAAAGCCAGGGGGCGCCGGGTCGCCGTTGAGCAGCACCAGCGTGTAGCCGGAGCCCAGGCCACGCATGCGCGGCGAATTACCTTGCATGGTCACGCCGGGCAGGCGTTTTAATACATCGGCCACATTGTTGTCGCCATATTTATCCAGCTCCTCGCGGCCATACACCTGCTTGGCAATCTGGGCGCGGCGGCGCAGGTCATTGTCGCCCTGCTTGCCCATGATCTCTACGCGTTCGAGCTTACTGCCCGGTGCTTTTTGGGGAGCATCGCCACCCATGCCGCCCGCGTCTTGGGCCCAGGCGGCTCCGGTGGCTGTTGCGGTAAGGCCCGCTGCAAGTAATGTGTTCCAGATAACACTGCGCTGATGCTTCAAAACTTTCTCCCATGCGATTTTCCAGCCCACTATTGTCACCCGCAGCGCAGTGACCCTGAAAGTCTTAGGCTTTGCGCGGACTCAGCGTGACAGTGTTGCGCGGGGCATGCGCGTCGCCAGCTAACAGTGTGCTCTGGCGGGTAGTCGCGTTGGGCAGCGGCGCTGACACGGATCCCATCCACAGGGCCGCCGTGGTGGCCAAAATCAATTGCACCGGACGCAGTGCGCCAGGGGAGGCAACAGGGGTAAACCAGGGGCGGTTTTTTTTCATCGTGAGCTACTTGTAAGGCCCACCAGCTTAAGAACCCTGGGTGACAGCGGTGTGACGCTTATCCGGCGGCTTAGTAGGTGTTACCGCTGCCGTCTTTGTTACCTTTTTTGCCCGATATTTGCCAAGCAGTACGTTGTTCAACCAGGCGGGCCAGGTATTCCAGTTCTTCATCGGTGTGGTTAATAGCTTTGGCCGGCGTCAAACTGCTGCCGTCCTTGGGGCTGACCTCGCCCCAATACGACTGGTGGTACTGGGCCTGGCTGGTGGTGCGATTGGCGCCAGCGCTTATATCTACCGTGCCGTAGCAGTTGCAAAAGTAGCTGCGGCCTCCTTGGTCAGCAAAAATTTCGGTGTACACACCCGTACCGCGAATGCCAGCAGTCAGTGTGGGCGTGATGATCTGGCGGCTATTGCCCCGCCCCCAAACGCTGACCACGGCCCCGTTGAGCAGTCGCAGCAGACTGACGGCAGTGAGCGTCGCTCCACGTTCCACGGCTAAAAATGAGTTTTGCCGTACATGAAATGCAGAGCTGCCTATGGTGAAGATCAGCGTCGAGTTGGGGCCCGTGGCGATTTGATCGCCCGTCTGGATGGTTTGTTGGGGTAGCAGGCGCCCGCCATTGACTGTGGCGTCTCCCACCAGTTGCACTACATTGCTGCGCGACTGGGCTTGCACGGTGGCTGCGCCGCCCCATGCGGTCCAGGCCGCTGCAGCTTGCAAAAAATCGCGGCGCTGAAACCAGGTCACTTCCTTGTCGGTGCGGCCTTGCAAATGGTGCTGGGTCATGGTGTTTCTCCGGTTGGGATATCGAAACTGTCAACGAAAGTGAAATACTGCGACGTGAAAAACATGGCGGCAATGAGCATCATCGTGGGCACCATGATGGCACCGACCGTGTCTGCATCGCCCAACACACTACCGACCATGGCCACCACCATGCCGGTGGCCATGGACAGCCCGATCCAGGCCATACCGTAAATGAAGAATGCCCCTAAATTTTGGCGGCAGGCCATGAAACTAAAGAACACGCTTTTAACTGGGGCTACACCGTGCCAGTGCACCAGCGCGGGGGCATGCCAAAACAGCAGGGAAATCGGGGTGTACAAGGCCGTAGCCACTAGCGCTGCCAACAAAAAACTGTCGTCTTTCACCAAATCTACCGTGAGATTGCCGCCCAGCAAGTAGATGCGGGCAAACTGTCCGCCATCCACCAGCGCCGATGCACCCATCGCCAGCACAATGGCCACGGCGTACATCACGCCCAGGGTCAATATGGCCTGCAGTGATGCCTTGTTTTGCCGAAACGCAGTGATCAGCATCCAGGGCATGGGGAAGCGTCCATCACGCGCCTCACGCGATGCGGCCATAAATCCGGCAGTGATGCCCGGAAGCAACACCAGAGCAATAAGGTTCCCAATGATGGGAATCAGGCTCAGGATGGAGGCCAGCGCCAGAAACATGAAGAACAAACCCGACAGCGCCAAGGGCTGACGAAAGAATGTCCGTACGCCCATGCGTACCCACTGCGCACCTTGGCGGGAAGGAACTGAATTGAGCTTCATGCGGCTTGGCCTTGCAGGCAGTCCAGGGTCAGCGGATGGGCCACGCGCTGGCGCAAAACGCGCTCAAAGTGGGTGGGGTCGTGGGCTTGCAGCATGGAGGCCTCGCGCGGCAAGTGCAAATCCCACAGGCGAGATATCCAAAAGCGCAGCGCTCCGGCCCGCACCAGCGCGGGCAGCAGCTCACGCTCGTGGGATTGCAGGGCGCGCACGTCGGCATAAGCGTCCATAAATGCGCGGCTACGCTCTACATCCATGGCGCCGGTAGGCAAATCGATGCACCA
The DNA here is from genome assembly GCA_025363275.1 of Burkholderiales bacterium. GTDB lineage: Bacteria > Pseudomonadota > Gammaproteobacteria > Burkholderiales > Burkholderiaceae_C > Allorhodoferax. Next base: position 9,042 of record JANYEE010000176.1, on the reverse strand, counting down.
GTCGTTCAAGCACACAGCAATGTCAAACAGCCAGGCGTCAACACCCGCGAAATAGAAGTCGAAGAAGCCTGTTAACTTGGGTCCAGCGCCATCGGTACTGTCAAACATCACGTTGTCGCGGAACAAATCACCGTGGATCGGGCCGCGTGGCAGCGCGCCAAAAGCGGCCTTGGCTGCCACATGGTTTTGGTAAGCCAGCTCGGATCGCAGCAGGGTGGCTTGGGCCGGCGTCAAATACGGCAGGACGACGGGCGCGGTTTCGTTCCACCAAGCCAGGCCACGCAAGTTGGGTTGGCGCAGGTCAAAGTTGCGCCCGGCTAGGTGCATGCGCGCCAGCATGGCACCTACGCGCTCGCAATGTACGGCGGTGGGGGCCAGTTCGCTTTTGCCCATCAGCCGGTTCACCACTGCCGCGGGTTTACCGTTTAGGCTGTGCACCACATCACCATCAGCGTTAGACGCTGGGTCTGGCACCGGAATGCCGTGAAAGGCCAGGTGCTTCATTAGCCGCAGGTAAAAAGGCAGTTGTTCAGCGGTCAGCCGCTCAAACAAAGTGAGCACCAGGGCCGATGCATCGGTGGTGACAAAGTAGTTGGTGTTCTCAATACCGCCCGAGCAGCCCTGCAGATGCTGCAGGTTGCCTAGTTCGAGGGATTGAAGGAAAGTGTTGGCCTCGTCGAACGAGACCTCTGTGTAGACCGCCATGTTTGAATTGTAGGGCCGACGCTTGGTAATCCCTTGCGTTGGTGGGGCTTGGTATGAACCGGCCTCGTGATCATTTAGTTGGCGATCGTGGGCGGGCATGGCACTCAGCTCCGCGGCTGTCCCCCGCCACGGCTTAGGCCGTGGGCTCCTCCTTGATGCCGCTGCGCTGAGTGCCATGCCCACCCGCTCCAGGCGTGGAGTCACGCGTTGCGGCCAGTTTGTGGTCAAGCCACCGCAGCTCAGGCCGGGATGTGCGTTCTGCGCAGGTCAAGGAGGAGCCCGCGCAGCGGGCGGGGGACACAGAGCAGAGCGCATACCCCGGTCTGAGCGGAGCGATTACCCACCAAAAGCACAGTGCAAAATGCCCCCCATGACCGAAACCAAGAAAACCCTGCTGCTGGTAGACGGATCCAGCTACCTTTACCGTGCCTTTTTTGCCGGTGGAGAGACCATGAGCACCACGCTGCCCGACGGCACCGTGCAAAAGACTGGTGCGATCCGCATCATGATCAACATGATGCAAAGCTTGCGTAAGGAAGTGCCCGCTGACTACGTGGCCTGCGTGTTTGATGCCAAAGGCCCGACGTTTCGGGACGCCATCTACCCTGAGTACAAAGCCAACCGCTCCCCCATGCCGGATGACCTGCGCACCCAGATTGCGCCCATTCACGAGGTGGTACGCCACCTCGGCTGGACGGTGCTGGATGTGCCGGGCGTGGAGGCCGATGACGTGATTGGCACGCTGGCGGTGGTAGCGGCCAACCAGGGCATTGAAGTGGTGGTCAGCAGTGGCGACAAGGACTTGGCGCAATTGGTCAATAAACACATCACCATCATCGACACCATGAACGGCAAGCGCCGCGATGTGGCCGGGGTGCAAGAAGAGTTTGGCGTGCCGGCCAGCCTGATGCTGGACTACCAGACTCTGGTGGGCGACACCGTGGACAACGTGCCAGGCGTGCCCAAGGTGGGACCCAAGACTGCAGTGAAGTGGCTACAGGAGTACGGATCATTGCAGGGCGTAGTGGACAACGCCGCCGCCATCAAGGGCGTGGTGGGCGAGAACCTGCGTGGTGCACTGGGCTGGCTGCCGACCGGTCGGTCCCTACTCACGATCAAGACGGACTGCGATTTGCAGGACTGGTTACCCACACTGCCTGCTATGGATTCAATAGCTGTAGGAACACAAGATACGCGGGCCCTGGCCGATTTTTATACAAAATACGGCTTCAAAGGCTTGGCGAAAGCTCTGGATGGGCAGGGCGATACCGTGCCGGCTGGAAAAGGGGCCAGAGCCAGCTCCGCTTCGCTGCGTGGATCCGACCCCATTGCCACCGAACCGGGCCTGTTTGACGACGCCAGCACTGCACCAGCCCCCAAGGCCCCGCGCGTGCCGAATGCGGCTTACGAGACCATCCTGAGCTGGGAAGCCTTCGATATCTGGCTGGCCCGCTTGCAGGCGGCCGACCTGGTGGCGCTGGACACCGAAACCACGTCGCTGGACGAAATGCGCGCTGAAATCGTAGGTATCTCGTTCAGCGTGGAGCCGGGCAAGGCGGCCTATATCCCGCTCGCCCACCGTTACCCCGATGCCCCGGAGCAGTTAGACCGCAGCACCGTGCTGGACAAGCTCAAGCCGTGGCTGGAGAACCCCGCAGCCCCCAAGTTGGGCCAGCACGTCAAATACGATCGCCACGTGTTTGCCAACCACGGCGTGCAAGTGCAGGGGTACGCCCACGACACCATGCTGCAAAGCTACGTGCTGGAGGCGCACATGCCCCACGGACTGAGTAGCCTGGCCGAGCGCCATGTGGGGCGCAGCGGCATTACGTTTGAAGACCTGTGCGGCAAGGGTGCCAACCAGATTTCCTTTGATCAGGTGGACATTGCCAAGGCTGCCGAGTATTCGTGCGAAGACTCGGACCAGACGCTGGACGTGCACCGGGTGCTGTGGCCACAACTACAAGCCAATGACAAGCTAAGGTTCATCTACGAATTGGAGATCGCCAGCAGCGAAACCCTGTACCGCATTGAGCGCACTGGCGTGCTGATTGATGCGCCCAAGCTGGCCAAGCAAAGCCACGAAATCGGCCAACGCATACTGCAACTGGAAACCGAGGCGTATGAGATTGCAGGCCAGCCTTTTAACCTGAGCAGCCCCAAGCAGTTGGGTGAAATCTTCTTTGACAAACTAGGCATGCCGGTCGTCAAAAAGACCGCTACGGGCGCACGCAGCACCGATGAAGAAGTGCTAGAAAAACTGGCCGAAGACTTCCCGCTGCCCGCCAAGCTGCTCGAGCACCGCGGCCTGGCCAAGCTCAAGGGCACCTACACCGATAAGCTGGCGCAATTGGCCCTGCCGCGCACGGGCCGCGTGCACACCCACTATGCGCAGGCTGTGGCGATTACCGGGCGGCTCTCCAGCAACGACCCCAACCTGCAAAACATTCCTATCCGCACGCCGGAGGGACGTCGTGTGCGCGAGGCCTTTGTCGCGCCAGCGGGCTGCGTGATTGCCAGCGCTGATTACAGCCAAATCGAGCTGCGCATCATGGCCCACATCAGCGGCGATACGGCCTTGCTGAAGGCTTTCCATGATGGCATTGACGTGCACCGCGCCACTGCAGCCGAAGTGTTTGGTGTGCCGGTGGAGGAAGTAGCCTCCGAGCAGCGGCGCTACGCCAAAGTGATCAATTTCGGCCTGATTTACGGCATGAGCGCTTACGGCCTGGCGCGCAACTTGGGTATCGACAACACCGCGGCTAAAAACTACATCGCCCGTTACTTTGATCGCTACCCTGGCGTGAAGGCCTACATGGAAACCACGCGCGGACTGGCCCGCAAACAAGGCTACGTGGAAACCGTATTTGGCCGGCGCCTGCAGCTCGCGGGCATTCAAACCGCCAAGGGCGCGCAGCTGGCCGGCCTGGAGCGCGCGGCCATCAACGCGCCCATGCAGGGCACCGCAGCCGACCTGATCAAGCTCAGCATGAACGCCGTGCAGCAGGTGCTAGACGCAGAGCACAAAGCAACCAAAATGATCATGCAGGTGCACGATGAGCTGGTGTTTGAGGTGCCGCTAGATGAGGTGGGCTGGCTCAAAGAAGCAATACCGCGCTTGATGGCGGGCGTGGCCGACCTGAGCGTGCCTTTGCTTGCCGAAGTGGGGGTTGGCGAAAATTGGGACAAAGCGCACTAGTTTTGTGATACTCGCAACTGGAGGCAAGAAATAACGCCGCCATGCCGTGGCTTAACCGGAGAGACACTATGCGCTTCGCTCGTCTACACATCGCATCCAAACTCTGGATATTCATTTCCCTCGTTATTCTGTCGATCTGTGCAGTGGCCGTGATAGGGCTAATGCGCAGTGCCGCAATCTTGGCAGAGGGGCGAACGGCGCAGATGAACGCAGTGGAGCTGGCGCAAATATCTACCGAATGGGCCGGGTTGACTCAAACCAATGCGGTTCGTAACCAAGCCATCATCATCACGCCAGGTTCCAACGCATCGGACGCATTCAAGGACGCGGTTACCGCTACCAGCACCCAAATCTCCGAGTTGCAAAAGAAGATGGATGGAATGCAACAGACAGATGCCGACCGAACGCAGATGAAGAAAATTGGGGAGTTGCGCAAGTCGGTGATTGAGCTGCGCGACAAGGCCCGTAAGGTGAAGACTGAGGGCAATGAAGAAGAGGCGCTGAAGATGATGACTGGCCAGTACCTACCCACAATGGAGAGCTACCAGTCGGCCCAGCGCGAATTTGTCAAGATGCAAAAAGAGCGCGTTGGGCAGGTGCAGGCTGAAACTGAAGCGCTCCGCCAGACCAACACCATGGGTATTTTGGTTAGCTTGGCGGTCATCGTGACTGCGATTTTCTTTGCCACGGCTTGGTTAGTCCGGTCTATCCGGGAGCCACTGGGTCAGGCCAATGAACTGGCCGCGCGCATTGCCCTGGGGGATTTGAGCTCCGATATTTCAACGACGCGCGAAGATGAGTTCGGACAGCTTTTGAAATCCCTCAATGCCATGAATGCATCGCTTAGCACTATGGTTTCTCAAGTGCGCAGCAGCACCGATAACATCGCCATCGCCAGCGCCGAGATTGCCACTGGCAATAACGATTTGGCGCAGCGCACCGAGCAAACCTCCAGCAACCTACAGGCTACCGCCTCTAGCATGGACTCACTCACCGCTACGGTGCAAAACAGCGCCGACAGCGCGCGCCAGGCTACGGCTCTGGCATCCAACGCGTCCATAGTGGCGCAGCGTGGCGGCGCGGTGGTGAGCCAAGTGGTGACCACCATGCAAGAGATTGATGCCAGTAGCAAAAAGATTTCGGACATCATTAGCGTGATTGATGGCATCGCCTTTCAGACCAACATCCTGGCGCTGAACGCGGCGGTGGAAGCCGCCCGCGCGGGTGAGCAGGGCCGTGGCTTTGCGGTGGTGGCCAGCGAGGTGCGCAGTTTGGCGGGTCGCAGTGCAGAGGCCGCACGCGAAATCAAAACGCTGATTGGAACCTCGGTGGATAAGGTGGAATCGGGTACGCGCTTGGTGACAGAGGCCGGTACCACCATGACCGATATTGTGCAATCAGTAACGCGGGTGGCCGATGTGATTCGTGAGATCACCGACGCGGCCACCGTGCAGAGTGCGGGCATCTCTGGCGTCAATTCAGCCATCAGTAATCTGGACCAGATGACCCAACAAAACGCGGCGCTGGTGGAAGAGAGCGCCGCTGCCGCCGAGAGCTTGCGCGAGCAGGCAGACAACATGAAGCGTGCCGTGTCAGTGTTCAAGGTCCACGGTGGGGATGGCTTGGGTATGCCGTCGCGCGCAGCTGTGCGCTCGCCCACGCCCAAGCCTTTTGCCGGATCGGACCGCCGCGCGGATGGTGTGCCCAAGGGCGCGGCCGCTCGGGCAACCGCCGCCAAACCCACGGCCAAACCGGCAAGCCCTGTCAAGGGCCAGACCGCTGGGACAGTCGCGCAAGTCACTCCCAAAACATCCCAAAAAAATACCCCTGCCGGAGGCGATGACGATTGGGAAACCTTTTAATACGAGGCTGATTTAACAACGGAGTAACCAATGCACCCAGTGATAGAAAGTGATTTCGATTCCCTCTTGCCCGGCAAAACTACCGAAAACGGTACTGACCGACGCACCGCCCTGAAGGTGGCGGTGGGCGTGGGCTACGCCGCAACAGCCATGCCCATCATGGCGCAGACCGCTATCAAAACGCCTGACACTGGGTTGGTGACTGGTACGCCCGTGTTTGAGGTGGAGAACTATCCCGTGCCGTTTTTCTACGCCGCACCCGCAGGCAAAAAGAATCTGCCCATTGTGTTGGTGGTGCAAGAAATCTTTGGCGTGCATGAGTACATTGCCGACACCTGCCGCCGCTTTGCCAAGGCCGGCTACCTGGCCATCGCCCCTGATTTGTACGCCCGCCAGGGCGACGCCAAGGGCTACAAAGAAATCGCCAAACTGATGGCCGAGGTGGTGTCCAAGGTGCCCGATGCGCAAGTGATGGCCGACCTGGACGCTGCGGTGCAGTGGGCGGGCAAAAACGGCGGCAATACCAAAAAGGTGGCGGTCACCGGCTTTTGCTGGGGCGGGCGCATCACCTGGCTGTATGCGGCGCACAGCAAGGCCGTGAAAGCGGGCGTGGCGTGGTATGGCCGCCTGGTGGGCGCATCCAGCGCGCTCACACCCAAGCACCCCGTGGACTTGGCCGCGAGCTTGAACGCCCCGATGCTGGGCCTGTATGGCGGCGAAGACGCGGGCATCCCGCTGACCACCGTCAACCAGATGAAAGACGCCCTGGCAGACGCCGGCGCCAAAGGCAACAAGGCCGCCAAGGCGTCCGAATTTGTGGTCTACCGCACGGCGCCCCACGCCTTCCATGCGGACTACCGCCCCAGCTACCGCAAGGACGATGCTGAGGACGGCTTCAAGCGCGCGCTGGCGTGGTTCAAGGCCAACGGCGTGTCCTGAAGCAAGCCTGTGCTGTGAAGTGAAAACCGCCCTCGGGCGGTTTTTTTATTGGGGCGAGTGGAGATTTGTCACGCTGTCGGCCCTGGAGTTAGACACATTCAAGAGGGACGTAATTCCTGAGAGGTGCTTGTGTGTGGTCGAAAGCAGCCTGAAAGCCCGAGGAGCGGCAAATTTTGAGTCTAATCGTGCTGTAGCCCAGGTTTTTATTGCCTAAGTAGCTATCTATTTTATAGCGGATGACTGCGATTTAACGGCCTGGATTAGGCCCAAAGCCGACTTTTGTGGCGCTCCAAAGCAGTCGCTGAAAGTGCAGTTTGAACGTCGGCGCTGTCCAGCATGCAGCATGCGCCGCGAAGCGGCAACCCGCTGCTGCGTGTCAGTGGCGAGCAAACACGCGTTGGATCATTCGCGTACCTTCCAAATAGCGCAGTACGTTTGGGCTTATACGACGCCCGCCCTTCAGTGCGTTCGCGCTAACGTGGGCGCGCCACTGCGGGTGGGCATCCTACAAGCCTAAAGCTATTGGCGTGGCGCAGTTCCTCGGTCTGGATGTTTTCGGCAATCACCTTGATGCCGATCTCCATGGACGACTTGCCCATGTCATTGACGGATGCCAAGAACGTCACTAGCTCCCCCCCGTAGCGGCTGGTATAGGCGTAGGTCACCGGGTCCAAAAATTTGAGCATGGTGCCGCCGTGCACGTTACCAGCACAGTTGGCCATGTCGGGCGTCATCAAGGCGGTCATCGTCCGTTCGTGGGTGGACAGGTGCATGGCTTTCATTTTCATCGGTAGCAGATTGAGGTCAAACTGGTTAGGCTTGTTCAATGAGCACAGACCCTTATCACGATACGTTCAAACCCACTCCCTCCCACCGAGCCATCAATCTTGCTTTGCAGGGGGGTGGCTCACACGGCGCATTCACCTGGGGTGTTTTGGACAAGCTGCTGGAAGATGGGCGCATGTCCATCGAAGGCATGAGCGGGACCAGCGCGGGTGCCATGAACGCGGTGGCGCTGGCCCACGGATTGGCCCAGGCTTCCGGCAAGGATCCTGTCGCCATGCGCGAGTCCGCCCGTGAATCCCTCAAGGCTTTTTGGGAAGGCGTGATTGATCTCGGTGCGCTCACCGCATCGCTATCGCAAGCCCAGCGCGGGCCGCTGGACTTGCTGTTTGGGGGCTTGGGTGCGCTATCGGGTGAGCCATCGGCCAGCCAGATGATGACGGACGCCATGACCAGCTTTTGGTCCAAAACGGTTTCGCCCTACCAAAGCAATCCGCTGGATATCAACCCCCTCAAGAAATTGCTGGAGAAGCTGATCGACTTTGAGCGCCTGGCCGCCTTCAAGCAGGTCAAAGTGTTTGTGGTGGCCACCGCGGTGTCCACCGGCAAGGCCGAGGTGTTTTCTGGCAAACGCCTCACCGCCAAAGCCGTGATGGCGTCGGCCTGCCTGCCCACGGTGTTTCAGGCGGTAGAGATTGAAGGTGAGCACTATTGGGATGGCGGCTACGCGGGCAACCCTGCCATTCATCCGCTGATCTACCAATGCGTCAGCCGCGACATTGTGCTGGTGCAAATCAACCCCTTGAAGCGGGCCAAGCTGCCCACCTCGGCGGGCGACATCATGGATCGGCTCAATGAGATCACGTTCAACTCGGCGCTGATCGCGGAGATGCGGGCAATTGATTTTGTGAAGCGGCTGCTGGCCGAAGGCAAGCTGGATCCGGCCCGCTACAAGGACGTGCTGATGCACCGCATTGATGGCGGAGAGGCCCTGAATGGCTACTCGGCGTCTACCAAGTCAGCGACCGATTCCAAGTTGATCCACGAATTGCACGACCTAGGACGCACGTGTGCGGCCCAATGGCTTCAAAAGAAGTCAAGCCACGTGGGCGTGAGCTCCAGCATTCAGATCGCGCAGGACTACCTGGATGACCTGCGCGTGCCGGTAGCTCACCGTCCAGCTGAGGGCCAATAGCCGAAGCCAAGCCGCCTTGGCGAAAGTCCTCGCCCGGCTTCCAGTACAGTGCGGGGTCTTGCCTGCGGCCATTGCACACGATGCAATTCAATCAGGGCATTCCATCTACAGAGGTGAAACATGCGTAATTTCCGTTTTGTTGTGGGCGCAGCAGCTTGGGCTGCCTGCGCGGTATCGGCCCTTGCGGCCCCGGCTTTGCAGCCCGTGGCCCCGGTGGGCACGGTGCAAGACACCCTGCACGGTGTCGTGGTCAAGGACCCCTACCGTTACATGGAGAACGTCAAGGCCCCCGAGGTGCAGACCTGGATTCGTGCCCAGGGCGCCTACACCCGCGGCGTGTTAGACCAGATTGTGGTGCG
>JANYEE010000125.1 GCA_025363275.1 Burkholderiales bacterium | reverse complement strand
GGTTACTTCCGCGGTATTTTCGAAATCGCCGTCATGCGCGCGATGGACATCATCTTGACGCTGCCCAGCTTGCTGCTTGCCATTGTGGTGGTCGCTATCCTCGGGCCTGGTATGTTGAACGCCATGTTGGCGGTGTCCATCGTGGTGCTACCGCACTACGTGCGCATCACCCGGGCGGCGGTGATTGCGGAGACTTCACGGGATTACGTGACCGCGGCGCGCATGGGTGGCGCTGGGCACTGGCGCGTCATGGTCAGCGAAGTGCTACCCAATTGCACCGCGCCCTTGATCGTGCAGGCATCGTTGGGCATCTCGACCGCGATTTTGGACGCTGCGGCCCTCGGATTTTTGGGCTTGGGTGCACAACCACCGTCACCCGAATGGGGCACCATGCTGGCCGACGCACGCGAGTTTGTATTGCGTGCCTGGTGGGTCGTGACCTTTCCCGGTCTGGCGATTCTGATTACGGTATTAGCCTTTAATTTGTTGGGCGATGGGCTGCGCGATGCGCTGGACCCCAAGCTCAAGCGATAAACCCACGACAGTTACACTATGGCATTGCTTGAAATAGAAAATCTGTCGGTGGAGTTTCCATCGCACAACGGCACCATGCATGCGGTCGATGGCGTGAGCCTGTCGGTCGACAGCGGTGACGTATTGGGTATCGTGGGCGAATCCGGCTCGGGCAAGAGCGTCACCATGATGGCGCTCATGGGCTTAGTGGCTTTTCCGGGCGTCGTACGGGCGGACAAGCTGCGCTTTGACGGACACGATTTGCTGGCCCTCTCGCCACGCGAACGCCGCAAACTCACCGGCAAAGACCTGTCGATGATCTTCCAGGACCCCACCACCAGCCTCAACCCATGTTTCACAGTAGGTTTCCAACTGGCAGAGACTTTGAGGCTGCATCTGGGTATGGACAAAAAGGCGGCGCGCAAACGCTCGATCGAGCTGCTAGAGCAAGTGGGGATTCCCGCACCCGAGAGCCGCTTAAACGTCTACCCGCACCAGTTATCGGGTGGTATGAGCCAGCGCGTGATGATCGCGATGGCGATTGCCTGCAACCCCAAGCTGCTTATTGCGGATGAGCCCACCACGGCCCTAGACGTCACCATCCAGGCACAGATTCTTGACCTGTTGCGCAGTCTGCAAAAAGACCGCGGCATGGCTCTTGTGCTGATCACCCACAACATGGGCGTAGTCAGCGAAATGGCGCGCAACGTGGCGGTCATGTATGCCGGTCAGGTGATGGAGCAACGCGCGGCGCAAGACCTGTTTATCTCACCCCAGCATCCGTATACCGACGCGCTGATGTCCGCTATGCCCGAGCGCAGCGACGGCCAGACTCGCCTGACCACGATTCCCGGCATGGTCCCGGGCCTGTATGACCGGCCCAAGGGCTGCCTGTTCTCACCCCGTTGCAGTGTGGCTGTGGAAGGCACTTGCGACAAGCGCCCGGCTTTGCGCCCCTGGCTGGAGGGCGCGGTGCGCTGCCATTTCCCGATTTCTGAGCGCGTGATTACCGCCTCCCATGTGAAGGCCAGCCTATGAGCACCCATCAACCCGCAACCAGCGACACTACCGTCGTCACAGCGCGCGACCTGCGTCAGGTCTACACCATTAGCAATGGCTTCCTGCGCAAGCCCGGTGCTTTGCAAGCCGTCAGCGGCGTTTCCTTTTCCATTGCTGCAGGTAAGACGTTGGCCATCGTGGGCGAGTCCGGTTGTGGCAAGTCAACGCTAGCCCGCATGGTGTCTTTGATTGAATCACCCACCAGTGGTGAGCTGCAAATCGGCGCTGTGAACGCCATCACTTCGAATGCCCATGACAAACGACTGCTGCGCCAGAAAGTACAACTGGTGTTTCAGAATCCCTATGGCTCCCTGAACCCACGTAAACGCATCGGTCAGATTCTGGAAGCACCATTGGAAATCAATACCACATTGACGCGCGTCCAACGTACCGAGCAGGCGCGCGCCATGCTGGCCCTGGTGGGCCTGCGACCTGAGCATTACGACCGCTACCCGCATATGTTTTCTGGCGGTCAGCGCCAACGTATTGCCATTGCGCGGGCGCTGATGTTGAATCCCTCACTGGTCGTGGCGGATGAACCTGTGTCGGCACTGGATGTATCGATTCAAGCGCAGGTATTGAATTTGCTGGCGGACTTGCAACGCGACCGCGGTCTGGCGTATTTATTTATCTCCCACGATCTGGGCGTGGTGCGCCACATCGCCCACGATGTGATGGTGATGTACCTGGGGCACACCGTCGAGCATGGACCCAAGGAAGCTTTATTCGCCCAACCCCTACATCCGTACACCCAGGCCTTGCTGGGCTCTACACCGGGTCTGGCCGGGCATGGCAATGCGACTCAGCGTGTGGTTCTTAAGGGTGAACTACCATCGCCGCTGAACCCCCCTGTGGGTTGCGTTTTTTCGACGCGCTGTCCACACGCTACACACCAGTGCCGCAGTGAGCGCCCGCCGCTGCTAACGGTGCTTGGCCGGAAGATTGCTTGTTTCGAAGCCGAGCGGCTAGCCTCCATCGCGTAATATGTAGGATCATTTTTTAGGAGTTTGCTCATGATCCAAACCCGCCCTGCCGCCACAAGCGGCGCGCCCCAACATGCACGACTGGGAGGCTTCAAGCCAACTTGGCTATGTTCCCTGGCGCTGCCTGTGTTGTTGGCCCTGTCGCCCGTGGCTGCCAAGACCTTGGTGTACTGTTCAGAGGGAAGTCCCGAAAATTTCTACCCAGGTATCAACACTACGGGCACCTCGTTCGATGTGAACTCACAAATTTATAGCCGTATAGTGGATTTCGAGCGTGGCGGAACCAAGGTGGTGCCTGGCTTGGCTGAGCGCTGGACGATTTCCAAAGACGAGACCGAATACACTTTTTTTCTGCGCAAGGGCGTGAAATTTCACACCAATAAGACCTTCAAACCCACACGCGATTTCAATGCCGACGATTTTATTTTCAGCATTGAGCGCCAGTGGAAAACAAACGATCCTTACTTTAAGGTCACCAGCAGCAACCACTCGTACTTCGACGACATGGGCATGCCCAAGTTGCTCAAGTCTGTGGACAAGGTGGACGAGTACACCGTCAAGATCACCCTGAATCAGCCAGCGGCCCCTTTCTTGTCGAATCTCGCCATGGAGTACGCAGGCGTTCAGTCCAAGGAATACGCGATTGCGATGCTGAAGGCAGGTACTCCCGAGAAGCTGGATCAGGATCCAATTGGCTCGGGCCCTTTCCAAATGGTGCAATATCAAAAGGATGCCCTGGTGCGCTTCAAGGCATTCCCTGCATACTACGGCGGCAAAGCCAAGATCGACGACTTGATTTTTGCAATCACGCCAGACCCATCGGTGCGCTGGGCCAAGCTCCAAAAGGGTGAGTGCCATGTCATGCCCTATCCCAACCCTGCTGACCTGGACGCCATGCGCAAAGACCCCAACGTGGTGATGTTGGAGCAAGCTGGGCTCAATATCGGTTATCTGGCGTACAACACCACCAAGAAACCCTTTGACGATGTGCGCGTACGTAAAGCCATCAATATGGCCATCGACAAGAAGGCCATCGTCTCAGCGGTCTACTTGAGTACGGGCGTTGCTGCCACCAACCCTATTCCGCCTACACAGTGGTCCTACAACAAGGCCATTAAGGACGAGGCCTACGACCCGGTGGCCGCAAAGAAAGCTCTGGCCGCTGCTGGCTATCCTGATGGCTTCACCACCGATCTGTGGGCTATGCCGGTGTCGCGTCCCTACAACCCCAATGCAAAACGCATTGCCGAACTCATGCAAGCCGATCTGGCCAAGATTGGTGTGAAGGCTGAGATCAAGAGCTTTGAGTGGGGTGAGTACCGCAAGCGCATGCAAAACGGTGAGCACCAAATGGGCATGATGGGTTGGACGGGTGACAACGGCGACCCAGACAACTTCTTAAATAACCTGCTGGGCTGCAATTCGGCCAAGACCAATGGATCCAACGTAGCCAAGTTCTGCTACAAGCCGTTTGAGGACTTGGTACAAAAGGCGACCGTGATTTCCAACTCGGCCGAGCGCACCAAGCTGTATGAAAAAGCCCAGGTCATATTTAAAGAGCAAGCGCCATGGTTCACGATTGCTCATGCAGTGCAATTGGCCCCCGTGCGCAAGGAAGTCATTGATTTCAAACTTAGTCCTTTTGGGCGACACACTTTTTATGGTGTCGATATGAAATAAGCTCTAACAGGCTCAAAAGCAAAAGCCGGCTGATGTCGGCTTTTTTTTGGTTCCGAGATTTTTAGACTCTGCCTGCTGCCAAACGCAGCCATTCGCCCCATAAAATGCTGCCAAATTTCAGGGAGTAAATATGACCATTCAGGTACGCAAAAAGTGCGCATCGCAACTTTTCATTCAACCGCTTGTGCTTGCCGTCTTGATGGTCGGCAGCTCTTGGGCACAGGCGCAGTCCAACTGGCGCTTCATCGCGGGAGCCGGCATTGCAGATGGTGGTGAAACCATCACTGCAGGCAACATCGTGACAGACGGCACCAACAAATTAACACCGTATTCGATCAAGGCAGGCGGTGGCACTCAACTGCGTGCCGGAATGGAGTACCGGCTGATGGACAGACTGAGTCTGCAAGGTTCGCTGGGCTATCACGTAAGCGACCCCATGGGATACAACGGTAGTCTCACTTTCACGGCGGTCCCCATTGAGCTGATGGCCTTTGTGGCTATCACGGAAAGTATGCGTCTTGGTGCTGGGGTACGCAAGACAACCGGAGAACTTAAGGGCACCGGTGTTGCAGCCGCGTGGAGTGTCAACGGCACCTATTCCGGCTCTATCGCCAGCGTAGCAGAGGCGCAGTACCTCTTCGGGCCGACTAACGCGAAATCGGGCGCACAGTTCGGTGTCAGTATCCGGACGGTGAATGAAACCCTAACCCACGATGGCTTGTCTATCAACGGTAACCACTATGAAGTGGGTGCTGCGCTGTACTTTTGACAGATCTGCAGATTGCGCTGGGTTACTGCTCTCCAAGCGTATAGAGAATGTTGGTGGCAATCAGCATGAATGGCGTAATAATGCGGCGGACATCTAACAAGAACTAGGAGAGTCGCCTCATGCCGCAACCGGACGCCACGTTTGCGATTCACTCCCGCAAGCCGCTGACGGTTGCTGCTGGCGTTTTTCTGATCGCGTTACTGGCCATGTCATTGGTCGTCTGGAAGCTGGAGCAACGCTCCGTGCAGGCCGAGAGACTGCATTACGCTGAACTGGCCAGTAACCACGCCAATGCCATTCAGGTCTCCATCGAGCGCGCATTGTCAGCCACCTACGCCATTGCGGCCATCGTGCGCCAAGGCAAAGGACAAGTCACTGATTTCGAGGGCCTGGCCTCCGAGATGCTTCCGCTCTATCCAGGTATCTCAAGCTTGGCCTTGTCTCCTGGTGGGATTGTGCGCTATGTGGCGCCGTTGGCGGGTAATGAACGCGCGATTGGCTTTGACCAACTCAATGACGCCAAGCAAGGCCCAGAAGCACGGAAGGCACGTGACAGTGGACAGCTCACGCTGGCAGGTCCCTTGGATCTGATACAGGGCGGTCTGGGCATTGTTGGCAGACTGCCCATCTTCCTGGATGGCAGTGATGGACGAGGCCAATTTTGGGGGCTCATCTCGGTTGTCATTCGTTTCCCCCAGGCTCTGTCAGGCGCTCAGTTGGAACAACTCCAATCCAGTGGGCTTCACTATGAACTTTGGCGTATCCACCCTAATACGCAAAAGAAGCAAGTCATCGCAGCATCCACGCAAGAGCCACTCGACAACCCCATCGAGTACAACGTGAGTCTGCCCAATGGAACCTGGACTTTGTCAGTCGCTCCAATTGCGGGCTGGGGCTCGAGTGGCAATTTCGCTGCCAAATCAATCGTTGCGATCTTGCTCAGCTTGCTGCTGGCCTACGCTGCAAAGCTATTTGTGGAGTTGAACCAGAATCGCGCCGGACAAGAAGCCCTGGTTGTCGATAAAACGCGTGGTATGGCGGCATCGCAAGCCAAGCTACAGGCCACGCTGGATGCAATCCCCGACTTGATTCTGGAAGTCGGGCTGGACGGTACGTTTTACGAATATCGAGCCCCCCGCGCTGCGGCCAACTACCCGCCTCCCGAATTCTTTCTGCACCACAACGCCACCCATGTGTTGCCCGCTGAGGCTGCGCTCGCCTTATTGACCGCACTGCGCCAAGCCGATGAGAGTGGGCATTCGGAAGGACAAGAGCTTTTTCTGGACCAGCCGGCTGGGCGTAGGTGGTACGAAATCTCGGTCAGTCGTAAACAAGGTGGAGCCCAAGACGACGCTGCGTTTATCGTACTGGCGCGCGACATCACCCAGCGCAAGCAGGCCGAGACTGATTTGCGGGTATCCGCCACGGCCTTCAACTCACAGCTCGGCATGGCCATCACGGATGTCAACGAGCACGTCCTGCGCATTAACCAAGCCTTTACCGACATTACGGGTTACACCGAAGAAGAGGTGATCGGAAAAACGCTGAGCTTCCTGGACTCCGGGCGCCATGAGCCCGCGTTTTACGAGGACATGATTAACACCGTGCGAAAAACAAGTGCGTGGCGTGGAGAGATCTGGAATCGTCGCAGAGACGGGGGAATTTTTCCATCCCAGTGCACCATGACCGCCGTGCGTGCGGACGATGGTTCAGTCAGCCATTACATCAACAGCCTGACCGACGTCACGCAGATGAAAGCCACTGAAGAAGAGATTAACAAGCTGGCGTTTTACGACCCGCTCACTGGCCTGCCCAACCGACGCATGCTGCTGGATAGATTGCGCCTGGCGATGGCAGAGAGCAATCGCTCTGGGCGCATCGGTGCCCTGCAGTTCATCGACCTGGACAATTTCAAGACCCTGAACGACACCTTGGGCCACGATATGGGAGATTTGCTGCTGCAGCAAGTCGGCCAGCGCTTGAAGAAATGCATGCGCGAGGGGGATACCGTCGCGCGGCTGGGCGGTGATGAATTTGTGGTGATGCTCAAAGAGCTGAGCACCGACATTCTGGATGCTGTTTCCCAGGCCGAAATCGTAGGCGGAAAGATTTTGACAGGTGTAGGCGAGCCTTACCGCTTAGCGGGTCTCGAATACCAGATCACGCCCAGCATTGGCATCACCCACTTTCGAGGCTTTGAGGCCACGATTGATGACCTGCTCAAGCAAGCGGACTTGGCCATGTACCAGGCCAAAGCCATGGGACGCAATGCCATGCAGTTCTTCGATCCTTCCATGCAATCCGTGGTGACCGCCCGCGTTGCGCTGGAGTCGGACATTCGACAAGGCATCGCGCAAGGCCAGTTTGTGCTGTATTTTCAGCCCCAGATCAGTGGCGATAACCGGACGACTGGGGCCGAGGTTTTATTGCGTTGGCCGCACCCTACCCGCGGCATGGTGCCACCCAATGAATTTATTCCTCTGGCAGAAGACACCAGCCTCATCTTGCCGCTGGGGAATTGGGTGCTGGAAACCGCTTGTCATCAGCTTACCGCGTGGGCCAAGAACCCTGCTACGCAACACTTGACATTGGCGGTTAACGTTAGTGCACGACAGTTTCGCCAGCAGGATTTTGTGTCCTATGTGCTGGATCTGATTCAATACACGGGCGCAAACCCGCGCCGCTTAAAACTCGAATTGACCGAAAGTATGTTGGTCAAAGACGTTGAGGACACCATCGCCAAGATGACGGCGCTTAAGGCACAAGGCGTTGGCTTCTCGCTAGACGACTTTGGCACCGGCTACTCTTCACTGAGCTACCTCAAACGCTTGCCACTAGACCAATTGAAGATCGACCAGTCCTTTGTGCGGGATTTGATGACCGACCCGAACGATGCCGCCATCGCCCGCACTGTGATCGCTCTGGGCCACAGCCTCGGCCTGAACGTGATTGCCGAAGGCGTAGAGACGGCCCAGCAGCGCGACTTCCTGGCCGCCCAAGGCTGTGATGCTTACCAGGGCTACCTGTTTGGCAAACCTATGCCTCTGGCCAGCTTTGACCAGGCTTTGGAAACTGCCTAAATTACTCAACACAACGGTTCGTTCAGACTACCCCCAGCCCTTCCCCAGGTTTGGGACCATCCACCCCAGACAGCGCCGTGCTGTCCGCAGAATGGCCCTACGGCAATGCTAAGCTGGGGTTTGGGGGCCAAAGCAAGCAAGCCGAGATGCTACCTTCCAAGCCAGCATTACCTGCCTTGGCGAAACCATGCGCACCCTGAATGACCACCACGCCCAGGGCGCCACCTAGGTCAGCCAGCGCACCACGCCCGTGGCGGGCATCGGGGTAAGCAATGTGTCTGCGCAGGAGTGAATTGGTTCCGGTTGTTGAAGCCCGGTCCAGCAACTAGCAGTTGCTATGAATTCAGTAGCTACTCAGACAGGTTTTGATTGGGCCTCCGGCAGATTTGACTCTAAAAAGCCACCCCACAGGCTACAAGCTTACGTTGTGCAGCTTTTGGGCAAAGTACGCCAAATCCGGGGTTTGCTTTTGCGCTACTTTGGCCAAATCATCGTACCTGCGCAGCCGCACTGCTTCCTCAGCATACGGTTGAGCCATAAAGGCCTCCAGCTGGGTTTCGGTAAAAGGGCCACCCTGCAGAGACAAACTGTGTTTGGAGGCATCTGAAAGGCTCGCCCAGTAAGTGGACTCGACGCTACACAGGTAGCGTTTCGCATCGACGTGAAGGCGAATCGGCTCCAGCACGGCGTCGGGCACGGTCCCTCGCAAAAAAGGAAGTGCCATGTACTGGTGTAGGTCATCACGGTCTTGCGCGTGATCGGTCATGCCTGCGCTTTCAGCAGCAATCAGGTGCCCCAAATCGTGCAAAAGTGCTGCAACGATGGTCTCTTCGGTTTCGCCCGCCAGCTCGGCCAGTTGCGCGCATTGCAGGGCATGCTCCATTTGGCTTACAGCCTCAGAGCCATACTGTGTGGTGGCCCGCTTTTCAAAAATGGCAATGATGTCGGTGCAGCTGAGGGGCATGGCGCTGTTCTCTCTAAACCAGTACTTTCCGGATACGTGCCGATACAAGATCAATGACGCTGACCGTGACAATGATGATGATCATCACAGCCCCGGTTTGTGCATATTGAAACCCGCGAATGATTTCCCACAGCACAACGCCGATGCCACCGGCACCCACCATTCCCACCACTGAAGCGGAGCGCACATTACTCTCAAAGCGGTAGAGCGTGAATGAAATCCACAGGGGCATAACCTGCGGTATGACGCCATAAATAATTTCGTGCAAAGCGCTGGCGCCTGTGGATCGGATGCCCTCCACGGGCTGCGGGTCTATAGCCTCTACCGCCTCTGAGAATAGTTTGGCCAGCACGCCACTGGTGTGTATCCACAAGGCCAGCACTCCGGCAAATGGCCCCAGCCCCACGGCCACTACGAACAACATCGCAAACACCATCTCGTTGATGGCGCGCGTAGCATCCATCACGCGGCGCATCGGCTGGTACACCCACCACGGTACCAGGTTAGCCGAAGCCAGCAAAGCCATTGGTACAGCAGTAACTACCGCCAATGCAGTACCCCATAACGCGATTTGCAAGGTGACTACCATCTCTTGCACGAACATGCGCCACTGGCCGAAATCTGGCGGAAAAAACTCGGCCGCATAGGTGGCCATGTTGCCCGAGTCGCGGATCAGATCCAACGGGCGCATATCGGCCCCTTTCCACGAAGCCACCAGCAGCACCAACACTACGCCCCAGGCAAAGTACCACGCCCAGCTGCGCTGAACCAGGACGCTAGGTTGCAACCGGGACGAGATTGCGCCAGTACCCAAGCTGTGTGATGCGCCGGGCGAGTTGGTCAAAGTCGGTGTCATAGCTCAGCCTGGCGCGTCGCGTTCACTTCAGTGCCGCAAGCTTGACATCGATATCGGTCAAGCGAGTCTTCTTATCAGCGTCGCTCATGACGGTATCAGCTTCTGCCTTGTTCCGCTGGCTGAAGAGGTCTAGCTGACGGATTGGCAACAACTGGCGGTTGTTGGACTCTTTGAAACCAGAGAGCTTTGAGATTTTCATCAGTACTTCTTTTTCCCGCGTATCTGTCTTGCCGTAGTTGTAGAAGAAGTTTTTAAGCTTGGTCTTGTCCGCTTCAGACAAGTCTTTACGCATCACCAAAGGATCCAAAGGAATGAGCGGCGATGTCCACACGATCTTGATACTCTTGAACTTTTCCGGGTAGCGCTCTTTGATCTTGTCCAGGTTTTCACTGTTGTTGGTAGCAACGTCGACCTGCCTGTTGGCTACCGCCAGAGCATTGGTTTCATGATTGGCCGAACGCGTGACCTTGAAGTGGGTCTTGGCATCAATCTTGTTGGCAGCAAACACATAGTAGCCAGGCACCAGGAAGCCTGATGTGGAATTTGGATCGCCATTACCAAAGCTCAAGTTCTTGCCATTTTTGATAATGTCGTCTAGGTTGTTGTAAGGGCTGTCAGCGTTCACTATCAGGTGCGAGTAGTACCCCTGGGTACCGTCGGCATTCACCATCTGCGCAAAAATCTCGCCGTTGGCGCGGTCCACCGCTTCCATGGCCGATTTATTGCCGAGCCATGCGACCTGCACTTTGTTGAATCGCATACCCTCAATAATCCCAGCGTAATCAGGTGCGAAAAAAGCGGTCACATTAAAACCAGTTTGCTTCTTCATATCGGCAATCAGCGGCTCCCAGTCTTGTTTCAGGTTTTGCGTCGCCTCGGTAGAAATGATTCCGAAGTTAATGTCTTGGGCCAGGACGCTGTTGCTACCGGCTGTTAAAGCCAAGGCTGTAGCCGAAGTGGCCAGAATTTTGCGCAGCATGAAAACTCCTAAGTGTTAATGGAATGGGGGGTCAAGCGGGCTGTGCTGAAGACACAGACCATGCGGGAGATGGCGACAAAAAAGATGGAGGTGTGGCCACTGGCTCAAATACGGTACGTGCTGAGTCCGCCAGAATTTCGTCAGCGTGCACACCATAGAGCTCCCGTAGTAGCGCGGGCGACAAAGAGCCGGAGGGTCCATCAAACACCACACGGCCTTCGTACAGCGCCACTACACGGGCGCAATATTTCAAGGCCATGTCTACCTGGTGCAAGGACACAATCACCGTGGTTTGGTCTTCACGGTTGATCCGGGCCAGGATCTCCATGACCTTGCGTGACGACTCGGGATCTAATGACGCAATCGGCTCATCGGCAAGTACCACCTTGGCACCTTGCACCAACGTGCGGGCTATTGCGGCACGCTGCTGTTGCCCTCCCGACAAAGTTGAGGCGCGCTGGGCATGGCATTCAGCAATACCCACGCGCTGCAAAGCATCCATGGCATGGGCCCGCTCCTGCGCATTAAAAAGCCGAAACAGGCTGCGCCACCATGGCATCTGGTGCAACTGCCCCACCAGCACATTGACCAATACCGGCAAGCGGTCTACCAGATTGAACTGCTGAAACACAAACCCGACCTCGGCTCGCACCCGGCGAATACCCCCATGCACCCGACCACCCTGCTGCACACAATTTCCGTCGATTTCAATCAGTGATTCGCTTTCGCCATCAGCTGCAATCAGGCCGGCCATGTGACGCATCAGCGTGGATTTGCCAGAACCCGATGCACCAATCAAGGCCACCATCTCGCCCTTGTGAACGGTGAGATTGATATCGTTCAAAGCATGCTTGCCATTGGCAAAGTGCTTGTGAAGCTTATGAACACGCAGTGCTATTTCCATCTGTGCTCCGAAATTTGTCTAGACAGCTTTGCAGTCTCGTTGCGCTGAGTGACGCTTTGATGAAACTTGTAGGAAGTTTGTGTGACCACTCCGCACTACAGCGACGGAAAGCTAAAGCACGCGGCGACCCTCGCGCCACACCGCACGAACCACGGCATGCTCTGTACCGTCCGACAAACGGGCCAAGTGGACTTGAATCAAATCGGCGCGCAGGCCCGTCTGCAAGGCACCCCGGTCGGCGAGTCCGGTGGCTAGCGCCGGGGTACGCGTCACAGTAGCCACCGCTTGTGGCAGCGTCATGATGCCGTCTTGCACCAGGCGCATGGCACCGCTGAGCATGCTGCCTGGCACGTAGTCTGACGACAGAATGTCAAGCAACCCCAAGCGCCCCAATTCCGCAGCCGCCACGTTGCCTGAGTGCGAGCCGCCCCGTACAACGTTGGGCCCGCCCATCACCGTGCGCAAGCCCCGAAAGCGCGCCTCTTGTGCCGCTGCCACCGTGGTCGGAAACTCCGACATGCTGGCCCCTTCGGCATGCGCTTGTTGCACATGGGCCACGGTAGTGTCGTCATGGCTAGCCAGGGCAATGTTGTGCTGTTTGCAATAGTCCACAAAATATTTGCGGTGCGGTTGGGCGTACTGTGCCTGCAGCACATGCGCCTGGGCCACTTGGCGTTCAAACTTGTCCTGGGTCCAGCCCTTTTTACCGGTGTAGTACGTGCGCGCCTGCTCAATATCTTCCCACTGGCGCTGACCCGGCGTGTGGTCCATAAGTGAAATCAGTGACAAGCGTGGATGTCCCTGAAAGGGCTCAAATAGCTCGATCGTGTTGGGTGCAGGCAGCTCACATCGCGCATGGATGTGGTGGTCCGCCCGCAACAGGCCCTGTGCACTGCACATATCCAGCGTATTGAGGACACTGCTCCACGCGCTGCCCCGCAGGCTTTCCGTGTCAGCTTCGCCCACGCCTAGCGCGTCAAACACCGTGGTGATACCTGCAGCAGCCACTTCTGCATCGTGGGCGACCAGTGCGGGTAGTTCGGCCCAATGTACCTTGGGCCTGGGCATCAGGTGGCGCTCAAAATTATCGGTGTGCATTTCTACCAGGCCGGGAAGTAGATAGTCGCCCTCCAAATCCAGAGCGTCTGCAACCGCCGTGTTGTGGCTATCTACGCTTGTGATGAACCCGTGTTGTGCTGACAGGCATCCCAGCACCACGGCGTCCGTGAGCACCAGATTGGCATTCTTGAAAGTCAATACAGAGTTCATGCGCGTGTCCTGAAGTGGGTCACATCGATGCGGCGCGAGGCCACTGCCCGGCCCACATGGGCATCATGAAAAATACCCAACACGGCAACCCCACGGGAAGTAGCTTCGCGTATGAGCTCGATCACCGTCTGGGTGTTAGCCGCGTCCAGCGAAGCTGTGGGCTCGTCCAGCAGCAGCAATGGCCGAGGCTTAATCATGTTGCGGGCAATATTGATGCGCTGCTGCTCTCCACCTGAGAATGTAGCCGGCGGCAGAGACCAAAGACGCTCGGGAATGCGCAGCCGAGTGAGCCACTCTCGTGCTTCTTCTCGTGCAGATTGAGCCCCAAGACCATCGTCAATTAAGTCCGCGGCCACCACATCCAGGGCGGGCACCCGCGGAATGACGCGCAAGAACTGACTCACATATCCGATGGTGTCTTTACGCAGTTGCACCAGCGCGCGCGGACTGGCCTGTGTCACCTCGACGGGAATGCCCCGAGGCGGGGTCACGGTAATGCGACCAGCACTGGCAAGGTAGTTGGCGTAAATCATTTTTAGCAAAGTGCTCTTGCCCATACCAGAGGGACCATCCAACACCACACACTCACCGGCAAGCACGCTAAAGGAGGCATCAGACATGACTTGGAGCTGCATACCAGACTGGTTGTGCAACGTGAAGTTTTTAGCGACTCCGGCCATTTCAAGCATTGGTGTGTTCATGGTTGTAGTACCGAAGAAACAAGAAGTTGGGTGTAGGAGTGCTGCGGGTCGTCCAGTACCTGGTCGGTCAGCCCGGTTTCCACAACGCAGCCACGCTGCATCACCACCATGCGGTGGGCTAACAAACGCGCCACGGCCAGGTCATGCGTTACGATGACAGCGGCAAGTTGCATCGTCCGGGTGAGCTGGCGCAACATGTCCAGCAGGCGCGCTTGGACCGAGACGTCCAGACCCGAAGTTGGCTCGTCCATGAAAATCAAGCGCGGCTCAGTGACTAAATTGCGGGCAATCTGCAATCGCTGGCGCATACCGCCCGAGAAAGTGCGGGGCGTGTCGTCTATGCGTGTGACGTCGATCTCTACACGCTCCAGCCATTCGCTGGCGGTGGTGCGCAGGCGGCCGTAGTGGCGTTCGCCCAGGCCCATCAGACGTTCACCCACATTGGCACCGGCGGACACATCCATGCGCAGACCATCAGCAGCGTTCTGGTGCACAAAGCCCCAGTCGGTGCGCGCCAGGAGGCGCTGCTGTGCCTCGGTCATCAAAAACACCTCTTGTAAACCTGCATCGCGTGTGAGGAACTGCACGCTACCGGCATCGGGTTTGCTGCGTGCCGCAATAGCATTGAGCAAAGTGGATTTACCCGAACCGGATTCACCCACGACGGCCAGCACTTCGCCGGGCCACAGATCAAACGACACATCTTGCAAAGCAACGCGCCCACCATAACTTTTACAGACACCGCGCACTTGCAGCAGGGGAGTGGGTTCGTGGGTCATGTCAGATTTCGATCACAAAACTAAGGCCATGCTGAGCAAAACCCAGCGATTCATAGAAGGCGTGGGCATCTTTGCGCTTGCGGTTGGACGACAGCGCAAGCTTGTAACAACCCGCAAGGCGGGCCTGCTCTACCGCGTAGGCCATCATGTGACGGCCGATGCCCTGCCCCTGCCGTGATTCGGCCACCACCACGTCCTCGGCAATGGCCGATGGCATACCGCGGTGTGCCAGGTTGTGCATGACCAGAAGGGCGAACGTACCAACCGCTGTATGTCCGTCCAACGCTACAAACAAGCGGTAGTTGGGGTACTGCGCAAATTGTGCAAATATCTGACGTGCCTGTGCCTCTGACAGCACTTTGCCATCGTCCAGATCGGGTTGGGCATACAGTGCCAGTACACCTGCCAAATCGGCGGTGGTCGCCTGTCGAACAGTGACGTTCATGGCGCACCCCCTGGGGCCTGGGCTGGCTCTGCATCACTTTGACGTGTTTGGCAATAGTCAGAATCCGAGCACACGTGCATGCGGGTACCGGCGTCGTCGGTGATGACTTCATCCAGGAAGCTATCGGTCGCGCCACACAGGCTGCAGGCTGCGTCCCACTTTTGCACCTCGAACGGGTGGTCTTCAAAACCCAGGCTTTCCACTGCGGTGTAAGGCGGCACGGCATAAATACGCTTCTCGCGGCCTGCACCAAAGAGTTGTAAGGCCGGGTTCATGTGCATCTTCGGGTTATCAAACTTCGGTATAGGCGACGGCGACATGATGTAGCGGCCATTGACCAAAACGGGGTAGTCGTAGGTGGTAGCAATATGGCCGTAGTGGGCAATGTCTTCATACAGCTTGACGTGCATGAGGCCATATTCCGCTAGGCCGTGCAAGGTGCGCGTTTCGGTCTCGCGCGGCTCCAGGCGCTGCATGGGCTCGGGCACGGGCACCTGGTAGACCAAGACCTGCCCTTCGGCCAGCGGGATTTCAGGGATGCGGTGGCGGGTTTGGATCAGCGTGGCTTCAGCCGTTTTAGTGGTAGTTTGAACGCCAGTGGTGCGTTGAAAGAATCGGCGGATATTGACCGCATTCACGGTATCGTCAGAGCCCTGGTCAATGATTTTCAGCATATCGTCTGGACCGATCACAGAGGCAGTCACCTGGATGCCCCCGGTGCCCCAGCCGTAGGGCAGAGGCATCTCCCGTGAACCAAAAGGTACTTGATAACCGGGAATGGCGATAGCCTTCAAGATGGCACGCCGAATCATGCGCTTGGTGCGCTCATCCAGGTAGGCGAAGTTGAAATTCTGCTGAACATCGTCGGTGCCTGGACACTCCGCGATAGCGACACGGGATACAGTTTCCATTTCTGAGTTCATGGTGCGACCTCATGTGTAGCGCGCATCTTGCGGATCAGTTCGAGCTCCGACTGAAAATCCACATAGTGCGGAAGCTTTAGGTGCTGTACGAAGCCAGAGGCCTCCAAGCTGTCGCTGTGCGACAGTACAAACTCCTGCATCTGCGCAGGCGATTCAATGGTTTCACCCAACTCATCTGCGCGCAATGCGCGGTCCACCAGACTCATGGCCATGGCTTTGCGTTCACAGTGGCCAAAGGCGAGACCGTAGCCCCGGGTGAACTGCGGTGGCTGGGTTTTGCTACCCGCAAATTGGTTCACCATTTCACATTCGGTAATTTCAATATCGCCGATCGAGATGGCAAAGCCCAATTCCTCAGGCGCGATCTCAAGTGCAATGCTGCCCATTCGCACTTCACCCACAAAAGGGTGGCTGTGCGCGTATCCGCGCTGAGTGGAATAGGCCATGGCCAGCAAGAAGCCTTCGTCACCACGCGCTAGGTTTTGCAGACGCGTAGCCCGGGCCGCCGGAAATCGTAGAGGTTCGCGCGTCAGATCCACAGGTGCCGGGTCGCCGGGTGGAATTGGGCGGCTCTCGATCAGACCCTCCCGGTTTAGCAAGTCCACCACACGGGGTGCGATCGGGTTTGCGATGGGGGCAGTCCTGTCCGCTGTGACAGGTATTTCGGGCTGGCCCTGCGCCAGCAGGGTGAAGTCGAGCAGGCGCTGGGTATAGTCGTAGGTGGGGCCCAGTACCTGACCGCCGGGCAGGTCTTTGAAGGTGGCTGACACGCGCCTATCGAGCTGCATGCGCTCCGTCGTCAGCGGCAGCGTAGTACCCAGGCGCGGAAGTGTGGCCCGGTAAGCCCGCAACAGGAAAATCGCCTCCACCAGGTCCCCACTGGCTTGCTTGATGGCCAATGCTGCCAGCTCAGAGTCGTACACCGAACCCTCGTTCATGACCCGGTCCACTGCCAGTTTGAGCTGTTGCTGAATCTGCGCTACCGTCAACTCGGGAAGTGTGGTGTCGCCTCGACGCTGCTCGAACAACAAGGCGTAGCTGTTAAGGATGGCAGTCTCTCCGCCTTTGACGGCTACGTACATGGCTAGTGCCCTCCTTGCAATGTGATCGACGTCGTCCGCGGCAGTCCGGCTATGTGGTTCTGCGCGGTAAGAAACAGGTCGACGCCACGCGGAAAGCCCGCATGGTTGGCAGCCCACTGCACCAGGAAATCCGCCCCCAGCCCGTGCACACTTAAGGTTTGCTGACTCTGAATACCCGGGCCCTGAAGGAGCCAGGCGCGTTGCGGTCGCGCAGCTTGGGACAAGGAATCCAAATCAATGACGCAAGTGGCTGATTGATCGGGGGAAGCATCCGAGCCTTGTGCAAGGCTTGCCAGGCTGGGCTTGACATCGCCCTGCCCTATCCATGCAAACTGCGCTACCGACACATCCTCGACGATCTCGCAACCGGTATGAAAGTGCAGCCACAAAGCCGCATCCGATGCGGCCAACGTAGGTGACAACCACAGCGTAGAGTCTGCATCCAACATGGCTAAAAGCAGCGCGGCAGAAGCTGCGTGTCCCTGCTTTGGTGCTTGCGCGTCGTGGGCAATTTCCAGCACACGCCCAGGGTGCGAAAGGGCTTCCAGCGCAGTTCGGAAAACGGCTTGACTGCCTAACGCTGCGTTCCCAAACCCGGCCCCTAGTGCCGATAGATCACGGTGGTTCATTCGCTGTCCTCATCAGAATCGGGGGCACCGGCTTCGCGGGCAACGGTAAAGAACTCTACCTTGGTGCTTTGGGCTCGGGCGTGGCGGACTGACCGCAGCTTGCTCAGATGCTCTCGCGCGGGCGCAAGCAACTCCGCAACAACGGCATCGCGGTGTGCAGGGTCTTGCAGCAATGCATCGGCAGTCGCGGCAAGGCGAGCTTGGCGGTGGGAGCGGCCCAACACATATGCCACCCCGACCGGAGAGGTCACAGGTGCGCCTGGCTCCGCGTCGGTTACGGTATCTGGAGCGGCCCTGAGGCGCAGGGCACAACGCGTCACGGTCACCTCCCCAAGGTTAAACCGCTCACCGGTAGCTCCGGCCCGGCCCTGCACCATCATCAGGCCGGTTTCGGGCTGGCGCAACCAGCGTGGCGCGGCACGCATATGACGAGCTAGAGCAGCCTCCAGCAAATCCAAAGGCGTGCGTGACAGAATCGCCATCCAGTCGGCCCGCTGTGGCGGTTGGCCCGGTCCATCGTTGTCAAATGCGTGAAACATCGCGGTGTTACCCTGAAAGTTGTCTAGACAAATTCTCAAATCTGTCCGCAGCTTATCCAGTCGCTATGTAGGTTTCATGACAAGCATCACCACTTCAGACCCTGGCGCTGAACGCGCGCCCAAGACTAGTTTCTGGACGCGCATTGCGGCCGAGATTGCCGACGCTATTGGCAACGGCGCCTACCCACCTGGCGAGCGATTGCCCTCCGAGCACGCCCTGGCCGAGCAATTCGGCGTGAACCGCCACACCATCCGGCGTTCACTGGCCAGCCTGTCAGACCAGGGCCTGGTGCGCAGCACACAGGGCAGCGGCACCTATGTAGAAGACTTTGCGGTCGACCTGATGCTGACCAAGCGCACCCGCCACCACCAGAGCCTGCTGCACGCAGGGCTGAAAGGCGGATTACGCGTACTGACCGCCCGCACCGATCGCGCAAGTAACGCGCAGGCCACAGCCTTAAAAATCGCTGTGCGAAGTAAGGTTTTAATTCTTGAGATCCTGGGTGAAGCCGAAGGTCAGCCCCTGCACGTGAGTGAACGCGCCTTTCCGTTACCCCGGTTTGAAGGGCTGGAAGCGGTGGTGGCACAAACCGGCTCCATTACAGCGGCCTTCGCGGCAGCGGGTGTGACAGATTACACCCGGCAAGAGAGCCGCATCACCGCGCAAATGCCCGATTCCGCTGTAGCCAACTATTTACGTCAGCCCTTGAATCGCCCGGTACTCAGGGTAGAAAGTGTCAACATCGACCTCACAGGCCTGCCTGTTGAATACGCCAACACCTGGTTCGCCGGTGACCGCGTCAAACTTACGGTGAACCACGATGTCTGAACCCTTACACCGCTATGCGATTTATTACGCGCCAGCCACTGACAGCCCCTGGTGGCGAACGGGTAGCCAATGGCTAGGCCGCTGTGCAGCGACTGGCCGCGCACGGCGTCAACCGCTGCTACCAGGGATCTCGGCGGAGACCTTTTCTGTACTGACCGCCGCACCGCGCCGCTATGGCTGGCATGCCACGCTCAAGGCACCTTTTTCACTGGCAGAAGGAACGTCTTTAAATCAACTTTGTACGGTGATTGAGAACTTGGCAGGTGCGCTTTCGACGTTTGATATGCCAGCGCTGCGGGTTCAGCGGTTGGATGATTTTTTAGCGTTGGTACCGAATTCTGGGGCCGTGCACCTTCTGGAGGGCGTTGCGCGCGTTTGCGTGCAAGAGCTTGCGCCTTTGTCCGCGCCGCTATCGGACGCAGATTTACAGCGCCGCCGCCAGGCTCCGCTCACGGCAGCGCAAGACGCTTTACTGTTACGTTGGGGCTACCCGTATGTAATGGAAGAGTTCCGGTTTCATTGCTCATTGACTGGTAGCCTTAACGGTTTAGATTCAGCCCAAATGCTGGCTTTGCAGCGGGCCGCCGAGGCTACTTTTCACCAACTTCCAACCAGCCAGTTTCAAAGCCTTGCGCTGTTTGAAGAACCTGCGTATGGGTCAGACTTTCGCTTGGTACAGCATTTCGGTTTGCGCGCATGACCGCGCGACTCCTCTACACGCTGGGACCGTCAGGTGCGGGCAAAGACAGCCTATTGGCATGGCTCAAGGACCGGCTGGCACCCGACGCACCGTTGCACTTTGCGCGCAGGGTAATTGATCGCGCACCGCAAGCCACAGGTGAACAGCACGAAAGTGTGAGCGCTGAATCATTCGAGCGACAGTGCTCCCTGGGTGCTTTCGCACTGCACTGGAAGGCCAATGGTCACCACTACGGCGTGCGCCATAGTGAATTTTCTGAGCAACACGAGCCGCACTGGGTTGTGCTCAATGGCTCACGCGCCCATCTCCCGCAGGCCTTCGAGCGATTTCCTGGGCTGACAGTACTTCACATTACCGCCAGCGCTGAGGTGCTTCGGGCCCGGCTGATTGCACGCCAGCGCGAAAACGCTGTTGCGGTAGAAGCGCGCGTGCAGCGCTCTGTCGATTGGAAAATGCCGGCCGGCTGCCAACTGCTACAGGTCAGAAACGATACGAGTCTGGAGGAAGCCGGGTTACAACTCCTGAAGGCCCTGCAGACTTTGCCAGATTGGCCACACTTTTAGCATCGCCCACAAATCTTATGCTATATTTTTTATAGCTACACAGGCATTAAATACCTGGGCCACAGGCCGATTCGGCTTGAAATTTCGCCCCGAGCGCCTATTTTTGAAGTTTAGTGCGGTGGTAGCTGCCAGTGCCCCGATGCAGCACGGTATCGGCTGCCAGCACATCCCCCGGTTGGTAGCTGAGGCCACTGTCCAGGCGGGCGTAGTACGGGGCGAATTCGATATTCGCCAGCTCCAGCAGGTCTTGCAGTGCGTTCAGGACGAAGTAGCTTTCCTGAAAATCGTCAATGCGGTAGCGGGTGCGCATCACGCGCTCCAGCTCAAAACCCATGCGATTGGGCGAATCGCTCTGCACCGCGAAGCTACTCTCAGAAAACGAAGACGCGATACCCGCGCCGTAAATTCGCAGACCCTCCGCCTGGCGCACCAAGCCAAACTCCACCGTGTACCAGTAGACCCGGGCCAGTTCGGTCAACTTCCCGATCTGCTTGGCGCGCAAACCTGCATGACCATAGGCCTGAATGAAGTCGGCCATCACCGGGTTCATCAGCATGGGTACATGGCCAAACACGTCGTGGAATACGTCGGGCTCTTCCAGGTAGTCCAGCTCATGCGGCTTGCGAATGAAATTGCCCGCAGGAAAACGGCGGTGGGCCAGGTGGTCAAAAAACACTTCATCGGGCACCAGCCCTGGCACGGCCACGACCTCCCAGCCGGTGTGCTGGCGCAGCACTTGGGATAGTTCTACAAAGTCGGGAATACGGTCAGCCGACAGCGGCAGGTTTTGCATGCCGTGCACAAAGGCATCGCAGGCCAGGCCGGGCAACAGTTGGGTCTGGCGGTTGAACAGCGTCTCCCACACTGCGTGTTCATCTGCGGTGTACTGGCTCCAGCCCTGGTCTATCGTCCAGTCGGCACGCTGGGGCGCCGCCCCGGCAGCCAGGCCGTGCTTGATCTTTTCAGACATAGCTGGCGTAAGCTTTGTCGCAGAACTGGGCCATGGCGATGTCATTCACGGTGAGGCCATTGGCGTCGTGCGTAGTCCAGGTGATGTGCACACGGTGGTAGACATTGCGCCACTCGGGGTGGTGGTTGCATTTCTCAGCAGCGATGGCGATTTGCGTCATGAAACCAAAGGCTTGTACAAAGTCGGCCAACAAATATTCACGGCTGATGGCGCCGCCAGTAGCGTCCAATGTCCAGTTCGGCAGGTCTTGTAACAGCTTGCCCGCTTCTTGCGAATCCAATTTCTTCATGTCTATTCCAAATTTGTCAAAGTTGCCAACGTTCGCGCTGGCACGACCGTGCCGCGGCATTCCCCCAAACCAATACGCCGCGCACCGGCGCGCTGGGCGTGGGCTTTCAAAATCACCGTATCGCCATCCTGCAAAAAGGTGCGTGTCTCACCGCCAGGCAGGCTGAAGGCTTGCTTGCCGCCGGCGCTCAGTTCCAGCAGGGAGCCGCCCTGCTCTGGCGCGGGGCCCGACAGCGTGCCGGTGCCCAATACATCCCCAGGGCGCAAATTGCAGCCGTTCACCGTGTGGTGCGTCACCAGTTGGGCCAGCGTCCAGTAGGCGTCTAGAAAATTGGAACTGGAAAGTAAATACCCTGCGTTACCCGCAGCGGCCATTGCAGGCGTTTGCAGCCAGACTTCCAGCACCACATCAAACGCGCCAACAGCGCGGTTGTGCGCCCCATCCAGGTAAGGCAGTGGCTGCGGATCGCCGTCGGGCCGTGTAAACGGAGCGCGGAACGGCGCCAGCGCATCCAGCGACACCACCCAGGACGATGTGGTGGTGGCAAAGTTTTTGGCCAGAAACGGCCCCAGCGGCTGGTATTCCCAAGCCTGAAAATCACGCGCGCTCCAGTCGTTGAGCAGGCTCACGCCCCACACATGGTCTTCCGCGTCCTCAAGCGGCACGGGCTCACCCAGTGCATTGCCCTGCCCCACCCAGATGGCCAGCTCCAGCTCGTAATCCAGCCGCTGGGTGGCTGTGAGCACAGGCACGTCGGTACCCGGCTTCAGGGTTTGCCCCCACGGGCGGCGCACGCTGTGGCCGCTAGCGCCGATGCTGGACGCGCGGCCGTGGTAGCCAATCGGCACCCACTTGTAGTTGGGCAGCAGCGGGTTATCGGGCCGGAACAGCTTGCCCACCGTGGTGGCGTGGTGGATGCCGGTATAGAAGTCCGTGTAGTCCCCCACCTCGCAAGGCAATCCCAGCTCCACCGCGTTTTGCGGCAATAGCGCCGCTTGCCAAACCGACTGCAGCGCGGAGCCTGCCTTCAAACCCTCCCATAGCGTCTTGCGCAAATCGCGCCGGGCGGCCACGGGCATGACTATGAGGCGGTGCATGTCCAGGTGGTCAATCAGCCCGGCTGCGTGTAGATCCAGAACCATATCCCCAATCGCCACACCGATTTGCCAGGGCTCAGTTGGGCTGCGCCGGAAACGACCAAAGGGCAGGTTTTGAATCGGAAAATCGCAGTCATGCGCGTTAGCCGATGTGACCCAGCTTTGCGTTGCCGGATCGTGCGTTGCGTCCAGCATCACCCGTGCGCTCACGGCGCGCTCCCTAGCTCTTTGGCGTGCAAAAACGCGGCGTGCTTGGGTGCGCGCTTGGTCACGCTCCACTCTTCCAGCATGGCCCACTTGACTGCATCGGCCTGGGCAATCTTGGCGGTCTCGTCTGGGTCCGGGCAGGCCAGTTCCAGGCGGTGGCCGTTGGGGTCAAAGAAGTAGATGCTGTGGAACATGCCGTGATCGGTCACGCCCAGTACGTCCACACCATTGGCCTCCAAGTGCGCCTTGAACTCCAGCAGCTCGGCGCGGTCTTTCACGCGAAACGCAATATGTTGTACCCACTCCGGAGTATTCATATCGCGGCCCATGGGCGGCTGGGTGGGCAGCTCAAAAAACGCCAGCACATTGCCCATGCCAGCGTCCATAAAAATGTGCATGTAGGGGTCGGGCGCGCGGGTGGAGGGGACCACGTCTTCGGCAATGGCCAGCACGAAGTCCATCTTCAGCATCTTCTGGTACCACAGCACGGTTTCTTTGGCGTCTTTGCAGCGGTAGGCTACGTGGTGAATGCGGTCGATTTTCATATCTGCCTCTGTGTTTTTGCGATTCTCAAACTTTTTGTCACTGTGTCCAGGGTTAGTGCTTAGGGGCACTGTTGTTCGCGTATCCGGGCTACCCCACTACTTGCGCCATCGGACTGCCCCTCTGGGTTGATGTGCGGGGCACCAAACTCAAGCCACCTCCAGAGCCCCGCGCTCAATCTGGTCCCGCTCCATCGATTCAAACAGTGCCTTGAAGTTACCTTCACCAAAACCGTCATCGCCTTCGCGCTGAATGAACTCGAAAAACACAGGCCCCAATTGGGTTTGTGAAAAGATTTGTAGCAATAAACGAGGCTTCTCAGCTGAGGTAGTGCCATCTAACAAAATGCCGCGACTCTGCAATGCATCTACAGGCTGGCTGTGGCCTGGCAAGCGGCCTTCCAGCATCTCGTAATACGACTTCGGCGGTGCAGTCATCAACGGTACGCCCGCTTGCGCCAGGCGATCCACTGTGGCGATCAAGTCATCGCAGATCAGGGCAATGTGCTGAATGCCTTCGCCGTTGAACTTCATCAAATACTCTTCGATCTGACCACCACCCTGGCGCGATTCTTCGTTCAGGGGAATGCGGATCATGCCATCGGGTGCAGTCAGCGCTTTGGAGGTCAGTCCGGTGTACTCGCCCTTGATATCAAAGAACCGGATTTCACGGAAATTGAAAAGGCGCTCGTAATAGTCGGCCCAGAAAGCCATGCGGCCGCGGTAGACGTTGTGCGTCAAGTGATCGATCAGTTTGAGACCGTGGCCCACCGGGCGGCGGTCCACGCCCTCGATGAATTCAAAGTCGATGTCGTAGATCGACTTGCCGTCTTCATAGCGGTCAATCAAATACAGCGGCGCGCCGCCGATACCTTTGATCGCGGGCAGGTTCAGCTCCATCGGGCCCGGGCGCAGCTCAACGGGTTGGGCGCCCAACTCCAGGGCGCGTTTGTAGGCCAGGTGTGAATCCTTCACACGAAAGGCCATACCACAAGCACTCGGCCCATGTTCAGCCGCAAAGTAACCGGCCACACTTTTGGGTTCGCGGTTGACGATGAAATTGATATCGCCTTGGCGGTAGAGCACCACGTCTTTGGAGCGGTGCTTGGCCACCCGCGTGAAGCCCATGCGTTCGAACACCGGTTCGATCACACCGCCCACTGGCGACGCAAATTCCACAAACTCAAATCCCATCAGCCCCATGGGATTGTCAAAAAGATCCGCCATTGCCATGCTCCTCAAAATCGTTGCTCACACGGTGCGTGAATCCTAGATTGTGATCAAGACTGCCTGCAAGGGGGCTGCAATTTCAAGCTTTCCTACGTCCTTACGTGCATAATTTATGCATGAAATTAGAAAAAATCGATGATCTCCTGCTTGATGGCTTCGATATCAGTTTGCTTGCTGCACTGCAGCGCGACTCCACAGCCACCCACCAGCAAATCGGTGCTGAGATTCATCTAAGCGCTTCGCAGGTCAGCCGCCGGGTGCAGCGCCTGCAGTCAGCCGGCATCATCAGCCGCTATGTGGCCTTGCTCAACCCTGCCGCGCTGGGCCTCACGGTGCGGGCGGTGAGCTACGTGATCCTCACCCGCCACAGCGGTGAAGAAGGCCGCGCGTTTGAGCGTGAGATCGCACTGTTTCCCGAAGTGCTGGAGTGCTATTCGGT
This sequence comes from Burkholderiales bacterium, assembly GCA_025363275.1. Lineage (GTDB taxonomy): Bacteria > Pseudomonadota > Gammaproteobacteria > Burkholderiales > Burkholderiaceae_C > Allorhodoferax. The sequence goes on along the minus strand of JANYEE010000125.1, from coordinate 165 downwards.
GGCCGGCGAGTCGGACTACATCCTGCAGATCGTGGCGGCCGATTTGCATACATTGTCCGAATCGGTACTGCGCCGCCTGACCCGCATTCAAGGGGTCGGCAGCATCCGCTCCAACATCGTACTCAACTGCATCAAGTCGACGACACAATTGCCGCTGACCCATGC
>JANYEE010000063.1 GCA_025363275.1 Burkholderiales bacterium | reverse complement strand
GACAGCAGCACCGGCCGCTTGGGGCTGCTGGAGCTGCGTGCGTTTGAAATGCCACCGCACCCGCACATGAGCAGCGTGCAGCAGTTGCTGTTGCGCGCGCTGGTGGCCCGCTTCTGGAAGACGCCTTACAAGGCGCCCGCCAGCCGTTGGGGTACGGAGTTGCATGATCGCTTCATGTTGCCCACTTTCATCCAGCAAGACTTTGCCGATGTGATTATTGAGATGAATAGCGCGGGCTACGCGTTTGACCCCGCCTGGTTCGCGCCACACACCGAGTTCCGCTTCCCGGTAGTGGGTAGAGCTCAAGTGGCCAGTATGGAGCTGACCCTGCGCAACGCGCTGGAGCCTTGGCATGTGATGGGTGAGGAAGGTGCGCCCGGCGGCACTGCGCGCTATGTGGACTCCAGCCTGGAGCGCATGGAAGTGCACGTAGCTGGCATGAATGAGAGCCGTTATGTCATCACCTGCAATGGCCAAGCCCTCCCCATGCAGAGCACTGGCACCGTGGGTGAATACGTGGCTGGCGTGCGCTACAAGGCCTGGAACCCACCGAGTAGCCTACACCCCAGCATCGGTGTGCACGCGCCGCTGACCTTTGACATTGTGGACACCTGGATGAAGCGCTCATTGGGTGGCTGCCAGTATTTTGTGGCCCACCCCGGTGGCTTGAGTTATGAGAGCTTCCCCGTGAATGCGTTTGAGGCGGAGAGTCGCCGTATGTCCCGCTTCGTCGCCATGGGCCACACCCCTGGCGTCATGAATGTGCCGCCAGCCACGATCAACGTGGCGGGTAGCAAAGAGTTTCCGTTCACGCGAGATTTGCGGCGGCAATAGCAGAGCGGGCCTAGCGCTGCCCGGCACGGATCTCAGCCGCAATATGCTGAGCCGGGTAAATTTTGTCCAGCGCCTCCAACAGCGCCTGCGAATGCACGGCCACCGTGCGGTTCAGCCGGGCGTCAAAACCGAACTCTCCACCCAGGGAATGGATGTTGCCGTCAAATACCAGCCCCACCACTTCGCCCTTTTGGTTGACCATAGGACTGCCCGAGTTACCGCCAATGATGTCGTTGTTAGTCACGAAATTGAAGGGTGTATTCAGATTGATCTTGCTACGTGCCTTAAGCCAGGAGGCTGGCAACGCGAATGGCTCAGCACCCGTGTGGCGTTTGTAGGCTCCCGCAAAGTCAGTAAACGGGGCTACCGCAGTGCCATTTTCATCCCACCCCGCTACCCGTCCGTATGACAAACGCAGTGTGAATGTGGCGTCAGGGTAGCTGGTATCGCCATAGACCGCAAAACGCGCCTGGGCCAGTCGCTCCTGCTGGCGCTTCAGTGGGCCCTCTACTTCTTCCTCAAACTTTTTACGGGCGGCGCGCGCTTCAGCGTCGTAGGATGCTACAAACTTCAACAACGGATCGCTGGATGCGGCGACTGTAGCGGCATCCGCATCCCACAGCGTCTTGCGTAGACCCCCCGTAGGCTCGCCCCGGGCGTTGGTTTTCAACTCTTGCAAGCGCGTGCCGCGCACCAGTGCGCGGGCCACTTGTTGCGGGCTTTTATTGCCCAACAGTTTTTTCACCACGGGGTGGTCAGGGCTCAACACTTCGCGCATCTGGGTCAGGCCGTACGTTATCTTGGCGGTCTCCAACTCGTCGTAGATGGGAGCATCCGACAGCACCGACTGCGCCAACTGTGGCAGGCGCGCGTCGGAAAATTCAACCAAACGCTCGCCGTTGGGCTTTCGCACCTCAACGGGATGACGCCACACCGCTCGGGCAATGTCCATCAACACGCTACCGTTGGTATACGTCAGGGCATGCAAAATCTTGCGTTGTTGCTTAGCTTTTAGCGTGAGCGCGCCGATGTTGTCCCACACATCGCCGTAATCAGCCATCCATTGCGGGTTGTTCACCACCTTACGGCGAAAGTCGGTTTCGTCTTTGGTGAGCTGCGCCGTAAAGCCTGCATCACCCAAAGACTCGTGTTGGCCACGTTGCGCTTTCAAGCTGTTTTCGACACCAAACAAATCATCGTTGGAATGGCGTAGCTGCTCTTTGCCACGCTGCTGGTACTCGGTCATCCAGCCCCGCGCGTGGGACAGATCCATCAACCGGTTGGGCAGCACACTGTCGCGCATGTCCTGCACTTGCGACAGCGTCATGCCGCGGCTGGTACCGCCCGGGTTGCCGGACACAAAGGTCAGCTCGCCGTCTTTAACGCTGGTTTTTGAAAAGGGCAAAAAGGCATCCGTTTTCCAGGGCTTACCGTCAGCACCATAAATGCGCAAAAAGCTCACATCCAGGTCGTAGCGCGGAAAGTTGAAGTTGTCCGGATCACCACCAAAGAAGGCAATCGCATCCTCGGGCGCGAACACCAGGCGGATATCTTGCAGGCGGCGGTATTTGTACAGGTTGTACTGGCCACCACGGAAGAGCGTGACCACTTCACAGCGCCATTCGTCTCCCGTCGCGCAGCTCTTTTCAATGCCGGCGATGGCTGCTCTCTGCACGTCGCTGAAGCGCTCGGCGGCTGCGCCTTTGGTGGCGTCTTGTACAAGCTGGGTCACATCGCTGATGGCGGTGAGTTGGTTCATCTCCATGCCCGGGCAGCGTGGCTCCTCAGAAGGTTTGCGGGCGATGAAACCGTCCTTGTTAAAGTCTTTTTTACGCTGGCCCGATACATTCTGAATGCACTCGCGAGCGCAGTGGTGGTTGGTCATCACAAGGCCGCTGGGCGACACGACCGATGCAGAACAGCCACCAGCAATACGCACACTGGCCAGCTGCAGTCGCTTGAGCCAATCGGCATCGGGGGCAAAACCATAGGCTGCGGCTACCTTGCTGGAGGGGAACTGGTTATAGGTCCACATCCCCTCATCGGCTTGGACCGCGAAACCTGCCAGAGCCAGTACGCTGGCGAATAAAAATAGTGATTTGCGCATCATGTTTCCAATTTCAAGACCCCACAGTGTAGAGTCGTTATGGCAAGCTTGCACGGCACTTGCTTTCACTGCACCTACGTCCAACACTCAAGGAAAAAAAAACATGGCATCCATCAACTTCATCGGCGGCGAAAAAGGGGGCGTGGGTAAATCGGTCGTAGCCCGCTTGCTGGCGCAGTATTTCATCGACAAAGGCCGTGCATTTACCGGCTTTGATACCGACCGTTCACACACCTCCTTCACCCGGTTTTATGCCGATTATGCGGCCCCGGTGGTGGTAGACAATTACGAAGGACTAGATCACATTGCTGGCGTGTTTGAAGAGCCGCCCCTGGTGGGCCCCCTACCCCATGTGATTGTGGATTTGGCTGCGCAGACCGCCGCCCCGCTGGCCCGCTGGATTCATGACTCGGACTTGGTTGCACTGATGGCCAGCTTGGGTGTGTCGGTCAACTTCTGGCATGTGGCCGATGCCGGCAAAGACTCGGTGGACCTATTAGACCGGCTGGTGGCCACCTACGGCGCGGGGCCCAATTACATCGTGGTTAAAAATCTGGGGCGTGGCTCTGATTTTTCACAGCTAGAAGCCTCTAACGCGTTGAAGAAAGCCCAAGCCCTGGGCGGCTATGTGGTCACTTTGCCCCAGCTACACGAAACCAGCATGCGCAAAATCGACCGGCAGAACGCCAGCTTTTGGGCTGCAGCCCATACCAGCACGGGCACCGATGCCTTGGGCATGCTGGAGCGCCAACGCGTTAAAACGTGGCTCAAAACCGCTTACGCCGCTATCGATACGCTGCCGCTGGGGGCCTGACCGTCAGCCGTAGCCTGAGTTTGTGACAAAGGCTTTACGGCATACTTGGGTGCAGTGAACTCCGTGCCTGAATCCCCTATCCCCACCCCGCCAGCGGTTCGCACCGCGCTTGCCTTGGCGCTGGCATCCCCAGCGGCTGGCTTGGGCCATTTCGATGAGCTGCGCGGTCGCACGTCTACGGGCACGGCACCCTCCGAGTCCGCTACCAATTTGATAGCTGGCTACGCAGGCATTACGCCGGCGTGGAGCCAATTCTTCTCCAATATTGAAACGGATGGCCAAGGTGCGCTGGGCCAGCGCACCACCAGCCTGGCACGTCAGATTCGTGACAACGGTGTCACTTATAACGTCTACGCCGACGAGGGTGGGCCGCAGCGGCCCTGGTCGCTGGACTTGTTCCCCTTGATCGTATCGGCCGCAAGCTGGGCGCAGATCGAGACCGGAGTTGTCCAGCGCATGCGCCTGCTGGAAGGCGTCATGACCGATGTGTACGGAGAGCAAAAACTACTAGAACAGGGCCTGCTACCCCCGGCTCTGGTGCAGGGCCATCCTGGCTACCTGCGTGCCCTGCATGGCGTCAAGCCCGTGGGCGGCATGCACCTGCACATTGCAGCCTTTGACATGGCCCGCGGCCCAGACGGCAATTGGTGGGTGGTGTCGCAGCGCACACAGGCACCCTCGGGCCTGGGCTATCTGCTGGAAAACCGGCTGGCTGTGTCGCGCCTGTTTCCGCAGGCTTTTGATAGCCTGCAGGTGCAGCGCCTGGCGGGCACTTACCGCGCGCTGATGGACGGCATGAAGCGCGCAAGTCCGGCCGGCCAAGACGCCCACATTGCATTGCTGACGCCCGGCCCCTACAACGAAACGTATTTTGAACATGCCTACCTGGCGCGCTACCTAGGCATCACACTGGTAGAAGGCAGCGACCTGACGGTGCGCGACCAGCGTCTGTTCCTGAAAACTCTGCGCGGCCTGGTGCCCGTCCATGGTTTGCTAAAACGCCTGGACGATCAATTTCTGGACCCACTGGAACTACGCGCTGATTCCGCTTTAGGGGTGCCCGGCCTGCTGCAAGCCATCCGCGCTGGCAATGTGATGGTGGCCAATGCGCCGGGCTCGGCGTTTTTGGAATCGCCCGCGCTGCTGGGCTTCTTGCCCGCGCTGTGCCGGCATCTATTGGGCGAAGACCTGCAACTACCTGCCCTGCCCACCTGGTGGTGCGGCGAGCGCTCGGCTATGGAAGAGGTACTGCCGCAGTTACAAGATTGCGCCATCAAGGCCACTTATCCCGGATCGGCGCACCACGGTAATTTTGATGCGGTCATGGGCGGCAGCCTGAATCCCAACTTGCTGGACGAATGGGCCGGACGCATCGTGCGCCAAAGCGAAGACCACACTATTCAGGCCTATTTGCCACTATCGCAAATGCCCACCTGGCAGCCGCCAGACGATGATGAGAGCGACGTCGCTGACGCTGCCCGCGCCGGCAAGCTGGCACCCAAGTCAGTAATACTGCGGGTGTTTGCGGTGTCCGACGGGCAGCAGTCTTGGCGCGTGTTGCCCGGTGGCTTGGCCCGTGTGGCGGGCGCCAGTGCAGATATCGCCTCCATGCAACATGGCGGTAGTAGCGCCGATGTTTGGGTGATGACGCAGGGCAGTGTTGACACCACCACCCTGCTGCGTCCGCCGCTGACGGCTTCCGCCCTATCGCAACGCAAACGGCTGGTGACCAGCCGCGCGGCAGAGAATTTGTTTTGGCTGGGCCGCTACACCGAGCGCGCGGAAAACTCGGTGCGCTTGGCGCGGCTGACACTGGAATGCCTGCATGGCGAAGACCAAAACTGCGTGCCGCTTTTGGACTGGCTCAGCCGCATGGCGGTGGCCAACACGCTGGTGTTACCCGGTGTGCCATCAGCCACGCAGGCACGCCGGGTGTTTGAGCGGTCTCTGATCGCCAACCTGGGCAGCAGCGATCAGGCCACCAGCGTGGGCTATAACTTGCGGGCTATGCGCCTGGCCGGTTCTGCGGTGCGCGAGCGGCTGTCGCAAGAACACTGGAATGTGATGCAACGAACCGAGTCGATTTTCTCAGACCGCTGCGCACAAACTGCATTGGAAGCCGACTACTCGTGGCTGGAAACGCAAGACACGCTGCGCGCCACGAGCGACCGTCTGGCCGCCATTACCGGCGCCCAAACCGACCGTATGACCCGCGACGACGGCTGGCGCTTGCTGAGCCTGGGCCGCCACATTGAGCGGCTGCGATTTTTGTCGACTGCGCTATTGCTGGGGTTCGAGTCGGGTTCGGTGCATGAAGACGGGGGCTTTGAGGCCATGATCAACCTGTTTGACAGCGAGATCACCTTCCACGCCCAGTACCAGCAAAGCCGCGACCTGGCCGCGCTGATCGACTTGCTGGTGCTGGACCGTGACAACCCGCGCGCGCTGGCTTGGGTGGCGCACACGCTGCGCGGGCGCTTGGCGCGCCTGGCCGGGGCTGCGCCTGATCAACTGAGTCTGATGTCGACCAACGTACCCAACCCCAGCCTGTGGCAACTGGAGCCACTGTGCGAGCCCGGCCTGCAAGCCCAGTTTGGCAATTTGCGCCAATTGCTGCTGGACTGTGGCGATGCGGCCATTCAAGTGTCCGAAGACATCAGCGTCACCTATTTCACCCACGCTCAAGCCGTGGGCCAGAGCCTGGGGGCGTGATGAAGCTGCAGATCACCCACGAAACGCATTACGACTACGCACCTGCCGTCGATATTGCGCAGCACATGGCGTATTTGCAGCCACTGACCACTGCGCGGCAAGAGCTACTCGGCCATAACTTGATGATCACACCCGAGCCCGCGCAAAGGTCTGCCGCGCTGGATGTGTATGGCAATGTGCGGCAGTTTTTCTCATTACAGAGCCCGCACCAGCAGCTCACGGTGGTGGCGCACAGCGTGGTGGCGACGCAATGTGTGCCAGCCCCCGCCAGCGCCATGGCCTGGGAAGCCGTGCGCGAACGTTTTCGCTATTCGGCCACCGGCCACTACGACGCCGCGGCCGAATTTGTATTCCCCTCACCCTACGTGCCGCGCCACCCGGACTTTGCTGCCTATGCACGCCCCAGCTTTGAGGCCGATAAGCCCCTGGTCGCCTGCGCCCGCGACCTGATGCACCGCATCCACCGCGAATTTAGCTACGAAAGCCAAAGCACCCAGATCAACACGCCCGCACTGGAAGCCCTGGCGCAGCGCAAAGGCGTGTGCCAAGACTTTGCCCACATCATGGTGGCGGCCTTGCGCGCGCTGGGCCTGCCGGCACGCTACGTCAGTGGTTATTTGTTAACCCAGCCTGAACCCGGGCATGTGCGGCTGGTCGGCAGCGATGCGTCGCATGCGTGGGTGTCGGTCTACGTGCCCGATTGGCCTGAAGGCCAGCGCTGGCTAGACCTGGACCCCACTAACGACCGCGACGGCTGGGGCTCCCCCGGCGAGGACTACGTGACGCTGGCGGTGGGGCGAGACTACGCCGATGTGTCACCCATCCGCGGTGTGATTCATGGCGGCGCGCACCACACCCTGTCGGTGGGGGTCACGGTCGAGCCCTTTGTGGATTTGATGGCAGGCAGCCAGAGTCAGCGGCAAAATAGCGAGATGGGGCAAGACCAAAGCCAAAGCCAAAGCCAAAGTTAATTTACTATCATTTCAGTAGCACCCCAAGCATATTCCACTAGGGCCACAGCCCGTTTTCATTCAAAATTAACACCATGAACATCTACGATACCCTCGCCAAGCTCCATATCACCCTGCCGCCTGTGTCCGTGCCCGCAGCGGCCTATGTGCCCTTTGTGCAGACCGGTAACCTGGTCTTCTTGAGCGGCCACCTGGCCAAGCAAGACGGCAAGGTCTGGGTCGGCCAGTTTGGCAAAGATATCTCGGTAGATGACGGCAAGCTGGCCGCCCGCAATGTGGCCATTGACCTGCTGGGCACGCTGCACGCAGCCACGGGCGGCGACCTGAACCGCGTTAAGCGCATCGTCAAGCTGATGTCCCTCGTCAACAGCACTGGCGGCTTTACCGAACACCATTTGGTCACCAACGGTGCCAGCGAGCTGATCGGTCAGGTGTTTGGTGCCGAAGTTGGTGCGCATGCGCGCAGCGCTTTTGGCGTGGCCCAGATCCCGCTGGGCGCTTGCGTAGAAATTGAAATGATTGCCGAGCTGGCCTAAGCATTGAACTCACCGGCCACGCCCATGTCTACTCTCAGCTCTACGCTTCTTGAGTTTCGCAACCTGCGCTTTGCCTACCAAGACGACGTCGTGCTGCATGACGTGTCGCTACGCATACCGCGTGGCAAAGTCACGGCCCTGGTCGGCCCGGCAGGCGCCGGTAAAACCACGACCCTGCGGCTGATGGGAGGGCAACTGCGCGCCAGCCAGGGCGCGGTGCTGTTCGACGGCCAGGACCTGACACCGATGGACCAGACGCAGCTGTTCGCAGCGCGCAGGCGCATGGGCATGCTGTTCCAGTTTGGCGCGCTGTTTGTGGACCTGACGGTGTTTGACAACGTGGCCTTCCCGCTGCGCGAACATACCGATTTGCCAGAAAGCCTCATCCGCGACATCGTGCTCATGAAGCTCAACGCCGTGGGCCTGCGCAACGCCCGCGACCTGATGCCCAGCGAAGTATCCGGCGGCATGGCCCGGCGCATCGCCCTGGCGCGCGCCATCGCGCTGGACCCCGAACTGGTGATGTACGACGAACCGTTTTCAGGCCTGGACCCGATCTCGCTGCGCATAGCCGCCAAGTTGGTCCGCGAACTCAATGACAGCATGGGCCTGACCAGCGTATTCGTGTCGCACGAGCTGACCGAGACCCTGGATATTGCCGACCACGTGGTGGTGCTGAACCAAGGCCGAATCGCCTTCGAGGGCTCAGTGGATGCAGTGCGCAACAGCACCGACCCGCTGGTGTACCAGTACATCCACGAGCTGCCAGATGGGCCGGTGCAGTTTCATTACCCGGCCGGGCCGTTGGCGGGGGATTTTGGGTTGAAGTTTGCGGGGCAAAAGCCGTGAAATACCTCTAGTATTTCTTTTTTAGTCTCGCCTTGCTTTTCAATTCATTCAGTTTCATTGGTGTTTTTCTACCCATCGTATGGGTAGGATTTTTTTGTCTAGCGAGACTATCGCAACCGTCAGTCGTCGCCTGGCTTACGGCATCGTCGCTGGTGTTTTATGGGTGGTGGAACCCGATTTATGTCCCGCTTCTGCTGGTGTCCATACTTGTCAACTTTGGCTTGTCGGCCAATATCCGCTACTTAGCATCGAATAACCGGGCCTCTTGGGCCAATTGCTGTCTTGCCTTGGCGATTAGCTTGAATATTGCAGCTTTGGGTTATTTCAAGTACGCCAAGTTTGTCTTGTCCAACTGGATGAACCTGTTTGACCTACCGGGTTCGGTGGATGACATCACCTTACCCCTGGGCATTTCTTTTTTTACATTTACACAAATCGCGTATCTGATCGACACGCGACGCGGTACGACGCGGAAAACCCGGCTCCTCGACTACACGCTCTTCGTCACCTATTTTCCGCACTTGTTGGCGGGCCCCATCCTGCATCACCATGAAATGATGCCCCAAATCCGGAATTGCGCGGCCAAACCAATGGAATGGAAAAACATGGCAGTCGGGCTGACGGTATTTTTCATAGGTCTGTACAAAAAGCTGGTTCTGGCGGATGGTGTTGCCGTTTTCGTAGGGCCAACTTTCGATTCAGCGGCCACGGGCCTTGCTCTCAATTTTGCCGATGCCTGGGGTTCAGCCTTGGCCTATTCCTTACAAATCTACCTCGACTTTTCAGGCTACTCCGATATGGCCATTGGCCTGTCTTGCCTCTTCGGCATAGCTTTGCCCATCAACTTCAATTCTCCCTACAAGGCGAAGAACATCATTGATTTCTGGCGACGTTGGCACATAAGCTTATCGAGATTCCTGCGCGATTACATTTACATCCCATTGGGAGGCAACCGCCATGGAGCGGTACGGCGTTACACCAATCTTGGGCTCACCATGCTCATCGGGGGGTTTTGGCATGGTGCCAATTGGACTTTTCTAGTCTGGGGCGCACTTCACGGGATTTTTCTAATAGTCAACACCCTGTGGATTTCAGTCTGTCGAAGTTCAGACTTCCAATTTCAATCGACATTTGTTTGGCGCGTATTGGCGCGATTGTTAACTTTGCTTGCCGTCATTATTGCGTGGGTGTTCTTCAGGGCCACGACCCTCGGTGCGGCAATGAGCATGCTGGAGGCCATGTCTGGTGTGAACGCAGATGCTTTCGCCTCAATTCATTTGACCTTAGTAGATTTGGTTCTGCTACAGGCCAGCGAGCTCGTAATTTGGGTGATGTCTCTCTTCGTATTCTGTTTAGTACTACCCAATACGCAGGAAATCATGTCGCGATACCGTCCCGGACTGACCTCCACCGGATATAACACGGCCGCAATGGGTAGCACCTGCCTCCGATGGAAATGGAATGCCTCGCCAGGCGCTCTCCTACTAATTTCCGCCATCGCACTTCACTGCTTTTACAAGCTGCTATTCGTCAACTCCATGAGCGAATTTCTTTACTTCAACTTCTAAATTTCGCATGCGCTACAGGTCGTACTCTTGGGTACTCATTCTGCTTTTTCCAGCTGCTGCGCTGTGTGTGGCAGGTATGAACTGGATTACAGATCCTTTTGGATACTTTAGAGCCGTTGACGTAGTCGGATTTAATTCCATCAAGCCCCGCGAGCACGCTTTTGAACGCCATACCAAATCTGCAATTGTCACCAAAATGAGGCCCGCCGCCATTATTGTGGGTAGTTCTTACTCGGAGGTTGGGCTGCCGGCAGCGCACGCAGGATTCACGCTCGGGGGCACTCTTGCAGCCTACAACTTATCACTGGCGAGAGCATACGATGAGGAGGTGTATTGCTACGCAATGTTCGCTTTGAATCAGCCAGGACTCAAACGATTGATTGTTGGTGGTTTCGGTACGAAGGCAGTATCGTGTGCCGCCTATTCAACGCTGGGACAAGCGAACTATTCAAAACTGCTTCTTTCAGAAGCAGCGTTCGACGCGTCCATTTACACTTTGCGCCATCAGAGCAAACAGCAATTTATGACTCGCGATGGAGGATGGTCCTTCAAGCGTTTTGACAATAAACATCAAGACGAGGCCGGTGTCCTGGCCAGCTTTTTTGATGATGCTCACGGCTACACATGCGCATCCCCCGGGAGCTCATTTTCAGCAGATCAGATAGACTTAAAACCGCCTCCATCGGACCCTTCGACCGCCGGACTTCGCAAGTTAATTCGCTTGGCGCAAGAAAAGCACGTGCAACTGGTATTTGTGGATTTTCCGAAACACGTTTTTATGAATGAGCTGCTGAGAACCTGCGGCGGATTGAGAAGCTATTGGCAATGGGTGTGGACAGTCTCCGCCATCATCGAACAGGAGGTAGGAATCGATTTGCAACGCGTTCAGTTTTGGAGCTTCTACGGCTACAACCAAATCAATGGTGAGCCACTTCGCAACGATCTCAAAATGTCCGATCGACAGTGGCAAGATGGTGGTCATTTCAACACTGAAGTAGGACAGCGCATGCTGGATGCCATCTACGGGGGTGTTATCGGCTATGGCTACAGGCCCAATACACAGCAGTTTCTTGATCTAGTTCATCGTTCCGAGAAGGATAGAGCGGCCTTCGTAGCGGCTAATCCCTGGTTCAAGTCTGAGTTCTCGGAATTCTCTGGGAAACTAGGGCTAGCGCAGAATGCATCGCAACCCTGAGAAAAGTCGAACACCAGACTAAGGGTTCAGTACTTCAATCCTCTGATCTGCCAGCCCAGAAAATACCTGCAGTGACACCAACCCTGGTGCAATCTCTGCCAACGGGACCACTACAAAAGCCCGTTCCCACAGCCGCGGGTGGGGTACCGTTAAACGGGCACTCACAAGGCGTGCATCGCCATACAACAACAAGTCTAAATCAAGGGTACGCGGGGCATTGCGATAGGGGCGCTCGCGGCCTGCGCCATTCTCCAAGGTCTGCAGACACAGCAGCAAATCAGGTGCGCTCAGGGTTGTTTGCAGCGCGGCTACCGCATTGATATAGTCGGGTCCGCTGGAATCGATGGGCGCTGTGCGATACAGCGACGAAGCAGCGCGCAGTTGCACTCCTGGTACACGCGCCAAGTCTTCAATCGCCTGGCGCACCGCCTGCTGCGCGTCGCCTAAATTCGCGCCG
>JANYEE010000233.1 GCA_025363275.1 Burkholderiales bacterium | reverse complement strand
TTGGCGGCTGAGATGCCCTGGGGCAGGGTGATTAGGAAGATGGAACCCAAGAAAACGCCGTGTACTGAACCCAAGCCACCAATCACGATCATCAGCAGCAGGTCAATCGACTGCAGGAGGTTGAACTGGTCAGGGGAGATGAACTGCAAGTTGTGTGCGTACAGGGCGCCCGCTACGCCGGCTAAACCGGCAGATATAGAGAACGACAAGGTCTTGTAATAGGCCAGGTGGATGCCCATGCTTTGCGCGGAAATCTCTGAATCGCGAATAGCCACAAACGCGCGCCCGGTGGGAGAGCGCAGGAGATTCAGAATACCCAGCGTGGCGACTACAGTGATACCCAGGCACAGCCAGTAGAAGGCATCTCCGCCCTCCAGCACCCAGCCCAACATCGCGGGCTTAGCCACGCGGATACCCGCATTGCCCCCGGTGACGGACTCCCAGCGCGCAAACACCTCTTCCAGAATGAAGCCAAAGGACAAGGTAGCCATGCCCAGGTAAATTCCTTTAAGACGCAGCGCAGGTAGACCAATCACGATGCCTAGAGCAGCAGACAGGCCGGTAGCGCACAGCAAGGCCAAAGGAAAAGGCAACCCCACACTGGTGAGATAGGCCTGCGTGTAGGCTCCTACGCCCAAGAAGGCGGCGTGGCCCAGTGAGAATTGTCCGGTAAAGCCCGCCAGCAGCATCAGGCCCAGGCCTGCGATGCCATAGATCAGTACAAACGTAGCCTGTGCTAGCCAATATTCTGGAACCAGCCAGGGCGCTACCACCAGCACGGCTACCAGAGCGCCATACCAAAAAATGTGGCCACCATGTTTAGCGAGATTGACGTCCTGCGCGTAATCAGTTTTAAATATAAAACGCATGTCAAACTTTCTTGCGCAGTTTTTCGCCAAACAAACCATTGGGTTTGACCATCAACATGATCAACACCACGATGTAGGCAGCCGTGTCCTTGAATCCATCGGGCAAGTAAAAGCCCGATAAGGATTCCACAATGCCGATCACCAAGCCACCCACAATGGCGCCAGGTAAGCTGCCAAAGCCGCCCACCACCGCCGCTGGGAAAGCCTTGAGCCCGATGAAGCCCATGTTGGCGTGCACGAAAGTAATGGGTGCCAGCAAGATGCCAGCAAAAGCGGCCACTGCCGCGGCCAGGCCCCAAGCAATACCGTTTAGGCGCTTGACGGGAATGCCCATGTAGTAGGCGGCCAACTGGTTTTGGGATGCGGCCTGCATCGCAATACCCAGCTTGCTGTAACGAAACAACGCAAACAACAACACGCAGAGCACGGCCGTCACGGCAATCACAACGACGTGCTCCACGTTGATAACTACGGCGCCGATGCCCATGGCGTCGCCGCCGAATTTCCAGATCTCGTCTTTGTAGGGCACGGCCAGTGCGTTGGTGTCGGTGCCAATGCCGGGGATCATCGTAATCAGGCCGCGCGCCACATAGCCTATGCCGATGGTCAGCATCACGATCGAGAAGGCGGGCTGCCCCAAAATCGGGCGAATGACAATGCGCTCAATAAGCACACCAAAGAGCGCCATGGCCACCACTACGGCAGGCACTGCAATCCAGTACGGCATGCCCAGCATCGTCATGCTGACCAAGCCACCAAACGCGCCCAGCATCATCAGCTCGCCCTGGGCAAAGCTCACTGTTTCAGTGGCTTTGTAAATGAGCACGAAGCCCAGCGCAATCAGACCGTAGATGCACCCTTGTGCCACCCCGCTGATCAACAGTTGAAGAAACAGCACGTTGTCTCCTATTGATTTATGCAACGTTTATATCTGCTTCAATCAATTCCTTTGATAGGGTTGTCACTGATTTCCCTGACAAGTGCGTGTCTATTGTGCGGTCTCGTTGGCCGCTCCTTTGCGCACTATGGATTACAGCGTGGCAGCCAGCGCTACAAGCTGGTCGGTGGCAATACCCCAACCCACGTGAAAGCCCATGTCTTCATGGGCCTTGCAGTCCTGTGCGGTCCAGTGCAGCGCACGCGCGGTGTAACGCGTCTTGCCATCTTCCTCTTCAAACGTCAGCACGCAGGTGAAGAAGGGTTTGGCTGACAGCTCCCACGCGGCAGTGAAAGCATCGGTAAACACCAGGCGCTCGTTCTCCACGACTTCCAGGTAGACACCGCGGTTCGGCATCTCGGTGCCATCGGGGCCTTGCATGACGATGTTGCTCGAGCCACCCGCGCGCACATCGGTCTCTGCGCGAATGGTTTTCCAGGGCGGTGGTGTGAACCACTGCACGATCAGCGCGGGTTCGGTCCAGCAACGAAAAAGCTTGTTGCGTGGTACGTCAATCAGGCGCGTAAGTACCAGTCCGCGCACATCGGTCGTTGGGGCGGCGCTCATAGGTCCATCACCTTTCTACAGCTTTCGGTATCTCGCGCGGCTGGCCGTTGTCGTCAATGGCCACGTAGGTAAGCGATGCTTGCGTCACTTTTACATACTGGCCCTGGCTGCGAAAGCGCTCGGCGTACACCTCCACCTGCACGGTGATAGAAGTGCGCCCAATGCGGGTGACTTTGGAGAAAAAACTCAGAATGTCGCCTACGCGCACCGGCTGCTTGAACACAAATTCATTCACGGCTACGGTGGCCATGCGGCCCTGGGTGTAGCGCGCGGGCAAGACTGAGCCCGCCAGGTCGACCTGGGCCATCACCCAGCCACCAAAGATGTCGCCATTGCCATTGGTGTCGGCGGGCATGGGAATGACTTTGAGTACCAACTCCTCGTCTCGGGGGAGATGCACGGTGGGTGGGCTTGAATTGGTAGACATGGGCACAATCCTGAAGTTGTTTTAAAGATTGTCGCCCATGCGCCCAAATGTTCCTTCATCCACATCCTCCAGTGCCGCCTTGCCGGTTAGCGCGGCCCCTGTGGCCACTGCTAAATCTGACTGGAGCACGCTGGCCCGGCTATTCCCCTACCTGTGGACCTACAAGTGGCGGGTGATTGCCGCCCTGGCATTCATGGTGGGCGCCAAGCTGGCCAACGTGGGCGTTCCGCTGCTACTGAAGAATCTTGTGGATGCCTTGTCGCTCAAGCCGGGTGACATGAACGCCATCCTGGTCGTGCCTGTAGCGCTGCTCATCGGCTACGGCGCGTTGCGCTTGTCGACGTCGTTGTTTGCCGAGCTGCGCGAGCTGGTGTTTGCCAAGGCCACCGAGGGCGCGTCGCGCAGTATTAGCCTCGAGGTGTTTCGCCACCTGCACGCGATGAGCCTGCGCTTTCACCTGGAGCGCCAGACCGGCGGTATGACGCGCGACATCGAGCGCGGCACGCGTGGCGTGCATTCACTGATCAGCTATTCGCTCTATAGCATCATTCCCACGTTGATCGAGGTGACGCTGGTGCTGACTCTGTTGGCGGTCAAGTTCGACGTCTGGTTTGCCTGGATCACCATCGTGGCCCTGGTGTTCTACATCACCTTTACCATCACCGTGACCGAATGGCGTACCCAGTTTCGCAAGAAGATGAACGAGATGGACAGCACGGCCCACAGCCGCGCGATTGACTCGCTACTGAACTACGAGACGGTAAAGTATTTCAACAACGAAGAGTTCGAGGCCACGCGCTACGACGAGAACCTGGAGAAATACCGCCGCGCCGCAGTCAAAAGCCAGACCACGCTGAGCTTGCTGAACACTGGCCAACAACTCATCATCGCTACTGCATTGGTCACCATGCTGTGGCGCGCAACCCAGGGCGTGGTGGACGGGCGTATGACACTGGGCGATCTGGTCATGGTCAACGCCTTCATGATCCAGCTCTACATTCCGCTGAATTTTTTGGGCGTGATTTACCGCGAGATCAAACAAAGTCTGACTGACCTGGAAAAGATGTTTACGCTGATGGAGCGTGAGCGCGAGATTGCCGATACGCCCGGTGCAAAGCCTTTGCAGTTGGACAGCGCTACGTCAGTCATTTTTGAAAACGTCACGTTTTCGTATGACCCCTCGACGACTACCGATCTGGGCAGGACCATCTTGCATAACGTGAGCTTCGCAATTCCTACCGGCAAGACAGTAGCCGTCGTTGGGCCTTCTGGGTCTGGGAAGTCAACTTTGGCACGGCTGCTGTTTCGCTTCTACGATGTACAGCAGGGCCGCATTTTGATTGGTGGACAGGACATCAAACAGGTGACCCAAGCCAGCGTGCGCCAGGCGATTGGCATCGTGCCGCAAGACACCGTGTTGTTCAATGACACGGTGGAATACAACATCGCCTACGGCAAGCCGGGCGCTACGCGCGCCGAGGTGGAGGAAGCCGCCAAGGCCGCCCACATCCACGACTTCATCGCCTCCACGCCCAAGGGCTACGACACCATGGTCGGCGAGCGGGGGCTGAAGCTCAGTGGTGGAGAAAAGCAGCGCGTAGCCATTGCCCGCACGCTTCTGAAAAATCCGCCGGTGATGATTTTTGACGAGGCCACCAGTGCACTGGACTCCGCCAACGAGCGCGCGATTCAGGCGGAACTCAAAGGCGTGTCCAGCAACAAAACCACCCTGGTCATCGCCCACCGACTGTCCACGGTGGTGGACGCGCATGAGATTCTGGTCATGGGCGCCGGCCGCATCCTGGAGCGCGGTAACCACACCGCGCTGATGGTGGCCAACGGACGCTATGCGCAAATGTGGGCGCTGCAGCAGTCGGGCGAGCCTCTGGGGGCCTAAAAAACGGCTGCAGCGCCGGTTTTTGAGTCAAATCGGGCTATGGCCCACGTATTTACTGCCTGAGTAGCTATTATTTTGATAGCCTCTTTCTCCGCTACCATCGCGTCCTTATGGAAATTCTGATAGTTCTAGGTCTCGCTGTTGTCGTCTTTGTGCTCAAAAACCGCGAGCAGCGGCAGCGCATTGCGCTCTTGGGAAGTGTCTTGTCGCGCTTCGAAATCGAGAAGCTGATGGAAACCCTGATGGACGGTTATTTGCGCGCGCTGGGAGAGGACAGCACCGAGCGTCAGGCCCAGGTCTGGGGCTACCTGAATGCGCAGGAAGACAGGCTCTGCGCCCAGTTCCGCCAGTTTGCCGATGCGTTTGCCGAGGTGTGGGCCGACAACGCACTCATCAGCAAACTGCCCATCGCCTTCCCCTGGGCGCACAAGTTGTTCCCCGTACAAACCTTTGATGCACGCCAAGCCTTTTTGCTCCACGCCCAGGCGCTGGACAACGCCATGCACTCCGCTCAGCCCTTGGACCCCAAAGACCGCGCCTTCACCATCACCGCTGAACTGATGCTGATGCAGCACACCTGCCACT
Source organism: Burkholderiales bacterium (assembly GCA_025363275.1). GTDB lineage: Bacteria > Pseudomonadota > Gammaproteobacteria > Burkholderiales > Burkholderiaceae_C > Allorhodoferax. The sequence continues at coordinate 10,774 of JANYEE010000233.1, read as the reverse complement.
GGTTTTGCCGCTCTAAAGCCGTTGCCTCAGCCCGCCTTTTGGCCCGGCACAAAACGGCGTACCCGCAAGTCGTTTCTGCATTGGCGCCCGGTACACGCGCTGCTTACTTAGCCTTGGTGCAAGGCAAAGAGTCGCTTTAGCTGACTTGATCCGAGCGTCAGGGTTATGCAGTCCGCGCATAATGCCAGTCCATGGAAACCAAATGGCTTGAAGATTTTGTGAGCTTGGCCGAGACCCGCAGTTTCAGCCGCTCCGCGCAATTGCGCCACGTCACCCAGCCCGCGTTTTCGCGGCGCATTCAGTCGCTGGAGGCCTGGGCCGGCACCGATCTGGTGGACCGCAGCAGCTACCCCACGCGCCTCACCTCGGCGGGTGAAACCTTGTATGACCAGTCGCTGGAAATGCTGCAGTCCCTGCAGAGCACGCGTGCCATGCTGCGCGGGCACAACGTAGCGGGTCAGGATTTCATTGAATTTGCGGTGCCGCACACGCTGGCTTTCACCTTCTTCCCGGCCTGGGTGTCGGGCCTACGTGAAAAGTTTGGCCCCATCAAAAGCCGCCTGATTGCGCTCAATGTGCACGACGCGGTGATGCGGCTGGTCGAAGGTAGCTGTGATCTGCTGATTGCCTACCACCACCCGTCGCAACCCTACCAGCTCGACACTGATCGCTACGAAATGGTGAGTTTGGGGGAAGAGACCATTGCGCCCTATGTGAAGCCCGACGCCGATGGCGCGCCGATGTTCATGCTGCCGGGAACGGCGGCCCAGCCTTTGCCCTACCTGGGCTATGCGCCCGGCGCTTACCTGGGCCAGATGGTGGAAACCATGCTCAAGCAGGCGCCCGGAGCGGTGCACTTTGACCGCGTGTACGAGACCGACATGGCCGAGGGCCTGCGCGCCATGGCGCTGGAGGGCCACGGCATCGCCTTTTTGCCGCACAGCGCTGTCAAGAAAGACTTGCGTTCCAAAAAGCTGGTGAGCGCCCTATCGCCCAAGCTGCAGGGCCTGGAAATAACCATGGAAGTGCGCGCCTACCGGGAGCGTCCCTCGGGCAAAGAGGCGGCTCGCAGCCTCTCGCCCGCGCAGCGCGCCCAGACCCGCTCACCCAAGGGAACCACCCAAGCGTTGTGGGACTACCTGGTGGTTCATGCCGCGCCTACGGATAGCAAATAAATCGATAGAAGACTGAACCCAATGACCGCTACCCACACCCTCACCACCTCCCTGACGCTGTCCCGCCCCGACGACTGGCACCTGCACGTGCGCGACGGTGCAGCATTGAGCACCGTGGTGCCGCATACCGCTGCCCAGTTTGCCCGCGCCATCATCATGCCCAACCTGAAGCCGCCAGTGACTACCGCCAAGCAGGCGCTGGCGTACAAGGCGCGCATCCAGGCCGCTGTGCCTGCAGGCGTGCAATTTGAGCCATTAATGACGCTGTACCTCACCGACAACCTGCCTGCCGATGAGATTGCGCGGGCTAAAGATGCCGGTGTCGTGGCCGCTAAGCTTTACCCTGCCGGTGCTACCACCAACAGCGACGCCGGTGTGACCGACTTGCGCAAAACCTATAAGACGCTCGAAGCCATGCAAAAGGCCGGCCTGCTGCTCTTGGTGCACGGCGAGGTGACCAGCAGCGACATCGATCTGTTCGACCGCGAAGCCGTGTTCATCGATACGCAGCTCATTCCATTGCGCAAAGATTTCCCCGAACTCAAGATCGTCTTCGAACACATCACCACGAAGGAAGCCGCGCAGTATGTGCAGGATGCCGATCGTTTCACTGCGGCCAGCATCACCGCCCACCATTTGCTCTACAACCGCAACGCCATCTTCACCGGTGGTATCCGGCCACACTACTACTGCCTGCCGGTCTTGAAGCGCGAAACGCACCGTCAGGCCCTGGTGCAGGCTGCCACTGGTGGCAGCCATAAATTCTTCTTGGGCACCGACAGCGCGCCGCACCCCACGCACCTGAAAGAGCATGCCTCGGGTTGTGCCGGCTGCTATACCGCGCACGCGGCCATGGAGTTGTACGCCCAGGCGTTCGATGCCGCTGGTGCACTGGATAAGTTGGAGGGCTTTGCCAGCTTCCATGGCGCCGATTTTTACGGCTTGCCGCGCAACACCGGCACCATCACCCTCAAGCGCGAAAGCTGGACGCCACCCGAGAGCTTTGCCTTTGGCGAAACTTCCCTCAAACCCCTGGCCGCGGGCGAAGCGTTGCAGTGGCGCATGGTCTAGAGTCGATTGACTGGGATGCGCCCTGGCTAGAGCCTTGGCGCACCGTCGGGCAGAGCGCTGCGCTGCACGTAGAGCGTGGCCCAACCGTAGCCGACGCGTTGAACGCCGCCCTGGTTGCGCCTGTGCAGTTTGTGCCCCAGTCCGCATTGCCCACGGGTACAACCTACGAGCAGTTCATTTTTGACACCGGATGCGTGCCGACGCGCGATGGCCTGCATGATTTTTTTAATGGCCTGTGCTGGATGCTTTTTCCCCAGACCAAAAGAAAGCTCAACCAACTGCAGGCCGCTCAGATAGCGCAGACCGGCATCCAGCCCGTGCGCGGCCCCGCGCGTGATGCGCTCACTGTGTTTGACGAAAACGCCGCCTTCTTTGTCGGACCAGATGCCGTATGGGAAGCGCTGGTCCGTAAAGACTGGGAAGCGCTGTTCGGCCCGCTGCGACCGGCCTGGTCCGAGGTTCAACTGGTGCTGTTTGGCCACGCCCTGCTGGAAAAGCTGGTTTATCCACGAAAACCGGTCACGGCCCACGTGTTTCGTGCCCGTGTAGCTACTAATTCGATAGCGGACCTGGATGGCTGGATTGCCAAGGACCTGAGCGCCGACAAGCTTGCCACCAAGCCCTTCGCCCACCTGCCGGTGCTGGGGGTGCCCGGTTGGTGGCCGGGCAATACCGAGGCGAGTTTTTACGCCGACGCCAGCGTTTTTAGAGCGCCCAAGGCCCCAGCTTAGCTGGGTCTTTTGCAAGGCGTTTGCCTTGAAAACGGGTGAATCGACCTTACCATCGACACATCGGCCTGCGACGGCCTGCATTTCTTTGAGGAAACCATGAAATGCATACTTTTATTTGTAATGACCAACCTAGCCGTGATGGTGGTGTTGGGTATCGTGGTCAGCCTGACCGGTGCCAACCGCTTTATAGGCGCCAATGGCCTCAACATCGGCACCCTGATGGTGTTCTCCCTGATCATGGGTTTTGGTGGCGCTATCATCTCTTTGCTCATCAGTAAGCCGGTGGCCAAGTGGTCGTCTGGCGTGCGGGTCATTGACCAGCCTTCCAATGCCGATGAGGTCTGGATCGTGGACACGGTGCGCAAGTTTGCCGACAAGGCCCAAATCGGCATGCCGGAAGTGGGTATTTTTGAAGGCGCGCCCAATGCGTTTGCTACCGGCGCGTTTAAAAATTCGGCCCTGGTGGCGGTGAGTACCGGACTGCTGCAAGGCATGACCCGTGAAGAGATAGAGGCCGTGATTGGTCACGAAGTCGCCCACATCGCCAATGGCGATATGGTCACCATGACGCTGATCCAGGGCGTGATGAATACCTTTGTGGTGTTCCTGAGTCGCATCATTGGCTATGCCATTGACAGCTTCCTAAACAAGAACTCCGAGCGCTCGGGCCCCGGCATTGGCTACTACGTCACCACCATCGTGCTCGATATCGTGCTGGGCTTTGTGGCGGCGATCATCGTGGCCTGGTTCAGCCGCCAGCGCGAGTTTCGCGCGGACGCCGGTGCGGCCCAACTCATGGGCCGCAAGCAGCCCATGATGAATGCGCTGGCGCGTTTGGGTGGCATGGTGCCCGGCGAGTTGCCCAAGAGCATGGCGGCTATGGGCATTGCCGGTGGTATCGGTCAGTTGTTCTCGACCCACCCACCGATCGAAGAGCGCATTGCGGCGCTGCAAAACAGTACGAACTAAATCGTTTAGCGAGACCGCAGAGCTTGAGTGGCAAGGGGCTCTGCGCAGGTAAAGGAGGAGCCCGTGCAGCGGGCGGGGGACACGGAGCAGGGCCCCTTGCCACTCAAGCTCCTACAGCGGAGTTACAGCGGCGTGAAATCTGTATTCCCGGTGCGCACCACCAAGTCGGCCAGCATCTCGCTGGACACATCCAGCCGGGTCGACAAGACTCTGGCGATATTGCGATAAATGATGTGCGCGCTGTCGGGGTAGGCATCGACGCGTTCGCGATCAAACCGCATGGTCACCGAATCGCGCAATGCCCGCACCGTGGCACTGCGCAGGTGGCTGCCCACCAGCGCCATCTCTCCAAAGCATTCACCTGAAACCAGTTTGGCCAGTATCACCACAGTACCGTTCTTGGTTTTCTCCACCACCACTTCGCCTGAAATCAGGATGTGGAATGAGCTGCCAATATCGCCTTCGTTGAAGACAATATCGCCGGCCTTGTGGGGCTGGTGCTCGGCCATGGCCAGTGTGCTCATCAGGCACTCGGTGTTCATGTCCTTGAATACTTTGACCTTGGCAGAAATCTTTTGCACGATGGCCGGATCCAGATTCAAACCCGCCGGGCGCTGAATAATTTCAGCGCGCACGTTCTCGGCAAAAATCTTCACAACGGCGGGGTCGATCTTCATAGCGTGGCATCGTACACCGCCTAAACTCTCCCCATGTCTGACCGTTTTTTGTTCTGGGCCCCCACGCTCATTTGGGCCACCACGTGGCATGCCATCCTGTACCAGTTGGGCGAAGTTTCGGCCCTGCATTCCATCGCCATGCGCTTTGGCCTGGCCAGCGTGCTCTTGTTTGGCATTGCGCTGTGGCGCAGGGAGAGAATTGCAGTGTCTGCGAAGTTGCACCTGTGGCTGGCGCTCACCGGGGCCATCCAATACGGGCTTAACTATTTGGGCACCTACCAAGCGGAAGGCCATATTGCCTCCGGGCTGGTGGCAGTAGTGTTCTCGCTGATGATATTTACCAATGCCATTGGTGGCGCACTGTGCTTTGACCAGCCGATGACGCGGCGCTTCATGGGCTTTGGTTCGCTGGGCGTTTTGGGTGTTGCGCTGATTTTCTGGCCCGACATGGCCACGGCTACCGCAGCGCCGGGCGTGTTGCTGGGCGTAGGCCTGGCGCTGATGGCGGTCACGTTTGCCTCGCTCGGCAATATGTTGACCCTGCGCCTGACACGCGGCGGTATGTCGCTGATACCGCTCTTGGCCTGGAGCATGGGCTATGGTGCCACCACGCTGGCCGTCATTGCCACGGCGATGCAGGTGCCGTTCCACCTAGACCCGCGCCCCAGCTATTGGCTATCGCTGCTGTACCTCAGCGCCATGGGTTCGGTGGTGGCGTTCGTCTTGTATTTCAAGCTGGCCCAGCGCCAGGGCCCGGCGCGTGCTTCGCTGATGGGGATGGTGATACCGGTCATCGCGCTGGCCGTGTCTGCGGTGCTGGAGGGCTGGCGGCCCACCGTGGTATCCACGGCGGGTATCGTCTTGTGTTTGCTGGGCTTGTGGGGCGCCACGCATATGCCATCCTCTACGGTCGGCAAGGCCGCGTGAGTCACCTGATTCACCTGAGTCAAGTGAGTCTGTAGTTCCCCCTCTGTTTGCATAAGGAATATTCATGTTGCAAGTTTGTCCCTGGGCCAAGACGGCTCTGCTGATCTCGGTCCTCGTGATTGGAAACCACGCCCATGCCGATGGTGTGAGCGATCTGAAATCTGCGCTGGCGCGCTTGCAAGGCCAATCGCCGCTCAAGGCGCAGGTGGAGGCCAAGACCTGGAGCCGCCAGGGCGATGGCAAAGAGACGGACGAAACCCAAGGCGCGGCCACTGTCACGGTGGAGGATGGCGCGCGGGGCTTGTCGGTGCTGTACAGCAAAGACATGCTGGCCAAGCTGGAAGCGGAGGAGCGCAACAAGGAGCGCGATGCCAAGGCCAAGACGCCCACGCTATCGGCACTCAGCGAAGTGAATTCATCGTCCTTGCGGCCCATGCTGTCGGCGGCCAATAGCTTGTCGCGCAGCCTGGACAAAGCTATTTTTAAGGCGGAGAAGCCCGACGCCTACAACGGCAAACCGGCGCGGCACTTGAGCTTCGATCTGACGCTGGACAAGCTCAGCGAGAAGGACCGCAAGTACGTCAAGAAGTTTGAAGGCGCGCTGGACGTATGGATTGCTGAAGACGGCACGCCAGTCGCCAGCCGCAGCAGCCAGACCGTGTCCGGCCGGGCCTACGTAGTGGTCAGCTTCGAGTTCAAAAACGAAGAAGATCACGTCTACAGCGTGGTGGGTGATCGCCTGGTGTCCACTAAAAAGGAGTCGCGTACCAGTGGCTCGGGCATGGGCGAAAAAGGCGAAGGTCGTGCAGTCAAGACCTTGCAGGTGCTGTCTTAATGTCAGCGGATAGCCCTTAGGTCAAGAGGCTGGGTGAGTGAAATGGCGAGGTAAAGAAGGAGCCCGAAGGGCGGGTGACACGAGCAATTTCGCTCACCCAGCCTTTTGGCCGTTCTAGCCGGAGACAGTGCCTACAATGTCCATCGCAATCGCCTCCGCCACCTTGATGCCATCGACCCCCGCCGACAAAATGCCCCCTGCGTAAGAAGCCCCTTCGCCCGCGGGGTACAGGCCCCGCACATTGGTGCTTTGCAGGTTCGCCCCGCGCGGGATTTTCAGCGGTGCTGACGTGCGCGTCTCTACGCCCGTCAGCACCGCATCCGCCATATCAAAACCTTTAATTTTTTTGGCAAACGCGGGCAGAGCTTCGCGCAGCGCCGCAATGGCATAGCCGGGCAAACTGGGAGCCAAGTCACCCAGCTTCACGCCGGGTTTGTACGAGGGCGTGACGCTGCCCAGCGCTGTGGACGGCCGCGCCGCAATGAAGTCCCCCACCAGCTGACCCGGCGCTTCGTAAGTGCCGCCACCCAGTGTGTACGCCCCCGATTCCAACTGGCGCTGGAAAGCGATACCCGAGAGCGGGTGGGCCGCTTGTGGATCGCGGGCACGGAGTGCCGCGGCTTCCGCGGCGTAGCGCTTGCCTTTTGCTTCGCCAAAGGCGTGCACAAAGGCAGCTTCGTCGTGTGGGTAGTCGGGTGGATCGATACCGACCACCACGCCGGCGTTGGCATTGCGTTCGTTGCGCGAATACTGGCTCATGCCATTGGTCACCACGCGGCCCGGCTCGCTGGTAGCGGCCACTACGGTGCCGCCAGGGCACATGCAAAAGCTGTAGACCGCACGGCCGTTTTCTGCGTGGTGTACCAGTTTGTAGTCGGCCGCCCCCAGCAGCGGGTGGCCGGCGTGGCGGCCCCAGCGGGCGCGGTCGATTACGCCCTGCGGGTGCTCAATGCGAAACCCCACCGAGAACGGCTTGGCTTGCATGTCGACACCGCGCTCATACAGCATGGCGAAGGTGTCACGCGCGCTGTGGCCCAGCGCCATCACCACATGACGGCCCGATAGGGCATATTGGCTGCCATTTTGAAGGTTTTCGACCTGTAGCCCACGTATTTCCTTGTCCGAATGCTCCTGATTCAATAGCACGTCAGACACCCTCTGCTCAAACCGTACCTCGCCCCCCAGCGCAATGATCTGCTCGCGAATGCTCTCCACCACCTTCACCAGTTTGAAGGTGCCAATGTGGGGGTGGGCCTCGTACAGGATCTCGGGCGGTGCTCCGGCCCGGACAAACTCATCCATCACCTTGCGGCCCAAAAAGCGTGGGTCCTTGATCTGGCTGTAGAGCTTGCCGTCTGAAAACGTACCGGCGCCGCCCTCGCCAAACTGCACATTGCTCTCGGGATTGAGTGTGTTTTTGCGCCACAGGCCCCAGGTGTCTTTGGTCCGCTGGCGCACGGGCTTGCCGCGCTCCAGCACGATGGGCTTAAAACCCATTTGCGCCAGCACCAGCGCCGCAAACATGCCGCAGGGCCCAAAGCCCACCACCACGGGGCGGTCCTGCAAATCTGCTGGGGCCTGGGTCACCGGGCGATAGGTCATGTCCGGCGTGGGGCCGATGTGGGGGTGCTTGGGAAAATTGGCCAGCAGGGCGGCTTCGGTCGCCGGGTCGGCCAGTGTGAGGTCGGCGATGTACACCGCCAGCAGATCCGCCTTGCGCGCATCAAAGCTGCGCTTGAAGACGCGCAGGTGTTCTATAGCGGCGATATCAATGCCTAGCGCTTGCGCGCACAAGCGCTTCAGGGCGTCAATGGGATGGGCGACCGGGCCGCGGTCGGCCTCGGTTTCAGACGGCGCATCGGCGGCGCGGCGCACCTCGACGGGAAGGGCAGAGAGGGGGAGTTTGAGTTCGGTGATGCGGATCATGGCGGGCTCGTGGTTATCAAGCAGGCCGCCATTTTAGTTCGGTGGCCTAGCGCTCCACGATGGCCACGACCCCTTGCCCACCCGCAGCACAAATCGAAATCAGCCCGCGGCCCGAACCTTTTTGCGCCAACATCTTGGCGAGCGTGGCCACAATACGCCCACCGGTGGCGGCAAAGGGGTGGCCTGCGGCCAGCGAGCTGCCGTGGATGTTGAGCTTTTTGCGGTCGATCTTTCCCAGCGGTTTGTCCAAGCCCAATTTTTCTTTGCAGAACTTCTTGTCTTCCCAGGCCTTGAGCGTGCACAGCACCTGGGCGGCAAAGGCTTCATGGATCTCGTAGTAGTCAAAGTCCTGCAGCGTCAGGCCCGCGCGCGCCAGCATGCGTGGCACGGCGTAGGCGGGGGCCATCAGCAGGCCTTCCTTCTTATCAAAGAAATCCACCGCAGCCACTTCGCTGGAGCTCAGGTAGGCCAGCACGGGAATGTTGTGCGCCTTGGCCCAATCTTCACTAGCCAGCAGCACGGCCGATGCACCATCGGTGAGCGGTGTGGAGTTGCCTGCAGTCAGAGTACCTTTTTCAGGCGCCACTTTTTTGTCGAACACGGGCTTGAGTCCGCGTAGCTTGTCCATCGTCAGGTCAGCGCGCAGGTTGTTGTCTTTGGTGACGCCCTTGAACGGCGTCATCAGGTCATTGAAGAAGCCGTCCTGGTAGGCCTGGGCCAGGTGGGTATGGCTCTTCAGCGTCAGCGCATCCTGGTCTTCGCGGCTGATATTCCAGTCTTGTGCCATCAGCTCGGCGTGCTCGCCCATGGACAAGCCGGTGCGTGGCTCGCCATTGCGCGGCAGTGCGGGCTGCACCAGCATGGCAGGGCGCAGGGCCGACAGGGCCATCAGGCGCTGGGCCGTGGTCTTGGCGCGGCTGGCGGCCAGCAAAATCTTGCGCATCTTTTCGTTCACGGCAATCGGCGCGTCTGAGGTGGTGTCCACCCCACCGGCAATGCCGCAGTCAATATGGCCCAGCGCAATCTTATTGGCCACCAGCATCGCCGCTTCCAGGCCGGTGCCGCAGGCCTGCTGGATGTCAAAGGCCGGGGTTTCGCGCGCCAGCGTGGTGGAGAGCACGCATTCGCGCACCAGGTTGAAGTCGCGCGCATGCTTCATCACCGCGCCGCCCACCACTTCGCCCAGGCGTTCGCCGTGCAGATTGAAACGGTCCACCAAGCCCTGCAGCGTGGTGGTAAACATTTCCTGGTTGGTGGCAGTGGCGTAGACCGTGTTGGAGCGGGCAAAGGGAATGCGGTTGCCGCCCAGGATGGCAACGCGGCGGATGGAGGTAGTCATGGAGGTAGTCATATTGGGGGGGGCTGTAAAAATGGAAACTGACATCACGCGGCAGCGTAGGCCAGGCGTGCGCGCAAGTGCGGTTTGTCGCCCGCTGCGTTGCGCACCTCAAAGGCGGCCCCGTGCTGGCCGCGGGCGGGCGCGGTGCGCGTGCTCCACAGCGACGCTGTGCTGGGCAAAAACAGGGGTGTTTTGAATTCCACATCCAGGCTGGCCTGGGCCAGCGGGTAATGAGGCAGCAGCGGGCCGCTGGCGCGTGCGGCCGTCCACAGGCCGTGGGCAATCGCTTTGCGAAAACCAAACAAACGTGCCGATAGGGCCGACAGATGAATAGGATTGAAGTCACCCGACACCCGGGCGTAGCGGCGGCCAATGTCGGCGGGCGCGGCAAAGTCCGCCTGGCGCGACAGCGGCGTGTCGGTGGCAAAGCTGGCCGCAAAGCGGCTGGTGTATGGCTTGCCGGAGGGCGCCTCCACGCCGATGCGCAGCAGAGTCTGTGTGGCCTCCCACACCAGGGTGTTGTCGCGCAGCACCGTGAATTCCAGATGGAAGACCTGGCCTTTTTCATGCGCCATCAGCGTGCCGGTGCGCATCTCCACGCGCAAGTCGTCGCCCACCTGCAGTTGCTGGTGCTGGTGGATGTGGTTGGCCAGATGCACGGTACCCAGTGCAGGCCAGGGGCATTCGGCCGAACCCAGGAACGCAGTGGCCAGGGGGAAGGTCAGCAACTGCGGGTAGATCAGAGGCACGCCCTGCGCCGTGCTCAGGCCGCATACATAGCGGTAGGCGGCCACGGCGTCCGCCTCCAGTACCACGCGGGGCAGGGCGTAGCACAGTTTGGGCAGGGTCTTGACCACGCCAGGGCGTTTGCTATTGGAGCGCAGTGCGCCCAGCGCCAGCTGTAGCGGGTGGGCCGGGGCGGTGATCTCAATCGTCTTCATGGCGGCCATGCGCGTTCGGTCCTAAGCGCCAATCAGGCTCTGGCCACACACGCGCACCACATTGCCGGTCAGGCCGCTGGAGGCGGGGCTGGCAAACCAGGCAATGGCCTCGGCCACATCTTGCGGCAGGCCGCCTTGGCCCATGGAATTCATGCGTCGGCCCGCTTCGCGGATGGCAAAGGG
>JANYEE010000231.1 GCA_025363275.1 Burkholderiales bacterium | reverse complement strand
ACGACAAATTCATCGCCACCCAAGCGGGCCACGCTATCGACCTCGCGCACACACGATTTAAGGCGCAGCGCCACCTGTTGCAATAACTCGTCGCCCACATCGTGGCCCAGGGAATCATTGAGCTGTTTGAAGTGGTCAAGGTCCAGAAACATCACCGCCCCATGCTGACGGGTGCGCACCGCCGTCACCAGCGCTTGTTTGATGCGGTCCATCAACAGTCGGCGATTGGGCAGCTCGGTTAACGGGTCGTAAAAGGCCAGGCGCCGGATTTCGGCCTCATTTTGGCGGCTCGCGGTAATGTCTCGCAAGATACCGATGCTAATGGCGCGCCCCGAGTTGGCAATCTTGGACACCGACAAGGCCATGGGAAACACGCTACCGTCGCGGCGTTGGGCTTCAAACTCCAGCGATACGGACTCAGATGCCAAGCCATCCAGATTCAAAAATTTGCGCCGATAGGGCAAATATTCTTTGGCGCGCGAGGGGGGTGTCAAAACGGATATGTCACTTCCGATAACGGCCACCGCCGGGTAACCGAACATGCTGCTGGCCGCTTTGTTAAACGACTCGATCACACCGTCTGAACTGAAGGTCACAACACCGTCGGCCATATTGTCCAAAATCGCCTGCGTGTGCAACGCAGATTCTCGCAGCGAGGCTTGGCCCGCAATGAGTCTTGCTTCGGTTTGGTGGTGCTCTACGGCCACCCCGGTCATGTAAGCGCCCCGGCGAACGGTGATCAGCTCGGCCTCGGTGGGTGCGCGCGGCATCACATGGTAATTGGCAAATGTGCCCAGCACTTGTCCTTTGGAGGAAAGGATGGGTATTGCCCAGCATGCTCGCAGACCGAACGAGTGGGCCAGAGCCGCGTAGTCTTTCCACAGCGGGTCGTTGGCGATATCGGACACCAGGATTTCTTTTCCGGTGAACGCAGCCGTGCCGCACGAGCCCACATCCGCACCGATGGTGTGCCCGTCAATAGCTTGGCAGTAGGCTGTCGGTAGGCTGGGCCCGGCTGCCGTATGCAAGCGCACACCGTCGGAGTCGAGCAGCAGCACAGAACTCATGGTGCCCGGGAAGTTGCGCTCATAACTGCGTACAAATACATCCAGCACTTCGGGGAGCGTCGCGCTGCTGTTGAGCATTTCCAGCAAGCGGCGTTCGCTGTCCACTTGAGACTTCGCCAGTTTTTGTCGGGTGATATCAAGAGACACAGAGAACAAGTACTGGGGCAGACCGTGCGCATCAAAGACAGGCTGGCGATAGATGCGCCACCAGCGTTTTTGCTTGCGCTGCGGGTTCCAGAACTGTTCTTCTCGCACCGTGGGTGCACCGAGTGCAAAGGCCTCCTGGTCTTGCTCCAGAGTGCGGGCCAATTGCTCAGGGTCAAAAAAATCTCCGCCCGTGGTACCCCGCATTTTTTCCAGGGGTAGCGGAGCTACAGCCAGGGCTGCTTGGTTCACTGTCAGCAGTCTGCTGTGAGCGTCCTTGACCCAAATCGGTACCGGCAGTGCATCCAGCAGAGCCTGGAATTCAGGCGCATCCAAAGACAGCGAAGGAAGGTTTAACACCATGGAGCCAGTGTAGTCGGATTGCAATGTAGCGTGATCATTGCCCCGTATCCACAAATCGGTGCAAAGCTTGGAGCGCAGGAAAATCTCCAGGTCGCTTGGTCTTCATCGCAGTGACCGCTTCTTGCACATGGCGGTTGCTCCATATGGCGCCCTGCAGCCACCCCATTTGCTTGAGCGCGTCATCAACGCTGTGGTCGCGCGCGTAGTGCAGGGCCTGCTTAGTGCCCCACTGGGCAATCGGCGGTTTGCTGGCGATTTCGGCGGCACACTGCAGTGCCGCCGCGGTGGCGGCTTCCGCAGTGTCCAGCACGGCGTTGACCAGGCCGTAGTGCAGGGCCTGCGTGGCGGGCATGCGCCTGCCGGTATAGGCCAGCTCTTTCACTACGCCCATGGGTATCAGCTTGGGCAGGCGCTGCAAGGTGCCCACATCGGCGACCATGCCGATATTGATTTCTTGGATACAGAAAAAGGCATCAGCCGACGCATAGCGGATGCAGCAGGCGGTGACCATATCCACTGCGCCGCCAATGCAGCCGCCCTGGATGGCTGCGATCACCGGAATACGCAAATTCTCAATTTTGGTGAACGTGGCCTGCATGTCGATCAGCGCATCAAAAATAGCGGCGCGGCCCTCGGGGCTCTGGTCGTTCATCTGGATGGCACCAGCAAAGGTTTCCAGCGCCATGCCAGCGCTGAAATGCTTGCCGGTACTGCTGATGACCAGCGCGCGCGCCGTGCCCGCGGCGTGAATATGCGTTAGCGCCGCATCCAGCTCCCGCCAAAAGGTTGGGTGCATGGTGTTCATGGCCGCGGGCTGGTTCAGCACCAGGTGGGCAATGTGGCTGGATTCGGTGAGGGTGAAGCAGGTGAGGGTAGGGGTCATAGGATATGCGCATCTTAAATTGCGACTCTATAACAAAGCGGTCGTCGCTGGCGGTGCCAGGCGATAGCGCTGATAGACTTTGACAATGATTTCACCCTTACAAACTGGGCGGTCCCGCTGAACGCACCTACACACGCCACCCTGCAATGGACGGAAGCCGACCTGGCCTGCAATGCGCTGTGGCGCTCTGAGCGCGGTGCCAGCCCGCCCAAGCGGGTGGTGTTGGCCGATGACACCCTGACCGCAGACGCTGCCTACCGGCTGGCCTGCGAAGGCACGGCACTGCTGTGGCGGGGTGATTTTCAAAACGCACGGCAGATGTTGCAGGCCATGGGGCGGCGGGCGGATGCATCCGGCCCTGGTGGCAAAGCTGCCAAAGCTGTCAAGAAGCTCAAACCAGCAGCAGAGCCCGAGTCAGTTGCTATCAATTCAGTAGCTACTCAGGCAGAAGATACGCGGGCCACAGCCGCAAAAGGCTTCCATTTACACCGCCAGGCGCAGGCGCAGCGCGCGCGCGTGCTGGGCATGTTATTAATTGGTTTTGAGGCGGATTACGGCATCGCACTCAAACGCGCGCCTGATGCGCGCCTGGCCTGCCTTGACGCCTGGGGCGCGCCGGCTGAGGATGCCACAGCGTGTGTTGCCTCGCTGCGCGAACTGTTGGGTTTGATCAGCGCGCACGAATGGCGTAAAAACGGTGTGGAGGTGCCCGCCCTGGGTGCTGCACCCCATAACCGCATCCATCCGCACTACGGCGTGTTTTCCCCGCAGCGCGGCGAGTATGTAAGCCTGGTGCAGCAAGCGCCGCTGCCAGTTGCCCCGGATGCGCATGCCGCCGCCGCACTCACGGCATTTGATATTGGTGTGGGCACCGGTGTTTTATCTGCCGTGCTGGCGCGCCGGGGTGTGGGCCGTATTGTGGCTACTGACCTGGACGCGCGTGCATTAGCCTGCGCGCAAGACAACTTACAGCGCCTGGGCCTGGCTGGGCCTGGGGTTCAGTTGCTACAGACTTCCCTGTTCCCGCCCGGGCGGGCGCATGTGATTGTGTGCAATCCCCCCTGGCTACCGGCCCGCGCGAGTGCACCGATTGAGCGCGCGGTGTACGACGAGGGCAGCGGCATGTTGTTGGGTTTCTTGTCCGGATTGGCGGCCCACTTGGAGCCGGGTGGTGAAGGCTGGTTGGTGCTCTCAGACCTGGCCGAGCACCTGGGCCTGCGCAGCCGCGCCGAGCTGCTGGACGCCATCGCCGCAGCGGGGCTACAGGTGGTTGGGCGGCTCGACACCAAGCCGGTGCATGGCAAAGCCTTTGATGCCAGCGATCCTCTGCACGCGGCCAGGGCCCGAGAGATAACGTCGCTGTGGCGGCTCAAAGTCAGCGTAAGCGTCTAAAATAAATTCATGGCATATCCGCAACGCGACTGGTCGATTGAATCCGCGTTGTTGTATTCGGCCTATAGAAAAAACGTACTGGACACGGTAATCACCGCCATCGCGGTAACGGTGGGTGGTGCACTGTTATGGACTTACTTGCCCCTTCAGCTCCAGTGGATGTGGGCCACCGTCATGGCCTGCATGTGCCTGGTCGCAGCGCTCAATTGCTGGGCCTTTTACAAGGTGGCGCCCCAGGGCGAAAACATCGTTTTTTGGCAGCGCGTATTTGTGGCGCAGGTCACGTTGTCGGGCCTGTGCTGGTCAGTGGGGCCGGTGCTGATGTTGCGCGGGCCGTATGCCGTGCTGTTTGTGGGTATTTTGTTTTGTGTGAGCGCCGTGGCGGTGGCCTCCTTGTCAGAGCAGCGCGCGGCCATGCAGGGGTTTGTACTGGGGGCTATGTTGCCTGCCACTGTCGTAGCTTTGATCGCTCCCTTTGAACTCGATCGTTTGGTCGGCATGGTGTTGCTGGGCGGTTTGATGGCGCTGATTGCGGTGGGGCGCGCTGCACATATGACGGCGCGCAGTCTGTTGGAATCGCAATTGCAATTGCAGGCAGTCTTGGCCGATGTGCCCGATGCGGTGGTGGGCATTGATGCGCTGGGGCGGGTGACGAATTGGAACCACCACGCTGAAACCATATTTGGCTGGAAGGCGGGGGAGATTTTGGGCACCACCGTGCAGAGCACGTTAGTGCCAGAGGCCGAGCGCTTCGATCCGACCAACCCCAGTGGTATTTACAGCCGCCTGGTCCCCGGTCGCCGACCGCTGGGCATCAACCCGCCGGGGCTGCGCACCGAAACCACGGCACAACGCAAAAGCGGCGAAGTATTCCCTATTGATGTGGTCGTTACTTCGCTGAACCGGGGCGGCAAGCTCAGTTACACCGCCTTCATTACCGACATCACCGAGCGCGAGCGGGCCAAAGAGCGACTCCATCTTTTCCGCCAAGTGTTTGACTCCAGTGACCAGTGCGTTGGTATTTTTGACGGGCAGAGCCGGGTTGTGTATCAAAACCAGGCTGCGGCTCTGGAGATGGGCTACAGCGATGAGGAAATGCTGGGCGCGCACGTCTCTCAATTCATACCAGTCGACTCGCACGAAGCCTTTAGCCGCGCGGCAGAGCAGGCCGCCCACGCAGATCGGGGGTGGGCCGGTCAGATCAAGTTGCAGCGCAAGGATGGCTCTGTATTCACTTCGGTGAGCAATGTAGGCTTCATCCGCGATACGGACGGCAAGGTGCTGTACTCCTACAACATCTACACCGACTTCAGTGCAGAGCTTGCCCGGCGCGCCGAGCTGGCGCAGGCCAAAGACGAGGCCGTACAAGCCAACCACGCCAAGTCCGAGTTTTTGTCCAGCATGAGCCACGAGCTGCGTACGCCCATGAATGCGATCTTGGGGTTTGCGCAAATGTTGGAGTACGACGACAACCTGAATGCCGACCAGAAAGACAATGCGCAGGAAATTCTCAAGGCCGGCAAGCACCTGCTGACCCTGATTAACGAAGTGCTGGATTTGGCCAAGATTGAATCGGGCAAGGTCGACATGTCGATGGAAAGTGTGGGCCTGCAGGCTTTGCTGCAAGATTGCCAGGATTTGATTCAGCCGCTGGCCGCAGAACGCCAGGTACGCTTGATGTTTGAGGTGCCGCCCGATTTGGCCGTGCGGGCAGACCACACCAAACTCAAGCAGGCGCTGATCAACCTGTTGTCCAACGCCGTGAAGTACAACCGCGAGGGCGGTAGCGTAACGGTGACCGCAAGCCTGACCCAGCCGCAAGACCCAGCGGCCAACCCAGTGCACATTGCGATAACCGACACCGGTGTGGGCATCGCGGCGCAGCGGCTGGGCGAGTTGTTTCAGCCCTTCAGCCGCCTAGGGGCAGAGGCGGGTGGCATCGAAGGTACGGGCATTGGACTGACTATCACCCGGCGCCTGGTGGAATTGATGGGGGGCACCGTGGGCGTGCGCAGCACTTTGGGCCAAGGCACGACGTTCTGGATTGCGCTGCCGCAAGACCACGCCACTCCTATGCCAGCCGCGCAGGAGCAGGCGGCACAGTTGCTTCCTCCTACGCAGCCTTCGGCAGCGCATGGGACCTCGGGGCGGACCTACAAGCTGCTGTCGGTGGACGACAACCCCAGCAATGTGCGGCTGATGGAAGGCATATTGGCGCGTCGCCCGGATTACCTGGTGACATCGGCCTTGTCACCCGAGCGGGCTATTGAGCTGGCCATGGCCTGCACGCCTGATTTGATTTTGTTGGACGTGGATATGCCGGGGCTGGATGGTTATCAGATTTTAGGAATTTTGAAAGCCGATGCGCGCTTCCACAAAGTGCCGGTGATTGCTGTCAGTGCCAACGCTATGCCACGCGATGTAGAGCGTGGCCTCGCTGCGGGCTTTAATTTCTATGTGACCAAGCCCCTGGATGTGCCTGAATTCTTAAAGTGTGTAGACGCCTGTTTGCAAATGCAACATGATTGAAGCAACCCTGAACCCCGCGCGCATTTTCATCATTGATGACGAACCTGCCAACTTGAAACTGCTGGACAAGCTGCTCAGCAGCCAAGGCTACAGCGCTTTGGTGCTGATACAAGACCCCCGCGACGTGCTAGCTCGCTACCACGAGGCCCGCCCCGATCTAATTCTGCTCGACATCAACATGCCGCACCTGGATGGCTACGCCGTCATGGAGCAACTAAAAAATCTGGCGGACCCCCTGCTGGCGCCGATTGTGGTGATGACTGCGCAGCACGGACGAGACGCATTGCTCAAGGCTTTACACAGTGGCGCACGCGACTTTGTTGGTAAACCATTTGATCGCGTTGAATTGTTGATGCGGGTGCACAACTTGCTGGACGCGCAACTGGCGCACCGCAGGGTGCTGGAACAAAAAGCGGTACTGGAGGATCGTGTGCGCGAGCGCACTGAGGCGCTCAACACCACCCGGCTGCAGGTGGTGCGCCGCTTGGGCCGTGCGGCCGAATACCGCGACAACGAAACCGGACTACACACCATCCGCATGAGCCGGTTCTCGGAATGCATTGCTAAAAGTATGGGCTGGAACGTAGCGCAATGCGAACTGCTGCTGCATGCCAGCCCCATGCACGATGTGGGCAAGATCGGTATCCCCGACAGCATCTTGCTCAAGCCCGGCAGCTTGAACCCGCAGGAGTGGGCCATCATGCAGACCCACGCCGCCATTGGAGCCAAAATTTTGGCCGATGACGATACGTCTGACCTCTTGCAGCTGGCCCAGCAGATCGCCCAGCACCACCATGAAAAGTGGGATGGAAGCGGCTACCCCGCCGGCGTGGCAGGTGAGGCTATACCGCTAGCCGCGCGCATTGTGGCGGTGGCCGATGTGTTTGATGCGTTGACATCTGCCCGCCCCTACAAAGTGGCCTGGGGCGTGGATGAGGCGGTGGCGTTTTTGAGCGCCCACAGCGGCTCGCACTTTGATCCCACCGTCATTCGCCACTTTCAGATCTGCCTGACCGAAATACTGGCGATCCGAAACGCGTTGCTGGACGCTTAGAGCGCGGCTTGTTTAAAACAACTCGCCGTTAACTGCTATCAATTCCGTAGCTACTGAGGCAGGTTTTACCTGGGCCTCAGGCATATTTGATTCAAAATTGTGCCCTGCAGTGGTCAAATCGGCAGTTTTGACCAGTGCACCCACCCGCACGCCCAGTAGCCGCAGTTTCTTCTGTAGCGGCGCGCGCTTCAGGCATTGGCCCGCGAGTTGGCGGATGGTTTTGGCATCCGCCGTGTGCTGCTCCACCGTCAGGTCGCGCGTCACACCGCTGAAGTCCTCAAACTTCAGCTTGATGCCAATAGTTTTGCCCACATAGCCCTTGCGCTGCAGGTCGGCGGCTACTTGTTCGCACAGGTGGGTGAAGACGGCTGCCAGCGCGGCGCGGTCACGCACGGCGTGCAGGTCGCGCTCAAACGTGGTCTCCCGGCTCAGGCTCACGGGCTCACTCTCGGTTATCACCGGCCGGTCGTCCTGGCCGTGGCTGGCGGCGTGCAGCCAGGCGCCGGTGCGCTGGCCAAAGCTGTCCATCAGCCACTGCAGCTCGCGCTCGGCCAGCTGGCCTATCGTCTCAATGCCAAAGCGCTTGAGCTTTTCGTCTGCCTTGGGGCCAATGCCGTTGATCTTGCGGCAGGCTAGTGGCCATATCTTAGTGGGCACATCCTCTTCAAACACGATAGAGATGCCGCGCGGCTTGTTGAATTCGCTGGCCATCTTGGCCAGCAGTTTGTTGGGCGCCACGCCCACCGAGCAGGTCAGGCCGGTGGCGTCCAGAATCGCCTTTTGGATCAGGCGCGCCAGCACGCGCCCGCCCTCGCGCTGGCCGCCGGGCACGTCGGTGAAGTCAATGTAGACCTCGTCCACACCCCGATCCTCCATCTGCGGCGCGATCTCGGTGATGAGGGCTTTGAACTGGCGCGAATAGCGCCGGTACTCCTCAAAATCCACCGGCAGCAATATCGCCTGCGGACACAGCTTGGCGGCCTTCATCAAGCCCATGGCCGAGCCCACGCCAAACGCACGTGCCGCATAGGTCGCGGTGGTGATGACGCCGCGGCCGGTGTAGTTGGCCAGGCGGGCAAAGGCATCGATGGGAATACGGCGCAAGGCGGCGCGTTGGGCGGCTGCATCCCACTCCAGCTCGGGCGCGTTTTCTGCGGCTTGTTGGCGCAGCACTTCCAGCGCGGCAGCCACATTGGCACGTCCGCCGCCAATCACCACTGGCAGGTCTTTGAGCTGGGGGTAGCGCAGCAGCTCCACGGACGCATAGAAAGCGTCCATGTCTAGGTGGGCAATGCGGCGGATGGCGGGGGAGGGCGATGGCACGAGAGAAGGATAGCAAGCCCAGGGCCCGCGATTGGACTAGGATGTTGGCATGTTATTGCCCGTCGCCATTTCCGCAATGCTGCTCTGGCGGGCCGTTTTGGCAGGTTGGGCGCTGTTGTGTTGCGCGCCACTATTGGCGACCGAGCGCGCCCTTTTTATGCCGGTTTTGCAGGCAAAGCCCTTTGGCTGGCTGGATGCCAGTGGCCGGCCGCAGGGCATTTACCCCGATATCGCAGCAGCCTTATCCGAGCAAACAGGACGTGTAATACGCGTGGAGGTCGTGCCATTTGCCAGAGCGGCGGCATTGGTAGCCTCGGGCACTGCCGACACCACCTTGATGTTTAGAACCGCGTTCACGCAAGGTAAAACGGTAGAGGCCCTGGTGGCATTTCACACCCAGCAAGTGGTGCAATTGCGCCCTGGCCTGGCGGTGGCCGGGCGGGGTGATTTGGCACGCTTGGCACTGGGCCGCATGAACGGTGGCTGCCAAGAGCTGAGCGACGATCGCACAGTGCGCTGGCGTTTTCAAGAGTTGCAGTCGCATGAGTCGGGCGTGCGCATGCTGCAGGCGCAACGCATTGATGGCTTTTGTACGGTAAATGAATCTTTATTGGATGCACTGGCTAGCACAGGGCTGGATGCCAGTTTTGTGGATGCCCAGCGCTTGGTGTTAGCGTCCAAGCCGGTTTGGTTGATGCTGTCTCCGGGTTTAAACCCAGAGTTGGGGCAGGAGTTGGTACGCGGCATGGCAGAGCTGCAAAAAAGTGGCGAGCTGGCCAAAATTTTCAAAACCCGATTGGGAAACCGCTACGTGTTGCACCTGGGCAAATAGCGGGAACTGCAGTCTCTCGCTGTTCGGGCCCGGGAGCTTTGCCGACCAAGCGCTTGCGATAAGCGTGTCCCTGCCCCCTTTCCTACAAGGCTTTGTGCATCAACGCCCCCAAAAACAGATACGGCAAACGCGGCCCAGGCGCAGGGTCTACACCGCCCTCGTCTTCCACACTGTCTTTGCGGCCTTTTCTAACGGCATTGAGCCGCTGCAATTGCAGGGCGCCTTCTTGCGTTGGGTTTGCAGGTGACCGATCTGCGCCTTGAACGGCTCAAACCGCCATGGTGCAGCGGCAGGCAAGGGTTTGGCCCGCTGACGTTACGGGCCTATTTGGAGCTACTATCGGCACCGATAAAATTCAAAATGAAGTCGTTGACTCTATTGCCCCAGCCCAGCCGCCGCGCCGTGGTGCGATCCGCCGCCGTGGCAGTATTTGGCGCTGCCTTGCCCCTTGCCAGCCGCCCGTCCACCGATCGCTACGCCCCCTACCGCGGGCAGACCGTGGCCTTCAGTGTGCCGCAGCATCCGCACTTTGATGCCATGCTCAAGCTATTGCCGCAGTTCACACGGGATACGGGTATCAAAGTCGAAGTCGCCAGCGAAAGTATTCTGCGCATGAAACCGCTGCAGATGAATGCACTGGCGCAGGCCAGCAGCAACCTGGACCTGATGACCTATGTAGTGACCTGGAAGAGCGAATACGTCTACAAGAACCTGATTGCGCCCCTGGACAAATTCCTGAGTAATGCCGCGCTGGCCGCCCCAGGGTGTGCGGTCGGCATCGCAGTTGGGCGGGCTGGGTCTGGCAATTGCGCGCACCTCGGAGCGGCAGCACGCGGCGTTCTTGTTGATGCAGTGGCTTACTTCCAAGAGCCAGGACAAAGCCGTCTGCCTGCTGGGCGGAGGACCGGGCCGCGTGTCAACGCTGCACGACCCCGCCGTACTGCGGACCTACCCCGAATACGCCGTGCTGCGCGCGCAATTGCGCCACGCCGATCCGGATTGGCGGCCCATCATTGCGCAGTGGGATGAGATCAATACCGGGCCGCTGGGCGCAGCGGTGTTTCAGGGCATGACGGGGGCGAAGGCACCACGGCAGGCGCTGCTAGACATCGTGCCGCGCGTGAATGACATCATGGCCTCCAGCGGATACAGGTAGTCAATACGTACCGGGAATCAGAATGCCCTTGTCTACGGTCTGAATGTTCGTGTGGCCGCAAAAGGCCATGGTGATATCTAGCTCTTTGTGGATGATTTGCAGGGCCTTGGTCACACCGGCTTCACCCATGGCACCCAGGCCGTAAACAAAAGCCCGGCCGATCATGGTGCCCTTGGCACCCAGGGCCCAGGCTTTGAGCACATCTTGCCCACTGCGGATGCCGCCATCCATCCACACCTCGATCTTGTCGCCCACAGCCTGGGCAATTTCGGGCAGGGCGCTGATGCTGCTGGGTGCGCCATCGAGCTGGCGGCCGCCGTGGTTGCTCACCACGATTGCATCGGCCCCACTGGCCACGGCCAGGTGTGCGTCTTCCAGATCCTGAATTCCCTTGAGGATCAGCTTGCCGCCCCATTGCTCCTTGACCCAGGCCACATCGGCCCACGACAGGCGCGGATCAAACTGCTCATTGGTCCATACGGCCAACGAGGTCATGTCACTGACGGCTTCCACATGGCCCACCAGATTGCGAAAGGTGTGGCGGCGGGTACCCGCCATGCCTAAGCACCAGCGCGGCTTGGTCATTAGGTTGATGATGTTGGCGATGGTGGGCCGGGGTGGCGCGGTGAGGCCGTTTTTGAGGTCTTTGTGGCGCTGGCCGATGACCTGCAAATCGAGAGTAAGCACCAGGGCGCTGCACCGCGCCGCTTTGCAGCGCTCGATCATCTTCACCATAGCGCTGCGGTCGCGCATCATGTAGAGCTGAAACCAGAAGGGCGCCGTCGTGTTTTCGGCAATGTCTTCTATCGAGCAAATACTCATCGTGGACAGCGTGAACGGTATACCGAACTTCTCGGCCGCCTTGGCCGCCTTGATTTCCCCATCGGCGTTTTGCATGCCGCACAAGCCCACCGGCGCTATCGCCACTGGCATCTTGGCGTTTATGCCAATCATCTTGGTGGCGGTACTGCGGTTTTCCATATTTACGGCAACCCGCTGACGCAGCTTGATCGTCTGAAAATCGCTCTCGTTGGCCCGGTAGGTGGATTCTGTCCACGAGCCCGAGTCGGCATAGTCATAAAACATACGCGGCACGCGCTTCTTGGCCAATACGCGCAGGTCTTCGATGGTGGTGATAACAGTCATACGCCCGATCCTACGACTTCGCACCTGCCATGACCCTGACAGCGGCGTGAAATGCGACGGCGCCCGTTTGAAATAATTTCCGCGGGGCTGAGCGGCTAGGTGGCTAGGGTCTGCGGACCACCATAGTCTGCGTAACCCAGTACTTCCCTTGTAAAGAATCCAGCCTTACCACCCCCCCGGTAGAGGGTGCATGCACAAAGCGCCCATTGCCCACATAGATTCCCGCATGGTTGGCCGTGTCGCCCTTCAAAAACACCACCAAATCGCCCATGCGCAGCTGCTCGGCTGGTACCGGTTTGCCCCAGGACTGCAGCTTGGCGGTGGTGCGCGGCGGCACCAGGCCCGCGTTGGTTTGGTATACATGCCCGATCAGGCCGCTGCAGTCAAAACCGCTCTCGGGCGTGTTGCCTCCGTAGCGGTAGGGCGTGCCGACCAGGTTCATGGCGTACAGCGTTACATCTTGCGCTTGGCCGGGGCTGAGCTTGCCGATGACCTCGGGCAGGTCGCGGGTGTGTGTACGCGCCTGGGGGGGGCTGGTACAGCCAGCCAGCTGGACGGCAACACAAACGGCAACACAAACGGCGACGCACCAGACCGCCATGGCGCCTACCATGCTGCGGCATTGGTGTGCCGTTGAGGAAGGAAAGTGGGGTGAGGAATTCATAGACCTGTCGCCACTGTAGCGCGAGTCGATCCGGGACCGAGGTGTCATCCATGGTTCACGCGTGTGTCACGTAATTGACTTGTCGCACGGCGAGGATAGAGAAAATCTGATTTTTGCCTCCATCCCATGAAAAACACTTGGTTTTGTCACGCACTTTTTTTTGGGCATAGGGCTGTCCTGATGGCCCTGCTGGTGGGTGGGGCGCACGCCGTCCATGCCCAAGCCCAAGCCCAAGCGGTGGTCCCGCTGCAATTCAAGGATTTCTACCGCGTGCCCTCGGGGCCCAAGGGGCTGGAAATGTCGGCCACGCTGGTGCGAGCCAGCGGCCAAGTCGCCCGCTTAACAGGCTATATGGTCCACCAAGAAAAGCCGACACCGGGGCGGTTCATGCTGACGCCGCGCCCCGTGCAGATGAGCGAGCACGCAGACGGCGAAGCCGACGACTTGCCGGCCTCCTGGGTCATGGTTTACCTGGACCCCAGCCAAAAAGACTTTGCTGTGCCCTACACCCGCGGCCTGCTGGAGATCACGGGCATCTTGAGCGTAGGACGCCAAGAAGAAAGCGACAGCCGCGTCTCTTGGATACGCCTGCAACTTGCGCCCGAGGCCACGCGCGGCATGAGTGCATTGGAGCTGGCTGGCTACTTCCATTCCCTGCAACACACCCACTGACCCACGCTATCAACCTATGAAAAAACACACCGTATCTACACGAGGCTTGCCTTCGCGTCCTAGTTCAAACCGCATCGCAGGCCTCTGGTTCGCCAGTGCCTTGGTACTGCTGGCCGCAGGTGCCCAGGCAGCGCCCAGCGTGAGCCGCTTGACACCACCCAGCGAACTGTTTGCCAGTGGCCGTGCCGCGCCCGTCATCGCCCGCTTTTTGCCAGGCCAGCGTTTTGATCTGCAAGCCACTTTGCGGCCCGACGACGCGTCCAAGTCCATCACCAAAGCCAGCTTTGCCCTTGACGACAAGCCGGTCGCTTTGACGGCGGCCCTGCGCAGCTGCGCGGTGGGCTGCCTGCCCGCAGTTCCGGTGAATGCCAGCATTGCGACGGTACGTGCAGTCAGTGTCCTGCAGCCGGGCTTGCATACGTTCACGGTGAGCGGTGAACAAAGCGATGGCCAGACCGTCATGGCCAAAGGCAATTTTGAAGTGGTGCCACTGCTCAAAGGCGGCCAGAAGGTCAAGAACATCATCATCCTGCTGGGCGATGGCATGGGGGCTGCGCAGCGCACGGCGGCGCGCATTGTGGCGGGCGGCTACGCGCAGGGCAAGGTGATCAACCCCTTGGCGATGGACACTTTCCCGGTCACGGGCATGGTCAAGACCGCGTCGTTGAATTCAGTGGTCACCGACTCTGCACCCGGCATGACAGGCTATGTATCGGGCAACAAAAACAACAACAATGAAGAGGGCGTGTTCCCCGATGACACGGTGGATGCGTTTGACAACCCGCGTATCGAATATCTGAGCGAATACCTGCACCGCACCCAGGGCAAGGCGCTGGGCCTGGTCACTACTGCCGATGTGTTTGACGCAACCCCCGCTGGCAACGCCGTGCACAGCAGCAACCGCGGCGCGGGCACCGGCATCGTGGATCAGTACCTGGACGACCGCAAGCTCACGGGCTTGACGGTATTGATGGGCGGTGGGCGCAAATGGTTTGTGCCAAGTACTACGGCAGGCTCAGCGCGGGGCGACAAAAGTGATTACGCTTTCTCAGACACCGATGCCCATACCGCCGATATCGTCAAACGCTGGGGTGCTACGCCCGGCAAGCTCGACAAAGACCGTGATTTGCTGGCCGATTTTGAGACCGCAGGCTTTGCCTACGCGCCTGACAAGACCGCTCTGGACGCCATCGACCCCCGCAAGACCGAGCGCCTGCTGGGCTTGTTTGCCCACTCCAACATGAATGTGGCGTTGGACAAAATTGACGGCCGACGCAGTAAGCAAAACGGCGTGGGTGGCCGCGTGGTGGATGACTATGGCTTCCCAGACCAGCCCATGCTGGACGAGATGGCGGCCAAGGCCCTGGCGGTGCTGGAGAACCAAAAAAAAGGCTTTGTGCTGATGGTGGAGGGCGCATCCATAGACAAGCAGGCGCACAACATGGACACCGAGCGGTGGATGCTGGACACGATTGAGTTTGACCGCGCTGTGCGACTGGCCCAGGAGTTTGCCCGCAAGCGCGGCGATACGCTGGTGATCGTCACGGCGGACCATGAATGCTCGGGCGCTGCGCTGATTGGTGGCTCGCGCGTGACCGATGCGCGGCTGCAAGAGCTGGTGCGCGAAGGCGGCAGCAGCAATATCCGCGACAAGGTGGTGGGCATTTACGAACAGGCCGGCTTCCCCAAGTACAAAATCGCCACCGACGGATTCCCAGAGACCACCGACATCGACTACCGCATTTTGGTGGGCTACGGCGCCAACGCGGACCGCTACGAGGACCTGCGCACCAATGCGCGCCCGTTGCAAGACGGCCAACAGCCGTTCGTCAAAAAAGAGCCTTTGTCCATCTACCCTGCCAACCCCATGGCGCGTGATGTGGACGGCAAGTACCTGGTGACCGGCCAAGTGCCTGGCGACAGCGCAGTGCATACCGCTACCGATATTCCGCTGTCGGCGTTTGGCCCCGGTGCCTGGTCATTCACCGGCGTGCAGGACAACACCGATGTGTTTTTCAAGCTGGCCCAGGCCAGCAACGGTGTGGTGTTGCCTGAAGGGCTGATGTTGGCCCCGGCCAAGAAAACCGCCAAGCGCTAAAACAAGGGCGTCCTAGCGCCGGATCATGACTCCGGCCCCCCGCACTTCTAGCTTCACCTCATCCAGCACCTTGCCCTTGGCATCTAGCAGGCGGATCACATGCCGCCCCGGCCACAGCGGCCACTGGGCGCTGCCGCCGGTGGCGGTGGTTTTGCCGTCCACCTGCCAGCGCAGCGTGCGTGATTGGGGTTGGGTGCTTTCCAGGTTTAGGCGCTGGTGGTTGGGCGGGATATCCGGGTCCAGCGCGATGATGGTGCCAGTGGTGGGGGCGGTGATGCGCACCGCGGCCTCTTCTGACGGGTCTAGAGCGGTATTTTTCCGTTTTTTGGAGTCATTTGGGGCTGTGGCCCTAGTATTTCCTGCCTGAGTAGCTATTGAATTCATAGCAAACCGGGTTTGCTGTGTTCCCTCCAGAAACCATTCGGTGCGCGCCGCTTCCAAGCCATCAAAGTCCACGCGGCCCGCGACCACACCAGGCGGCGGTTTGGGCGCGCGGCTGGGCTGCTTGGCGTGCAGGAAATTCATCACCGCGGCCCAGATGGGTGCCGCGCCTGTAGTGCCGCTCACATCCCACATCGGCGCGCCGCTGGCATTGCCCACCCACACGCCCACCGTGTAGCGCTGCGACCAGCCGATGGCCCAGTTGTCGCGCATGTCTTTGCTGGTGCCGGTTTTTACCGCCGTCCAGGTGCGGGTGGCCAGCACGCTGTCGGTGCCAAAGGTGCGGGCGCGTGCTATTCGGTCGCTGATCACATCGCCGACGATGAAGGCGGCGCGCGGATCGAGTGCAGCCGTGCTAGGCACCGGGCCCGCTTGGCGCGTCAGGCCAGTCAGGCGGGTGGGGCTGGTATGCCCGCCGTTGCCCAATGCGCGGTAGGCATTGGTCAGGTTGAGTAGCGATACCTCGGCGCTGCCCAGCGCCAGACTGTAGCCATAAAAGTCACCGCTTTCTTTGAGTGGCAGGCCCAGACGCACCAATTGCTGTTGAAACGCATCGGGCGACACCATCACCAGCGTGCGCACGGCCGGTACGTTCAGCGATGCACCAAGTGCTGTGCGGGCTGACACCCAGCCCTTGAACTGCCGGTCGTAGTTTTGCGGAATGTAGAGGCCGCCGCTGGTCTGGATCTGTGCGCTGGAATCCTCCAACAAAGACGCTGCAGTGATGCGCCGCTCGGCAATGGCCTGCGCGTACAAAAACGGCTTGAGCGTGGAGCCCGG
>JANYEE010000205.1 GCA_025363275.1 Burkholderiales bacterium | reverse complement strand
CCGCCGCGCCGCCCTACACCGTGCAGCACACAGACGCCGTGGGTGCGGACGAGGTGCAGGCCTTTATCCGCCTGGCACGGTATTGGGATTTGGTCGCCAACTCCGGGCGCTTTGGCAGCATCATGCCTTTGCTGATGCGGGGCGGCACCGCGCCCGCATCGCCGTTTGCCGCGTTTGCGCACTTCGCCCAGTGGCTGTGGTATTCCAGCGCCATCACCCGGGGCAAGACCAGCGGCTTGTCACCCGAAGACCTGGTGGACGCCTTGTTCGACTACCTGACCACGCAGCGCGGTTTGGCACCTGCCGAGGTGCGCATGGCCCTGGTGGCCGACTACGTGGCCAGCGGTGCACGCGCCAACCCACAGTCGCTGCAAGGCTTTTTGCCCGTGCGGGAGGCACCCCTGCCCGGCGGTCGCCGCGCGCTGGTGAAGCGTCAGGACATGCGCCGGGACCCGCACCCGGCCAAGCCCACTAAGATAGAAGCATGAACCCCCACGCGTCCCTGCCGCCCCATTCACCCTCCCGCTTTTGGGCCGACTGGAGCACCCGCGACTTCGCGCAGGCCCAAAAATCCGGCGCGCTCGCACAGACCATCGCCGTGCTGCCCGTGTCCGCCACGGAGCAGCATGGGCCGCATCTGCCGCTCAAGGTTGACAGTGCCCTGGTGGATGGCGTGATTGCCGCAGCCTTGCCGCATGTGCCTGCCGATGTTCCGGCACTTTTCTTACCAACACAAACTGTAGGTCTGAGCCCCGAGCACACTGCCTTTCCCGGCACGCTGACTCTAAAGGCCGAGACCACTATCCGCCTGTGGACCGACATCGCCGAGAGCGTGGCCGCTAGCGGCGTGAAGAAGCTGGTGCTGCTCAACAGTCACGGCGGCCAAGTCGGGGTGATGGACATCGTGGCTCGCGACCTGCGTTCGCGCCTTGGCATACTGGTTTATAGCGTCAACTGGTTTGGCCTGCCTTTGATCGGCCCCCAGGGCGAGGATGTGAACGCGCTGTTCACCGCCCACGAGCACCGCTTTGGAATTCACGCGGGGGAAATTGAAACCTCGATGATGTTGGCGCTGGACCCATCGCATGTGCGCATGGGGTTGGCGGAAAACTTTGCATCCGCCTCCGAAGACCGCGCCCGGCAGTTCGCGATTTTGGGCAATGGCAAAAGTGCCAAACTGGGCTGGCAGATGCAGGACTACAACCCGGCGGGAGCGGTGGGAAATGCGCAGGCAGCCACCGCTGAAAAGGGCGCTGCAGTGCTGGATGCGGCGGGGCGCGCTTTGGCTGCGCTCTTGGCAGAAGTACATCGACTGCCCATGACGACTTTGCGCGCTTAAAAGCGCACCCAAGAAAAAAAAGGGAGCCCGGTTTGCACCGGCTCCCTTTTCTTATCGCTACAAGCGATTACATGGCTTTAGGCGCGGCAGGCTTCTTGGCCTTGTGGTGCTTGACCTTCTTGGTCGTGGCCGGCGTTGTAGCAGGTGCCGCTTCGGTCTTGGTAGTAGCTGCTACTGCGGTTGGCGAGGCCTTTACAGCGGCGGTTGTAGTGGCAGGAGCCATCACAGCGGGAGCGGCAACGACGGGGGCAGCTGGCGTAGCAGGTACAGCTTTAGTAGCAGGTGTTGCTTGCGCAAAAGAGGCCAAAGCCACACCAGACAACAAACTTGCAGCGATCAGAGATTTGATATTCAACATGGTTAACTCACTCATAAAACAACAGTCGCATAAGCTCCGACCGTCTTGAGCGGCTCACCGTTTTGTGATGAGCTTGTATCTACAACGCGGTCTTGTTCTGGGCTGTTGACAGCTTTACATTGATTTACAAGCGCCGCGATCACCTACTATTTGCGCGCCAAATAAACCCCCGCCACGGTCACTCCCATGCCCACCAGCGCCATGCCAGAGAACGTATCGCCAAACAACATCCAGGCGAATAACGCAGTGCAAGGCGGCACCAGATAAAACAAACTGGCCACGTTGACTGCATTGCTGTGGCGGATCAGCCAGTTCAGCAGACTCACCGCACCAATGGACAGCACAAAAACCAGCCAACCCAGCGCAAAGACCAACTCACCAGTCCAGTCGATACGGCCGGACTCTGTCAGCCACGCCAGTGCGCCAGTGAGTAGTGCCGTAGGTACAAATTGCGCAACCGAACCGGTGCGCCAATCCAGCGTGGGGCAGTAGCGTTTTTGGTACAGCGTTCCGGTCGTAATACCCAGCAGTGCGACGACGGCGGGCACCAAGGCCTGCGCTGCAAACTCGGTACCCAACTTGCCTGCCACCACCAAACCCACGCCGACCAAGCCCAGCGCCAGACCGGCCCATTGGCGTTTCAGCACCACCGCACCAAGCAGCATCCCCGCACCCACAGCCGTGAGCAGCGGCTGCACGCTGACCACCAGGCTGGCCACCCCCGCAGGCAGGCCCTGGTGGATGGCAATGAACACGCCGCCCAAATACACGCCATGCACCAGCAGGCCCGACACGCCGATGTGCATCCAATTTTTGGCCGATATGGGCCAGGGCGCACGGGTCGCCAGCGCCAGGGCTGCCATGCAGGCAATCACTGCCACGTAGCGAATGAACAAGAAGGTCAGCGGCTCAATGTGCGGTAGCCCAAGCCGCGCGCCGATAAAGCCCGTTGACCACAACAGCACAAACATGAAGGGGAAAAAGCGCGACTGGAGGGAGGTGGCGGATGTCATTGGCGGTGGCACGGAGAGTTCAGCCCTCGACCTTAACGCAAATGTCATATGCATCCCCTGTAATGGCGCACCTTTTCAGGAGATTTTTCCATGTCCCAACCCACCAATCGCCGTGACTTTCTCGTCACCACTGCCTCCGCTGCCGCAGTCGTGGCTACTGGCTCACTCGTCGCCTGCGGAGGCAGTTCTAGCGTGGCAGCCTCTGAGTTCAAATACGGCGTCGCCAGCGGCGATCCACTGACCGACCGTGTGGTCCTCTGGGCGCACGCCAAGGTACCCAATTCCACTGCATCCGTCAACCTGACTTGGCAGATCAGTGCCGATGACAAATTTGCGGTGTTAGTAAATTCTGGCAAGTTGACCACCACGGCCGATTCATCATTCACCACCAAAGTAGATGCCACCGGGCTGACCGCGGGCAACATGTATTTCTATCGCTTTATCGATGAGGCTGGCGTTGTCTCTCCTGTGGGCATTACGCGCACATTGCCCGCGGCCGGCGTGGCGTCGGTCAAATTCGCGGTGTTCTCATGTGCGCTGTATTCCGAAGGCTACTTCAACGCCTACGATGCCGCCGCCAAGTCCGATGCCCAATACGCGGTACATCTCGGTGACTACCTGTACGAATACGGTTCTGATCCTGTCAAGTTTGGTAACAAAGACGCCGTGACCTTGGGTCGCGTGATCGTGCCGGCCAATGACATGGTGAGCCTGGACGACTACCGCAACCGCTACGCGCTGTACCGCTCCGATGTGAACCTGCAGGCCCTGCACGCGAAGATGCCCTGGATCACGGTGTGGGACGACCATGAGTTTGCCAACAATGCCTATGTGACCGGCGCGGAAAACCACATCACCGCTACACAAGGCGACTGGACTACGCGCAAGAACATTGCCGCCCGCGCCTACCACGAGTGGATGCCTATCCGCACGCCCGACGCCAGCAACCTGCTGAAGATTTACCGCCGCTTTGACTTTGGAAATTTATTTAGCTTGCACATGGTGGACACGCGCATTGAAGGGCGCGACCAACAGTACGACAACTTTGGCGACGCCGATGGCGGTATTGCCCGCTACGTGACGGGCTTGACGACCGGTACCGACGCCTCCCGCAAGATGATTAGCACTACCCAGCAAAACTGGCTGGCTGCGGGGATGGCCGCGTCCACCGCTACTTGGCAGGTGCTGGGTAACCAGGACATCATGGCGCGCATGTGGTTTCCAGCCTCGGTTTTGAAAGCCCAGGCCGCTGCAGGTGCCAACCCGACGGCCGCCACTGTGCAGGCCGTGCAAACCGCCATCACCGATTACCTGACCGCCAAAGCGACCCGCGCCGCAGCCGGCGCCGGTGCGCTGACGCCCACGCAAGCCGGCTTGCTCAACCCCAGCGTGAACCCACGCCTGCCCTACAACCTGGACGCATGGGACGGTTACCCCAGTAACCGCGAAGCCGTGCTGCAAACCGCCAAGGCCCAAGGCAAAAAGCTGGTGGCCCTGTCGGGTGATTCACACAATGCGTGGTTCACGAATCTGACCACGCTGGCTGGCGAAAAAGTGGGTGTGGAATTTGCCACTAGCTCGGTCACGGCGCCAGGCTTTGAGAGTGCCGGTTTGGGTGGCTTGGCCGGATCGTTGGATGGCAGTGTGTTGACGGCCCAGTTGGGCAATGCGGCTATCGGCGCGGGCCTGGGGCTGATTGATGACTTGAACTACAGCGACACCAACCGCCGCGGTTATTTGCAAATGACCATCACCGCTGCAGAAGTGAAGGGCGAGTTCGTGTTCGTCAGCACCGTCAAAAGCAAGACCTACACGGCTGCCGTGGGCAAAACGATTACGGTGCCAGCCAGCGGTGTGGTGAAGTACGCCTAACGCAACGTCCCACCTCGGTCTGCCCCCGGCTCCAGCAGGGGCTGGTGGCATCCAGGTCGGGCGTGGGAATGCCGTCCATGTCGATTTGCGCTACGGCAGTGTCCAAGCGTGCGACGCCAGCTTTGTCCAGCTCCAGCCGCAGCACCCAGCCGCGCCGCTGGTTGGCGTTGTCGGTTTCTTTCATCACAAAGTTGCCAACGCTGTAGATGATGGGTTTGCCGCGGTAGTGCTCGATGTCTTGCGTCACGTGCGGGTGGCCGCCGATGATGACATCCGCCCCCGCGTCAATCATGGTGCGGGCCAACTGGCGCTGGCGGGCGTTGGCGGTTAATTCGTTTTCCCAGCCCCAGTGCATCACCGGTATCACCAAGTCGGCTTTGTGCACACTGCGGGCAGCGCGGATGTCGGCCACCACCTGCTCGTCCTCGCTCCAGGCGCTGCCCGGTGCGTTGGCGTCGGCCTCAAAGCTGCGCGGCATGAATTCGTTGTAACCCAACAGCGCAACGCGCAGGCCTTTGCGTTCGATGATCAGCGGAGTGTGGGCCTCTTTCAGGTTGTGCCCACCGCCAAACTGGCCCAGGCCTTGGGCTTTCAGTAACTCCAGCATTTCCGCAAACGCTTCGCGTCCATAGTCGCCCGAATGGTTGTTGGCCAAAGCCACGGCATCAAAATGCCGCTTGAGCACCGGCAGGCTGCGCGGGTGGGCGCGGAAGGTAAAGTTCTTATCCCCCGCAGAACCCGTCGTGGCCACCACGCATTCCAAGTTACCCAGGCGAATATCGGCGGCTTTGAATACGGATGCAAAAGCGTCGAACGGATCACCGCCGCGCGCGATTAAGGCGCCTGCAGCGTCGTCCAGCACGATGTCGCCGGCGAACACCAGGCTCACGGTGGATGGCGTTATCGCGGGTGGCGCAGTGGGCTCTGCAGTCTGGGCGACCGTGCTGCCCAACACCATGGCCGCACAGGCTGCGGCCAATACGACGGAGTACTTCATACCACACCCTCCAGGGTGCAGCTGTAGATCAGCTCACGCTCCACCGGCCCGCCATACAGGTGCTGTACGCCAGTGAGCCCATAAGGCGTGGCAGAGCGCTTGAACGGCGGCAGGTAGGTGGCTTGCTGAATCAGCACCGGCTGGCGGCTGGCGTCCAGATAAGCGTAGAGCTTGATGTAGTCAATGCGCTGTGCGTTACCCACCATGACGGGTTTGAACAGGAAGCGCCCGCCTATCTCAGCAGACTGCACGGTGTAGGGGTCGGCCACCGGGCGGGCGTCCACGGTGAGCGTGGTGCCGGCATACGTCACCTGACAGCGCAGGAGCGGTGTGGCGGTGGCGTTCAGGCCCACAACAAACCCGAGCGTGCCCAAGATGTGCCTGGCAAGGCGCGGAAATTTCAAGCGTAAGTGATCCATAGCGCATATTCTGCGCGGTCTAAGTGCGGCAATCCGTTGTAAGTCAACAAAGTGTGCCGCTTGGGCGTAAATACAAATTCAGTGATCGAGCTATTGCGGATGCGGTAGTTCAGTTCAATGGTGGTTTCGGGCGATGTGCCCAGCAAGTGGCCCACCGCCGTAGAAATCGGCCCACCGCTACTCACCACCAGCACATTGCCGGTGTGCTGCTTGCGAATATGGTCCAGCGCGCTGGTCACACCCAGCACAAATTCATCGTAGGTGGGCATGCCTTTGGGGCTGATGACGCCATTCATCCACTGGGTCAGGCCGTCGCGCAACATGCGAAAGTGTTCGCGGTACAGCTCGGGCGTCGTGGGGCGCTGCAAGGGGTGGGGCGCAATCGCTTGGATCACCGCCTCACCGTCGTATTCATTGAGCCCGGGCCACGCATGGGTGGGGCCGATGCTAGTAGCCTGGTTCAGGCCAGTGCGGATGCCATCCAGGGTTTGGGTGTGGCGCTTCAGGGTGCCGCTGTAAGCCGCTTCAAACTGCAGTCCCTTTTCTGCCAAGTATTGCCCTAGCCGCACGCTTTGGCGTGTGCCCAGCTCGCTGAGTTGGTCGTAGTCATCAGCCCCAAAAGAGGCCTGCCCGTGGCGCACAAGATATAGATGTCCCATGCGCAGAATCTAAGGCCAAGCGGCCCCGCGCCCTTGTAAAACGTGCGACAGCAGCTATGGAAATAATAGCGAACCTGACGCGTGAGCGACAGCTTTCACCACTCAGAGCGTCACGCTGCCGCGGATACAGGTCACCGAATGGCCGCCCACCCATACCTGGCCTGCTGCATCCTGGTGAATGTACACACGGCCTTCGCGGCCCATGCAAGTGCCTTGGGCGGCGATGTAACTGCTGGGGGCATAGCCATCGGCAATCAGCCACTGGGCCAGGCTGGCGTTCAGGCTGCCGGTGACAGGGTCTTCGTTGATGCCCAGCGGTGCGGCAAAGGCGCGCACTTCCAGGGTGGTGTGATCGCTGTCCACGGCGGAATTGGCAGGCTCCGTATTGGCGCTTCGAGCACCAAAAGCCCGGGCTTCACGGTTGCCGCGTGCTATCAAATTAGGAGCTGACGGGGCAGATTCCACGCCGGCCACACCCACTTTTTGCCCCAAATCCTTCAGTGCAGCGTGGTCGGGCTGCAATTGCAGCACGGTGTGCGGGCTGTCTAGCAGCAGGCCCAGCCACTGCGGGCCGTTGTCCAGGTGCTGGGCGGCAATGATGTGGGCGGGTTTCAGGCCCAAGGCCGCTGCCACCTGGGCCAGCAGCTTGGGGCTGGGGTTGCTACGCTTGAGCGGCGGCGCGCCAAAGGCCAGGCGTGCGCTGCCATCGAAAGATTGCCGCTGGATACGAATCAGGCCCGCTTGGCACTCCTGCACGACTGTGTCTGCGGCGCGCGGCGCGCAACCGGCTTCCAGCCACGCATGGCAACTACCCAGCGTGGGGTGGCCGGCAAAGGGCAGCTCGCCACCGGGGGTAAAGATCCGCACACGGTAGTCCGCACCCAGGGCTTGGCCCTCGGAGCTGGGCGGCAGCAAAAACGTGGTTTCCGATAGGTTGGTCCAGCGGGCAAAGGCCTGCATGTCGGTATCGCTCAGGCCCGCGCCGTCCAGCACCACCGCCAAGGGGTTGCCCAGGTAGGGTTGGGCGGTGAATACATCCACTTGGGCGAAAGGGCGGGTCGTGCGCATGGCAGGGGTCTCTTCAAAAAAACGGGGTGAATCAGGTCAAGGGCCATTCAAGAACACCACGGGTGGCGGGGCGGCTCGATACGCTGGCGTACCAGCGCTCCAAGTGCGGCAGCGCAGGGCGCGCCTGCGGTAAGCCAAACCAGCGGTGGATGTCGCAGCCCACCGGAATGTCGGCCATGCTGAAGTGGTCGCCCGCCAGATAGGCGTGGTCGGCCAAGTGGGCGTTCAGCTGCTCCAGCAGCGGGGTCATTGCGGCCACGCTTTGGGCAATGGCCGCGTGGTCACGCTGGGCTTCGGGTGTGCGGATGAGCTGAAGAAACGCGGCGCCGCCGGCGCGATTCAGCGTGGTCTGCTGCCAGTCCATCCAGCGCTCAGCGTCAAAGCGTTGCGCCAAGTCGTCGGGGTACA
Organism: Burkholderiales bacterium; assembly: GCA_025363275.1. Lineage (GTDB taxonomy): Bacteria > Pseudomonadota > Gammaproteobacteria > Burkholderiales > Burkholderiaceae_C > Allorhodoferax. Next base: position 36,584 of record JANYEE010000205.1, on the reverse strand, counting down.
ACGTGGAAGCCCCATACTTTGCACAGAGGTAGCGCACGATGACATTCGATTCCCACAACACCAGGTCGCCGTCTTGCACCGTGGGCACCAGTGCGTTGGGGTTCATCTGCAGGTATTGCGGCGTCTTGACGATGCCAAAGGCCATGCCCGCGTCGGTGCGCGTAAATGGCACACCCGCTTCCTGGGCGGCCCACACCACTTTGCGCACATTGAGTGAATTCAGGCGACCCCAAATCTGCAGGTGGTGAGTGGTCATATCAGCCCGCGCGATGCTGTTGGACAGCCTGTGCCAGTGCGGCCACGCCGCGGTGGATTTCCTCTACGCTTGGCGTTACGAACGATAGGCGCATGGTGCGCGCATCGCCCGCACCGGCATAAAACGGCGCACCGGGTACAAAGGCCACGCCCTTGTCCACGGCGGTGGGCAACAGATCCACCGCGCTCATGCCTTGGGGCAAGCGCGCCCACAAGAACATGCCGCCAGCGGGTGTGTTCCAGGTCAAGTCGTTGTCGGCATTGCCGCTGGCCGGGAAGTGCTGGGCCAGGGATTCGAGCATCGCGTCGCGCTGGGCCTTGTACAGCGCGCGGATGGTGGGCACGTGCCGGTCCAGAAAGCCGTTTTGCATGACTTCATAAATCATGCGCTGGTTGAAGGTGGGGCTGTGCAAATCGGCCGCCTGCTTGGCTTGCAGCAGCTTGGGGTACAGGGCCTTGGGGGCTACCAAAAAGCCCATGCGCAGGCCGGGTGCCAGCACCTTGGAGAACGAGCCCAGGTAAACGCCGCCCTCGGGGTTGCGGGCGGTCAGGGGCGCGGGCGGGGCTTGGTCAAACCACAGGTCTCCGTAGGGGTTGTCTTCCAGAATCGGCAGACCCAGCGCGGCGGCGGTGCGGCTCAGCTCGGCACGGTGGGCTTCGTCCATGCTGCGCCCGGTGGGGTTCTGAAAATTCGGCAGCACATACATAAAGCGGGCACCCATCGCCTTGGCCTTCAGGTCGGCCAGGTCGACACCACCTTCATTGTTTTCCACGCTCACCACATTCGGCTCCATGGGCGTAAAGGCCATGATGGCACCCAGGTAGGTGGGGGATTCGACCAGCACTTTGCTGCCCTCGTCGATCAGGATTTTGGCAATCAGATCCAAACCCTGCTGCGAGCCGGTGGTGATCAACACCTGGGCCGGGTCTACATGCCAGGGCACGCCCGCTGCGGCGCTCTGGGCACTCAGTTGGGCAGCGACCATTTCGCGCAGCGGGGCATAGCCTTCGCTGGCGGCGTACTGCAGCGCGCCTTGTGGGTCATCCCTCAGCACCTTGGCGCAGGCCGCTTCAAACTCCGCCACAGGAAAGGTGCGCGGCGAGGGCAGGCCGCCGGCAAAACTGATGATGCCGGGCTTCTCGGTCACTTTCAGGATTTCGCGGATGACCGAGGGATTCATCTTGGCGGCGCGGTGGGCCAGGGTCCATTGCAAAGGAGTCGAAGGGGTAGGGGTCATCGTAGTTTTCTTGTGGAAAAGGAAGAGAGGTTAGGGTGGGTCATCGGGGGGTGGGCGACGCAGGCACCGGCGCAATGGTAAGGGTGCGCGCAGGGCCCACAAAACGCTTGCCCGCAAACACGGTAGCCACCACCGCCAGCGCAAAGCCCAGGGTCACGGTTTCTAGCGGCTCGCCCAGCAGCGGCACAGCCGCCAGAATACTGAAAAAAGGCTGCAACAATTGTGTCTGGCTGACCCTGAGCGCACCGCCCAGCGCCAGCCCGCGGTACCACGCAAAAAAGCCCGCCCACATGCTGAACACCCCCACATAGCCCAGCGCCAACCAGGCCGATAGCTTGACGCTGTGCTCGGGCCAGGTCAGCAGCGTGCCGGGCACGGTGAGCGGTAGCGCCATCACGCACACCCAGCAAATCACCTGCTCGGCGCCCAGTGCGGGCGTCACCTTGGCGCCAAACACATAGCCGGTGGCGGCGCTGGCCACAGCGCCAAGCAGCAACACATCAGCCCACACCAAACCAAAGCCCTGGCCATGCTGGTGCGCCCTGAACCATGAATATGCCACCACCAAAGCGGCCCCCAGCAGCGCGCACAGCCAAAACCCCAAGCGTGCCCGTTGGTGCAGCACCCAAGCCGCCACGGCGGCAGTGGCCAGCGGTAGCAGCGCGGTGATCACCGCCGCGTGGCCCGAGGTCACCTGGCGCAACGCAAAGCCCAAGAACAGGGGGTAGCCCATCGCATTGCCCAGTAGCGCCATGGCCAGCGGCTTGCGCTGGGCCGGTGTGGGCAGGGGTGAACGGGTCATTACTAAGAAAACGATGGACAGGCCACCCGCCAGCGCTGCGCGGGCAAAAGTGATGAACCAGGGTGTGAGCTGGGGCGCATCTGCGGTGCCGGTGGCCAGGCGGGTCATCGGCAGGGTCACTGCAAACACCGCTACGCCGAGCACACCCAACCACAGGCCTTGGGTTTCGGGGTGCATGCGGGTTGGTGTCATGGCACCAATGTACTTGGAATAACAACACACTTACAGTACAGTTATTAAAAACAGAAAGCAAACTGTATTGCCACCAAGGGTGGCACAGCGCTTTGTTTACTTGAGGAAACACCATGCTGATGAAGACCGCCGCCCAGCCGTTGTCGGAGCAACTCGCCGCGCGCTTTGCCCAGCGCATTCGCGACCGGCTGCTGGCGGCGGGCGCGCGGCTGCCATCGGTGCGCCTGTGCGCGCAGCAGCAGGGGGTGAGCCCTTCCACGGTAGTGGGCGCGTATGACAGGCTGGTCGCCCAGGGTTTGGTCGAAGCGCGCAAAAATCGCGGCTTTTATGTGCGTGATATGCCTGTAGCCTTAGTGGAATCTGCCCGGGCAGCTATCAATTCCGTAGCACTAGACAAGTCAACACCGGTAACCTCAGGGATGCCGTCGCTGCGCCACCGGGCGCCGCTGAATGCCACGGCGCTGATTCGTGGGATGTTTGATGGCATCAGCGACAAGCCCCAGCCTGGCTTGGGGGTGCTGCCGCCTGCATGGCTGCAAACTACGTTTTTGGCCACCGCCGTGCGGCGCAGTTGCAGTGTCGAGGCGCTGAATTCTTTTTCCCTTCAATACGGCGAACCGTCCGGTGACATCGGCTTGCGCCGCGCACTCAGCGCCAAGCTGGCAAGCCACTCGGTGCATGCCGCGCCCGAGCAAATCATCACTACAGTGGGTGCCACCCACGCGTTGGACGTGGTGAGCCGCACGCTGCTGCGCGCGGGCGACTACGTGATGGTGGAAGAGCCCGGCTGGGCGATTGAGTTTGCGCGCCTGGACGCCTTGGGTATGCGCATCCTGCCGGTGCCACGCCGGGCCGATGGCCCTGACCTGGAGGTGATGGCCCGCTACTGCGAAGTGCACCAGCCCAAACTGTTTGTCAGCGTGAGTGTGTTTCACAACCCTACCGGTTTTTGCCTGCAGCCCGGCAGCGCCTACCGGGTGCTGCAGCTGGCCAATCAGCACAATTTTTATATTGTTGAAGACGACACCTACAGCCACTTTGCGCCCGAGCACGCCACCCGCCTGTGCGCGCTGGACGGCCTGCAGCGTACCATTTATGTGGGTGGCTTTGCCAAGATCCTGGCGCCGAATTGGCGCGTGGGCTATCTGGCGGCGTCGCCCGCGCTGGCCGAGCGTTTGCTGGACACCAAACTGCTGTCCACGCTGACCACACCGGCCCTGCTGGAGAAGGCCTTGGCCTGGTGCATTGAACAAGGCCAACTGCGCCGCCATGCCGAGCGCATCCGCACCCAACTGAACGCCGCCCGTGCCCGCAGCGTGAAGTTGGCGCTGGGTGCGGGTTGCAGTTTTGCATCCGACCCGGTGGGCCTGTTTGGCTGGGTGGAAACCGGGGTCGACACCGAACGTTTGAGCCAGCGCATGCTGGACGAGGGTTACCTGCTGGCGCCGGGCGCTTTGTTCCATGCCGAACGTCAGCCCAGCAGCCTGATGCGCATCAACTTTGCGACCACGCAAGAGGCGCAGTTCTGGACGACATTCGTGCGACTGCGCGATGAGCAATTGGGTGGCCGTTAGCCGCAGTTCGGGTTGGGGTTGTTCTGCCTGACAATGGCGCCTTTGATTAACCCGCCGCGCGTTGCGGCACCACCACGAGTCCGATTCATGCAACACCTGTTTTCCAAAAGCCTGCTGGCCCTGGCCCTGGCGTTTCCGCTGGCCAGCGGCGTAGGCGCCGCCACCCACCCCAACGACACCACCGCCCAGCGCTGGAACCTGACCGATATGTACGCCACACAAGCCGCCTGGGATCAGGACGCCGCACGTCTGGAGCAGCAGCTTAAAACCCTGAGCGGCTGCAGCGGCCAGTTGGGCCAATCGGCGCAGCGCTTCAAGGCGTGCATGGATTTGAACGCCGATGTACTCAAGCGCTTTTACCGCCTCAGCGGCTATGCCGCGCAAAAGAACGATGAAGACACCGGCGCTACGGCGGGGCTGGACCTGCGCCAGCGCGCTGATGTGCTGGGCAACCGCCTGGAGGAAGCGGCTTCGTTCTTGAGCCCCGAGATCCTGAAGCTCGGGCGCGCCAAGGTAGATGTGTATTTGAAGCAGGACAAGTCCCTGGCCATCTACCACCAGTTGTTGAACGACGTACTGCGCGGCGCGGACCATACCCTGAGCAAAGAGAGCGAGACTCTGGTGGCCAACTTCAGCCAGGCCACCGGCGCGGCAAGTGCGGTGTACTCCACGCTGTCCAATGCCGACATGCCCTGGCCCAAGGTCAAGCTATCAGATGGCAGCGAAGTGACCGTAGACCAGTCGGCCTACACCAAGTACCGCGCACTGCCCAATCGCGATGACCGCAAGCGCGTGTTTGACGCCTTCTGGGGCAAATGGAAAGAGTTTGAGCGCACCTACGGCGTTACCTTCTACGAGCAGCTGAAAAAAGACGCGGCCTTGGCCAAGGTGCGCCGCTACCCGGATTCCTTGACCCAATCCCTGTTTGCCAACAACCTGCCGCGCGCCGTGTATGACACGCTGGTGGACCAGGCCAGTGCCAACCTGCCCACACTGCACCGCTACTTCAAGCTGCGCGCCAAGATGCTGGGGGTTAAAGACATGCAGTACTTCGATATCTACCCCCCACTGGTGTCAAGCGACTTGAAGTACCCGATTGAGCCCAGCGTGAAGCTGATGCTGGAGTCGGTGAAACCTCTGGGAGATGACTACGTCAAAGCCATGGAAGCCGGCACCAAGGCCCGCTGGATGGACGTGTACCCGCGCGACAAAAAGCGCTCGGGTGCCTACATGAATGGCTCGGTGTACGACGTGCACCCCTACTTGCTGCTGAACCACAACGACGACTACGAATCGCTGTCAACATTGGCGCACGAGTGGGGCCACGCCATGCACTCGGTGCTGTCGGCCAAGGCCCAGCCCTTTATTACTGCGGACTATCCGACCTTCACCGCCGAGATTGCCTCCACCACCAACGAAGTGCTGTTGCTGGACCACATGCTGAAGGTGTCTAAAACCGACGACGAGCGCATGCTGTATCTGGGCTCGGCGCTAGAAAACCTGCGCGGCACCTTCTTCCGCCAGGCGATGTTTGCCGAGTTTGAGCGCACGGTGCATGCCAAGGTCGATAAGGGCGACTCTTTGACCGGCGAAGCGCTGACCAAAATCTATGGCGACATCCTCAAGCGCTACCACGGCGATAAGGAAGGCGTGGTCAAGATTGACGACGTGTATGCGATTGAGTGGGCCTACATCCCCCACTTTTACAACAAGTTCTATGTGTTCCAGTACGCCACGTCGATCTCGGCGGGCAATATGTTTGCCACTGAGATTTTGAAGGGCACACCGGGAGCGCGCGACAAGTACCTGGCCATCCTGAAAGCGGGCGGTTCGCGCTACCCGTATGAGCTGGTGAAGGAAGCCGGGGTGGACCTGGCGTCGCCCGCACCCTACCAAGCCATCGTGGCCCGCATGAACGCCATCATGGACCAGATTGAGGCGATTCAAGCCAAACAAAAATAGGCCGATTTCGGAAAATTGGTAGCGAAATAGGCCTGGGGCCCGCGTATTTATTGCCTGTTCTGCTCCGAAATAAGGAGCAGAACAGGCAATTTGCTTTTAGCTGATGTAGTTGAACAGCGAGAGCTTTTGCACCTGCGCATACGACTGCAGCGCGGCCTGGTAGCCGGTTTGCTGGTTCTGAAAGTCGGAGATGCCTTTGATCATGTCCAGGTCTTCAGCGCGCGAGCGGTCGGCCTCGAGCTGAATGTTGCGCTTTTCCTGGTTGGTAGTGATCCGGTCGGCGCGGTTGAGTAAATCGCCCGCGCGCCCGCGCTCGGATGACACGCGCTCCATGCCAATGTCGATGTTGAACAAGGCCTGACTCACCGCTTGGCTGGCGGCGTTGTTATTACCAGCGCCGCCAATATCGCGGATGGCATCGTCCAGCACACTGAAGATGCTGGGGCTGGTGTCCACCGCCACGGTGTCGCCCACAGCGGGTGTGCCATTGATAGTCAGCGTCAGACCCGGCATGGCGGTGATGGGAATACTGCCGGTGCCTGCAGCATCGCCCGTGAGGATGGTGGGGTAGCTGGCGGTCAACCCTGTGAACGGGCCGCCCACATTGGGTGTCTCGGTTATATCGTACGTCACGGTGGTGGTGCCGGGTACTGTCGTTGTGTCCACCGCTGTGAAAGCAATGCTGTACGACGCGCCATTGACCAACGCGGGGTTGGTGACGGTGACGTTAGTTGTCTGAAGCTTTCGGGATGGCGGAATAATCCCTGTGGCGCTGCTGACCGTGACGTTATAAACACCGTCGCGCGCGGGTTGGTGCATGAAGGCGCTGTCACCGTCCAGCGCGAAGGGAATGGCCACCTCGGAGCTAGCTGCTTGACCTGGCAGGCCATTGAAGGTGTAGTCCTGCGGTGGCGCGGTAGGACCCACAAACGGTGTGGCTGCGCTACCCAGTGCGCCAAACAGGGGCAGGCCATTGCTGTCTTTACGGTTGGACAGCGCAAATATTTGGTCCCGCAGGCCCGTGAGCTGAAGGGCCACAGACCGCCGCTCCGCGGGCGTAAAAGCGGCGTTGCCTGCACTGACCACCAGTTCCCGAAAGCCCTGTAGTGCGTCAGTCACATCGCCCAAGGCGCCTTCGGCTGCGGTGATGGAGTTGCGTTGGGCTTCTAGCGCGCGCTGGTCGCTGGCAATGCGGGCGATGCGGGTCAATGAGCGTTCGGCCTGGGCCGCACCAGTCGGGTCATCGCTGGCTACCACCACGCGTTTACCCGATGTGAGGTTCTCTTGCAGGTTGGCCAAAGCAGTCTGGCGCGTCTGCAGATTGCGTAAAGCGTTGTCGTAGGTGTTGGCGGTACCAAGCCGGGTGAAGGATGCTGCCATGGTGTACTCCGCGAGATTACTAGCGTGCCAAGGTGGAGATCAGCGTATCAAAAATCGTTTGCGCCACCTGGATCATTTTGGCCGAAGCTTGGTAAGCCTGCTGGTATTGCAACAAGCTGGCGGCTTCTTCGTCCAGATTCACGCCGGACACACCTGCACGGTCGCGCTCCAGGTTGGTGGCGATCGACGAGGACACCTCGGCCGCATAGTTGGCGCTTTGGGTGCGAATACCCACCTGCGATATCAGCCCGGCATAGCCATCGGTGAGCGCAGCACCGTCGAACATGGCGACGTCACGCAGGTTCACCATCGCTTTGGCGTTGCCAGAATTCAGCTTGAGGTCTGCCGTGGTTTGCTTGATGGCTTGGATTGTGAAGGTATCGCCGGTCTTTGGGGTTCCCTGCAGCTTCACAGACCACTGGTCCAGCGGACTGCTGTAGACCAGCGGCGTAGTGGGCGGTAGGTTGGGTAATGTGCCTTCGATGGCCTCGCCCGGTGTATAGGCAAACGCAGTGGCGCTCACGTCGTCGCTGCGGGTGTAGGTAATCGCACCGCCAGCCACCGAGAAGCTCAGCACCACCGGGGTAAATGGCGTTGTAGGTGGGTTAGGCGGATTGGGCCCACGTGCCACTACGGACACTTGCTGCAAGCTACCGGTATTGGTGGCGCTCATCAGCCCCACTACGGGGCTTGCTACAGCCAATGAGCGAGGCGTAGAAAACTGGCTGCTGATGGTACTGGCCGACGTACTGAAGGGTTTGATCAGGACACGATCGCCAGAAGCGTTTGGTCCAGCGCCCTGGCTGATGGTGATGCCGTCCAGCGTGAATTGCCCTGGAATGGGTGCAGGCACAGGTGCTGGAGCCGCGGGCGGCACGGTATCTCCGGTAGCGAAATCCACCGAAGTAATCACGCGATCGGAGCGCCGCGTGATGGTGGCCGTTGACGCGCCCGTGAAATTGATTTCGTAGTCGGAGGCAACGAACTTGGTGGTGTCTGCAATAGCGATGGACAGCGTGTTGGGGGCGCTGTTCAATGCAGCGGGTGGCACCGGCACCAGCACATTTTGTGCTGTGAAGCTGGTGGGGCTGAAGATGTTCCCCCCCGGAACGCCGTCCAAATCCAGACCCAGCTTATGCTGGTCGTTCATGGAGGTGGTGACCGCCATCGTCAGGCGCCCCAGCAGGTTACGCCCCTCGTTGAGATCGGTGTTTTGAAAGCGCAGCAGACCCGCCACCTCACCACCACCCAGGGCGTTTTCATCCATCTGCACGGACACCCCTGTGCGCGTAATCATGAGCTTGCTTTTCAAGGTGTCGCCGAAGTCATCGCTGGAAATGGACAGCTTGGATACGTCCACACCCAAAACCAGTGCTTGGCTACCACCAATAAAAATCCCGACGGTACCGTCATCGGCAGCAACGGAAGTGGTCTGAATGTACGTGTTGAGCTGGCGCACCAATTGGTCACGCCGATCCAGCAAATCATTAGGAGGTTGGCCCGACCCTGCGGTGCGAGATATCTTCTCGTTCACATCAGCTATGCCCTGGGCCAAGCTGTTGATGGCGTCGACCTTTTGGGTCAGCTCCTGCTTCACGCCAATCTGCAGATCGTCCAGGCTCTGCGAGGCCGCGCGCATGCGCGCCGCAGTTTCGTCTACCCGGGTGAGTACTACGGTTCGCGCGGTTATATCCGTCGGGCTGCTGGCCACATCGGCAAAGGCATTCAACATCTCGCTGATAGAGGCGCCCAGCCCGCTGGTGCCACCAGAAAAAATACCTTGCAGTTGCTTGAGCTTGTCGGAGCGGGCGACGTCGGCGGTTTTGGTAGCAGTAGCCAGGGTGGACTGGCGCGTTAAAAATTCGCTGAAATTGCGCTGGATAGTTTGGATGGTGACACCCTTGCCGATATAGCCACCGCCGGTGAACTGGCCAGGCACCGTTTCCAACACGACTTTTTGGCGTGAATAGCCCACCGTGTTGGCGTTGGCAATGTTGTTGCCAGCCGTTTGCAGTGCCGCCTGGTTGGCTTGCAGTGCCTGGGTGCCAATATTCAATATACCCATAGTGCGCTCCGCTTAGACCTGCACGCGCCGCAGCTGCAGTGTGGTGTTGATAGCGCGGCTCAGTTTGGCGGCGTACTCGGGGTCGGTGGCGTAGCCGGCCTTTTGCAACCCACTGGCAAAGGCCTGGGGCGTGCTCGATTGCTGCATGACTTTGGCGTAACGCGGGCTGTCTGACATCATGCGGGCGTAATCCTTGAACGCATCCTGGTAGGAGTCATACGCACGGAATTTAGCCACCTGCTTTTTGGCCATACCGTCCACATATTCCGTGGTGGTGACCTCGGCCACTTTGCCTTTCCAGCTACCGCCAGCTTTGATGCCGAAAAGGTTGAAAGAATTCTCGCCGCCAGCACTCTTGATTTCGCGTTTTCCCCAGCCGGTTTCGTGCCCGGCTTGGCCCAGCAGGTAGCCTGCGGGTATACCAGTGGCACGTTCAATATCGCTGGCAGTTTTGCCATGTTGGCGTACAAAGCTGACTTGCGACTCGGTCGGGCCTTTGGATGTTTTGGTACCAGTCGCGCTAATTTTCTTTGTGGCGTTACCTGTGGCGTCTGCTGCGTCGACCGGTGTGGCGCGGGCTTTGCCCATGTCGCCCATCTGTCCCATTTGGCGCGTGAGCTGTTGGGCAATGAGGTCTGACAACCCGCCTGGCTGGCCCGACATAGCCACTGCGAATTGTTGGTCTAGCAAGTCGGTGCCCAGGTCGCTGCCCGCGTTGTCCAGCATGCCCGATTTCACTGAATTGTTGGCTTCGCGCATGCTTTTGAGTAGCTCGCGCATAAACAACGATTCAAACTGCTTGGCAGTTTCTTGTATCGATTCGGCCGTCTGGTTACCGGCCTGCATTTTGAGTTTGCCTAATGCACTGGCGTCCGCAGCCAACGCGGATCCGCTGGACATGCTGGAGGGGCCGTAAAGCGTATCGACACCCATATCAGATCACCTCTAGCTCGGCATTCAGAGCGCCGGCTGATTTGATGGCTTGCAAAATGGCTAGCAAATCTTGCGGCGTAGCGCCCAGTGCGTTTAGTGCTTTCACCACATCCGACAACTGGGCTGCGGCGGCCAACTGAATCAGCTTGCCGGGCTCCTGCTTGATATCGATGGTGGCCTTTTCAGTGACCACGGTTTGGCCGCCCGACAGGGCATTGGGCTGACTGATGACCGGGGTAGAAGAAATGCTGATTGACAAATTGCCGTGCGCAATCGCGCAAGCGCCCAGCGTGACGGCTTGGTTCAACACAATGGAGCCGGTACGCGAATTGATGATGACTTTGGCCGCGGCGATGGTGGGGGCGATGGTCAGCTCTTCTAGCTCAGCAATAAAGGTCACACGCGCATCGGGGGTCGTGGGGGCTTGGACTTGCACCGTGCGGCCGTCCAATGCCCGCGCTACATCGTTGCCAAACTTGGTGTTGATAGCTTTGGCCACCAGGCGTGCGGTTTGAAAGTCGGATGCATTCAGGCTCAAGCTGATACTGGTGCCTTCTTGCAAAGGTGTGGGTACGGCACGCTCCACCTGGGCGCCATCGGGAATACGCCCGACGGATAAATGATTGACCGTTACCTTACTGCCGCCGGCAGATGCGCCTGCGCCCGCCACAATCAAATTGCCTTGGGCCAATGCATACACCTCGCCATCGGCGCCCTTGAGCGGTGTGGCGATCAGCGTACCGCCCTTCAGGGACTTGGCGTTGCCGAGCGATGAGACATTGATGTCGAGTAACTGACCGGGACGGGCGAAGGCTGGTAGCTGGGTAGTGACCAGGACGGCAGCCACATTCTTCATTTGCAACTGGGCCAGTGAGGTGGCGGTGAGTGTGATACCCAGCTGCTGCAGGTAGTTGGCCAAGCCCTGGGTGGTGTAGGGCATTTGGGTGGTCTGGTCGCCGGTGCCGTCCAGGCCCACGACCAGGCCAAAGCCAGTTAACTGGTTGCTACGCACCCCTTCAATGGATGCTACTTCCTTGATGCGCGTGGCAGCTTGGCTGGGGCCGGCGAACGCGGAGCAGACCGCAAGCACGAGTGCTCCCAGGTGCTGTAGCGAAGTGCGTATCGACGGAAAAGTCCAGGGTGTCATAGGCCGTTAAGTCGGTGGGGCAGATCCGGGCGGACCCTTTACCCCTCGGCACTATTCTGGAGTTCTTTAGAACGGCTGAAAGCTCAAAAAGAACCGGGAAAGCCAGCCTACTGTTTGGGCCTCGCCCTGGGCGCCCCGGCCCCGAGATTCGATGCGCACATTGGCCACCTGGGTGGAGCTGACCACGCTGCCAGGCTGTACCAGACGCGGATCGACCGTGCCCGAGAAGCGCAGTACATCCACGTTTTGGTTCACACCAATTTGCTTTTCACCCGCCACCACCAAGTGGCCATTCCCCAGCACCTCGATGACCGTAGCGGTAATGGAGCCCGAGAAGGTGTTGGCGCTTTCAGTACCGCCTTTGCCTGAGAAGTTATTGCTGGTTGATGCGCCTATGCCCAGCTTGGCCAAGTCAGCCACCGGTTGCAACGGCAGGGCAGTGATCTTGGAGTCGATGGATGAGTTGCGGTCTACCGTGGAGGTCGACTTTTGGCTGGCTGTCACGTTTTCAACGATCTGCACGGTGACTGTGTCGCCGACCATGCGGGCGCGTCGGTCTTCAAACGAAGGGCGGTAGCTGGTAGCCTGGAATAGGCTGCCGGTGGCGATGCGTGGCGCCGGTGGCGGTGCAATGGCGGCTTGGCCCACCTTAGGCTCGGCAAAGTCCACCACAGCTTTTTGCGGCAGTGACTGGCAAGCGCTGCACAGCACTCCTGCAGCGACGATCCAGGCGGGCCGTGTGGTGCGCCAAGTCGTCTGGAGTTGTTGCAGGGCAGTGTGCATAGTGAACCTCACTTGGCTACGTGTACGTATCACAGTTGGGCGAGTTTTTGCAGCATCTGGTCCGAGGTCTGGATGGCTTTGGAATTCATTTCATAAGCGCGCTGGGTCTGGATCATGGTGACCAGTTCTTGCACCACATTGACATTTGATGTTTCTACAAAACCCTGCATTAGCGTGCCCAGGCCGTTCAGCCCCGCAGTGCCGGCATTGGGCTGCCCTGACGATGCACTCTCGGTGTAAATGTTTTGCCCCTTGGGCTCTAAGCCTGCCGGGTTAATGAAGGTAGCCAGAGTAATGGTGCCAACACCCTGAGGCGTTGGACTGCCAGGCACAGACACCGACACGGCGCCGTCCTGGCCCACGGTCAGGCTGGTGGCATTGGCCGGCACCGTGATGCCCCCCGCAACGGGCAGACCACCCGAGGTTACTAAGCGCCCCTGGTTGTCGATCTGAAAAGCGCCATCGCGGGTGTAGCCTAAGGTGCCGTCTGGCAGGGTGAGCTGAAAGAATCCATTACCCTGAATGGCCATGTCCAGGTTGTTGCTGGTCTGCTGCAAATTACCTTGTGAGAAGTTGCGGCTGGTAGCCACCGTGCGCACACCCAATCCTACTTGCAAGCCTGTGGGTAATGTTGATTGCTCGGTGGTGTTGGCGCCGGTTTGGCGCAGGTTTTGGTAGATCAAATCCTCAAATACCGCATGCGACTTTTTAAAGCCGTTGGTCGACACGTTAGCCAAGTTGTTGGAAATAACGTCCAGCTGCATTTGCTGGGCTTCCATGCCGGTCTTGGCGATCCAAAGGGAGTTGATCATGGTGTTTTCCTAAGTAGGTCAGCGCACGGGGCTTAGCCTTGCATGCTCAACAGTTGTCCTGCTGAGCGATCATTCGATTCGGCGCTTTGGAGCAAGCGCATTTGGGTCTCAAACTGGCGCGCGGTTTGGATCATGCCCACCATGGTTTCGATGGCATTGACGTTGGAGCCCTCGAGCACGCCGACCTGCAATTGCACGGTATCGTCAGCATTCAGAGGCTCACCCGACAAGGGGCGAAACAGCCCATCGCCTCCGCGCACCAGCGGATCTTCGGGCGTGGGGCTCACCATCTTGAGCCGGCCAATGGTGTTGCCGGGCTGGTTACCCACTTTGGCGCTGATGTTGCCGTCATTGCCAATAGTAAGTAGAGCCCCTGTTGGTACGGTGATGGGTGCGCCACCACTGGACAGCACAGGCAGTCCGTTGCCCGTGACCAGCGTGCCGTCGGTGGACACTTCGAGGTGTCCGTTGCGGGTGTAGCCTTCAGAGCCGTCCAGGCTTTGCACCGAGAACCAGGCGTTCTTGCTCGGCATGGCATCCAGGCCGCGGTCGGTGCGTTGTGCGGGGCCGGGAGTGTCTAAGTGGCCTGCGGTGGACTCCAGCGCAAATACGCGGGTGGTGGCACCATCGCCGCGCAAAGGTACCGCGCGGTAGGTGGCCAGTTCGGCCCGGAAACCATTGGTCGACACATTGGCCAGGTTGTTGGACAAAACGGCCTGCCGGTTGGCCGCCGCGTTGGCCCCGGTCATGGCGGTGTAGATGATGTGGTCCATGGCGTTTCAGATCAAATGAGTTTTAACGCAGATTGACCAGCGTGGACAACACCTGATCCTGGGTCTTGATGGTCTGTGCATTCGCCTGGTAGGCGCGCTGGGCGGTCATCATATTGACCAGCTCGGCAGTGAGGTCGACGTTGGACTCTTCCAGAGCGCCAGCGCGTAGCTCACCAAATTTTCCGGTTGCTGGTGAGCCTTGCACCGGCTGGCCCGACGCGAAGGTTTCCTGGTACTCACCCGCCCCCACCGGCGATAGACCCTGTACGTTGCGAAAGTCTGCCAGTGCAATCTGTCCGCGCGACTGGGTCTGCCCATTGGAATAACGGGTGGTAATGACGCCAGAAGGCTCGATGCTCAGGCCCGTCAATTCGCCCGCGGTGTAGCCGTCTTGCGTCAAGTTGCTGACATTGAAAGCCACACCAAATTGGGTGATGTCCTTCAGGTTCAGCGTAGGAGTGAATGGCGCAACGATGCTGGGCGGTGCGGGTGTCAGCGTAATTGGCAGCTCGCCCAAATTGGTAGTGGGTGCCAGCGCTGCATCAAAGCTCTCAGAGAGTTTGCCTGTGGAGTCAAAGGTGACATAGCCAATAGGCGTAGGCGCTGAAGGTGGCACAGTTGAGTTGTCGATAGTCTTGTCGTAAACCGCCCACTGATCGGTAGGCACCGCGGTGGTGAGGCCAGAGGTGGCAGGGTCTAGTTTGCTGAAATACAAGCTCACGGGCAGTGCAACACCTTGCGAGTCATAGGCGTTCAGGGACGTGCCGTAAGTACTGATCGGAGTGGGCGGCACCTGGGTGGAAGCAATCGGTGTGCGCGCATCGAGATTGAACTCGGCCGTCATCAGTGTCGTGGCGCTGGCTGGAATCGGCGCGTTGGTGGGCACCGTCATTTTTTGTGGGGTGATACTGGTCGGTACACCTTTTAGATCGGTCGGGAATCCCATCAAGTTGGCACCGGTATTGGTGATGATGTTGCCATCCTTGTCCAACTTGAATTGCCCGTCCCGGGTGTACGCTGCAGAACCGTCGGTCTTGGTAACTTGGAAGAATCCACCACCATTGATCGCAACATCCAGGCTGTTGCCAGTGATGTTGATATTGCCCTGCGTGAACTGCTGGGCGATAGTGGCGGTTGCTACGCCAATACCCGCTGTTTTGCCGCCCCCGCCGGTGCCCAATGAGGAAGCGACTAGATCTGCGAATTCGGCCCGCGAGGACTTCATTCCGATGGTGTTGGCATTGGCGATATTGTTACCAATCACATCCAAGCTTTTGCTGGAGGCGTTGAGACCAGAGAGTCCGGTTTGAAAGCTCATGGTGTTGTCCTAGGTTGCGGTTAGAGGATGGCCTTGATGGCGTCGTACTTGACGGTGGTACCGCCCTTGAGTGTCAAAGTCATACCAGCAGTATCTGAGCTGATCGATTCCACGGCGTTGCGGGTTAGTGCAGTGGCTGACACCGCGGTGGTGCCCTGCGTTGCCGTGATCTTGAAAGTGGGTGTACCGGTGCCGGTGTATTTGCTGGCGTCCCAGCTGAAGTTGGTGCGCCCGGCTGGCAAGTTACCAAGACTGAGGGTGTCTAACAGTTGCCCGCCGGGACTCATGATTTGTACAGTGACCCGGTCTGCGGCCCCGGCCAGTTCTACGGCGCCTTTGGCAGCGCCACCGCTGACAGCCAGCGTATTACCAACGGTCAGCACTTCGCGACCAATCATGGACGCGCCCTGCATCACCTGCATGGAGGTGAACTGGGTGGCCATGGACTTGATGGTCTCGTTGAGCTGCTGAATACCAGACACCGTATTGATTTGGGCCATCTGGCTCGTCATCTGGGCGTTATCCATGGGGTTCATGGGGTCCTGGTTGTTGAGCTGCGCCACCAACAGTTTCAGGAATCGGTCCTGTGATGCCGCAGCGTCCGTCTGCGACGTTTTGGTGCTCGATGTTGTGCCGTTGGCGGCCCCGGTATTGGTTAAGCTGGTCAGCATGGTGCAGCGTCTTTCGGTTTATTGACCCATCTGCAGGGTTTTAAGCAGCAGGGTCTTAGCGGTGTTCATGACTTCAACGTTGTTCTGGTAGGAGCGCGACGCAGAAATCATGTTCACCATTTCTTCTACGGGGTTCACGTTCGAATGCGTCACGTAGCCATCGGCATCCGCCGAAGGATGGCTGGGGTTGTGGACACGGCGCAGCGGCTCGTTGCTCTCTTTGATGGTGTTGACCCGTACCCCGGCAGACGCGTCCGAGCCCATCGGCTCGGTCTGAAATACGATCTGCCGGCTTTTGTAGCCCTGGCCATCGGGGCCAGCCACCGCATCGGCGTTGGCGAGGTTGCTAGCCACTACGTTGAGGCGCTGTGCCTGCGCGCTGACTGCACTGCCCGACACATTGAAGATAGAGAACATCGACATAGGGGTGCTCCTGGGGGCCTAGGACTTACTGACCCTGGATGGCACTCAAGATTGTTCTTGAGCTGCCGTTAATAAAGCGAAGGGTGGCTTCGTAGCGCACTGCGTTGTCTGCAAAGCTGGCGCGTTCGCGGTCCATGTCGACGCTATTGCCGTCCATGGAGGGTTGGGTTTGCACGGTGTACTGCAGGCTCGATTGGCCATTGCCCAGGCTGGCTGTACTGGGTTGCAAGGGAATATGGCGGCTGTCGGTTGTGCCAATCGGCGTGCCGCCACTGGGAGGCTGGGGACGAAGGCTCAGCGATGCACCACCCACCGCCGCAGTCATGGCTTCCTTGAAGTTGATGTCCCGCCCGGAGTAGCCGGGTGTGTCTGCGTTGGCAATATTGCTGGCGATCACTTTTTGACGTTCAGAGCGCAGCACAAGCGCTTTCGCGTGAAAGTCCAGCGCATCGGTCAAATTGGCAAGCATGGGATCCTCAATTTCAGTGGAAGAGCCTCTAGGAGAGGCCTGGGGCTGTGCGTGGAGTGATTATGGGAAAAGCTTTAATTTTTGAGCCTGTGAATACGGGGTGGAAAGCGGCGTATTTGCGTGGTTTGTCAAACGGGCGCTTACCTATAGTCGTCGCATTCAGCGGCAATGCGCGTCCCATGGCGGGACGCAAACCGCTGCGCGGAGATGCGCAATGGCAAATTTGTTAAATGAATGGCTTGGGCGATTGAAGCTTGTTTTGCAACTCGCGGCCTTTGGCATGGCCGTTAGCGTCCACGCCCAAACCACAGATTTACAAGACATGGCGCGGACCTGGGTTTTGGAGGCTGTCAAAAGCTCACAAAGTAGTGCTTCGGGCAGCTTACGCATGGATGTTGCGGTGGGCACGTTGGATGCGCGGCTTAAGCTAGCCCCCTGCGGCAATATGGAAACTTATCTGCCTGCAGGCTCTCGCTTGTGGGGAAAAACACGGGTTGGTATTCGCTGCGTGGATGGCATGTCCCGCTGGAATGTATCGCTTCCAGTCACTATCAGTGCCTGGGGCAAAGCCTGGGTGGTCCGTGGTCAACTGCCCGTGGGCGCGGTGATAACCCAAAACGACGTGGTGGAAACTGAGGTGAATTGGGCCGAAGAATCCAGCCCGGTATTGCGCGACCCGGCGCTGTGGCGGGGCTATATGGTCACCCGGTCTTTGACCACCGGTCAGACTTTGCGCGCGGATACGGTACGCCCAGCCCAGGTTTTTCAGGCTGGGTCTCAGGTAAAAGTGGTGGCTCAGGGACCAGGGTTTCAGATTGCGTCCGACGGCCAGGCCCTGACTGCCGGTGTTGTAGGGCAAGTCGCGCGCGTTCGAATGGACAGCGGACGCGTTGCATCCGGTGTTGTGCTGGATACAAAAACAGTAAAAATAGAGCTGTAGAGCCGAATTCAGGTGCAGATTTACCTAAAGTCAGCCATGATGCGGTCGATAACAAATGCACGAGGCTACGCCTATCGTAGTTTTGGAGAACGCCATGAAAATCAGTCCTGCATCCGATCCTGCCAATTTGGTCAACCAAGCCAACGCTGCCCAGAAAGCCAGTCAAGGTGCGAGTGCGGCTGTTTCCGCCACCACCAACGCGGTGCAATCGTCGCGCTCGGCAAGTGTCTCAGTAACGGTTTCCACCGAGGCTCGGGGCCTAGAAGAGGCCAAACGCAGCGATGTGGCGGACATCGACACCCAGAAAGTGGCTGCGATCAAAGCGTCCATCCAGGATGGTACTTACACCGTGAATCCCGAAGCCATTGCCGACAAATTGTTATCCAATGCACAGGACATGTTGAGCCGCACCAGCCGGTAGGTCCCAACTGGGGCTGTGCACTTACCCTGCGGAGCCCCTGAAATGCAAAATATCTCTATCGAAACCCAGCTCGCCCTGGCAGAACAACAACTCAACACGGCGGTGCATTGCTTGAATGAGGGGCATGGGCAGGCGCTGATGCAAGCCAGCGAAGGGCTCCAAGTGACGGCCGTTGGCCTGGTGCAGCTGATGCACACCGCACGAACCAGTGCACAAGCGCCTGAATATGCCGCCAAAGTAGGGGAGTTGGCCCAACGGCTAATTTCATTGCGTGAAAACTTGATCCGGCGCTCTGCGTATGTCGAGCGCGCGCTCAAGGTCGTAATGCCTGCTGTTGAGAAAGCAACTTACCAAACCCAGGGCCCATACGGCTCCACATTGCGTTCTGCAGGCGCAATGAACATCACGTCGGCCTGATACCACTCAGTGTGATCGCATTTTGGCCCGGAGCCGGGCAATGGATTGGCTGTGCAATTGGCAGATGCGTGACTCGGTGACATCCAGCACCGCGGCAATTTCCTTCAGATTCATGTCCTGCTCGTAGTACATGCTCATGATGTACTGCTCGCGCTCCGGCAGCCCCTTGATGGCTGCCACTAACCCAGCCCGCAAACGCTGATCGCGCAACATATTGAGCGGATCTGCTCCCGCGTCAGCCACATGGCGGTCCAGGTAGGTGTCGTCGTCTTCGCCACTGCGTGACATGTCTTCCAAGTACACCAATTGCGTTCCGCGAACTTTACTGAGCAGGCTTTGGTAATCCACCAGATTCAGGCCCATTTCAACAGCAATCTCCGACTCCAGGGGGCTGCGACCCAAACTATGCTCCAGCTTGCGCATTGCTATTTCGATATCTTTCTGGCTCTTGCGGGAGCCGCGGGACATCCAGTCGTTTTCCCGCAGCTCATCGAGCATAGCGCCACGGATGCGTTGGGTGGCAAAGGTTTCAAACTGAACGCCTTGCGCGGCCTCATAGCGTGAAAGAGCTTCCGACAGGCCGATCAAACCGACTTGAATCAGGTCATCGACCTCCACACTGGGTGGCAATTTTGCCATCATGTGGTGTGCAAGCTTGCGAACCAGCGGCTGGTACTGCCGGATCAGCGCATTGCGGTCGAGTTGCCCCTTGGCGGTGTACATCAATGGCTCCTGGAAAATTGCCTAGCATCCATCTTAGTCTCGCTGGCCGCCATGTGCTTCCAACGGTCTGACAAAGGTAGAGCGTTTTCGAGCACACGCAAGGCCATCCGCTGCAAATCAGAGGCTGGTGCACTGTCCTCGTGGGTTGTTTGTATTCGTATCCATTTCAAGTCGTACGCCAGAAAGTTCTTGGCACAATCGGCTAAGGCAAAACCCGCACTGGCTGTGGTGAGCGAGCCGATATCGGCTGCAGAAGGGTCTACCACCAAAGGGGACATATGTCCGCTTCCGAGCAATCGTTTTAGAGCCTGATAGCTGTTGAGTAATGATTTTGGTGCTGACGACACGACTATCACGGGTTGCAGCACGGCGTCGGGCAGCAACTGGAGCAAAGTGTCTGCGTTGCCGTACAAGACGACGACATCATCGTCGGAAAACAGGTTGGCTAAACGGCGTGTAAGTCCGTCCTCAGCACCTGCTGCAGGGCGCAGACTGTGTAGGCCAGCGGCAGCGGGAAGGACGCTCCAGGCTGCTGCATCCTGGTTGTTGCAGCCTGATCCGTAGGGGCAGTCTAGCAACTGCGCGAGTCCGGGGTTATCTGCGGATTCCAAATTGCCAGCGTCCAGCACCGTCACTGGGTAGCCCAATCGCACCCAAGTCAGACACAAGCGCCACAACAGCGACAGCTCTGTTTCTTCATCGCCGTGGCTCACCATCGCCACCAAGCGGGCGCTGTGCGCGCGTGCGAGAGAACCTAAGCCGACGGCCTGGTGCTGCGGTGTTTCATGCATCCAGATGGCTCCTGGGGCTGCTGTGGGAAACGGGTTCGTTGAAGTAGAAGTTCAGGTCGCCTGCTTTGGGGTCGTAGGCGGAGCTGCCCGTAGCACGCATGGACAACCGCACCAGGTTGGCTGCATTGGCGGCCTCCCAGTCTTCGGGTACGCGCTGGCCATTGGTGACGCCGCGCAATATCAACTGATGGCGGATGGACACGTCAATGGCGGGGCCTAGCTTCACCGCTTCGTCAATCTTGGAGAAGATCACTTGTTGCGCAGTCGGGGTCTTGAATGCGGTTACGGACTCATCCAGTGTTTCGCCATGAGAGCCGGTATTGAGAACCAACACGCGCCGCACACCCGGTAAATTCACCAGCTCCAGCATCTCGCGCTTGCGTGGGTCGCGCGGTGCAAGACCGGTGGTGTCAATCAAAACCATCTTTTTGTTAGACAATAAGCCCAGCAGATCCTGCAGTGCTGAACGGTCATGCGCCAGATGCGCAACGACGCCCAGCATTTTTCCGTAGGCGCGGAGTTGTTCGTGTGCGCCGACGCGATAGGTATCCAGAGTGATCAAGCCCACACTGGCGGGGCCGTACTCCTCAGCGCACAGGCCGGCCAATTTGGCAGCGGTAGTGGTCTTACCGACTCCGGTGGCGCCTATCAGCGCGAAGACACCACCTTCCTGGGGCAACGACGGACTTTGGTCGTCGGTCTTCAGATTGCGTTCCAAGACATCCATGACCCAGCGCATGGATTCGGTTGCGTTCAGTTCGGCAGGCATCTTCTCCAGAATCGCGCGGGACAACGTGGGGGAGAAGCCCGCCCGAATCATGCGCAACATCAGGTTGGACTGGATCGGGTTTTGGCGGGCTTGGCCCAGCCAGGCGAGCGTATTGAAGCGCTCCTCCATCATCTCTTTCATCGCGTGCAGCTCGTTGACGATGCCTTGGGGGATGACCTGTGGCGCAACTGCTTGCGTTTTAGGCACGACGGGGACCGCCGCTTTGGCGCGTGCTGGCACCACGTCTGGCTTGATGCGAATGGGGCCAAACGGGCGTGCGGTGCTGGCAGGCGCATCCTGCGTCAACTTGGTGGTTGCGCCGTCGCCAGCTGCCTCATGGCGACGGCGCATCATCCGTTCTCGCACATAGTCCTGAAACGACAAGGTACTCATGGCTAACTGATTCGCATCGTCTTCCACTTTGCCAGCAACTGTTTCACGGTAGCTGGGCACCCCATTGCCTGCGACTTTGGCAGGCGCAATTCTTCCGTCTGCCTGGTCCAGGGCAGCTAGCGTTTCTTCGGCGGTGGCCACCACTTCCACGCCGTTTTCTGTTGGGCGGTTAGACAAAATCAAGGTGCTGTCGCCAAAGGCCATGCGGGCTTTGGAAAGAGCTTCGCGGGACGTGGCGGCTGTAAAGCGTTGGATATTCATGGTGTTGCACCTCGGAGAATGGGGCCAATTCGAATCGTATGGGTTTCAGGAATTTCGCTGTGCGCGAGCACTTGCAATCGGGGTGCGACGCGCCGGACCAGTCGGGCAATGGCAGTGCGGATCTGATCCGGCACCAGCAGGCAGGCAGGGACGCCAATTTCTTCTTGTTTAAGTGCCGTTTCAGCGGCATTGCGAGTCAACATGTCCGCCACGCTGGGGTCCAGGGCTGGACCGGATGGATTGCCCAGGGCTTGGACCAGCAGCCGCTCCAGTCCAGGGTCTATTGCAATCACATTGAGTTCACGGGTGGGGCCATAGATCTGCTGCACGATGGCCGGAGACAGGGCTACACGCACGCGGCGGGCCAGCTCGGCAGGGTCTTGTGTACTACCGGCATGCTCCGCAATCGATTCAATGATGGTGCGGATATCTCTGATGTGAACCGACTCGTCCAGCAGTAGTTGCAGAACCTTTTGAAAGACAGCAATCGACACCATCTTAGGGAC
Organism: Burkholderiales bacterium; assembly: GCA_025363275.1. Taxonomy (GTDB): domain Bacteria; phylum Pseudomonadota; class Gammaproteobacteria; order Burkholderiales; family Burkholderiaceae_C; genus Allorhodoferax. The sequence goes on along the minus strand of JANYEE010000205.1, from coordinate 14,566 downwards.
GACTTCTTCGATCAATTTGGGGGCAAATTTCGCCACGTGTTCCACCAGTTGTTGTGTCTCTGTTCGGCTCAGTAATTTGGAGGCCTGAACCTGCATCAAGTGTGACAAATGGGTCGCCATGACAGTCTCGGAATCAACCACCGTAAATCCCGCCATTTGCGCGGCTTCTTTCTGCCGATCGTCAATCCAGTGGGCCGGCAGGCCAAAGGCGGGGTCGGTGGTGGCGGTCCCAATCAATGGCGTAGTTATGCCGCCTGGATTGATCGCCAGGAACATACCGGGAAAGGCATCGCCCTCACCCACAATGACACCGCGCAGGGTAATTCGGTAGCCGCTGGGTTTGAGTTCCAGGTTATCGCGCACGTGTACTGGTGGCGGCAGGAAGCCCACCTCCTGCGCAAACTTGCGGCGTACGCCTTTAATACGCGTCAGCAGATCGCCTTGGCGGGTCTTATCGACCAGCGCAATCAAGCGGTAACCCAGCTCCAGGCCCAACTGGTCCACGGGTTGTAGGTCATCCCAGGACGCTTCGATATCCCCACTCACCGGTGGAGGCGCAGCAGGGGCTTCAACAATCTTGGGTTTGTAGGCCAGCATCCAGGCACCGTAGCCCAAGGCTGCGGCGATGGTCAAAAAGACGAAGTGCGGCATATTGGGGATGATCCCCAGGATGAACATGATGGCGGCGGTAATACCCAGAACACGGGGGGATACAAACATTTGCCCGGCGATCTGTTTGCCGATATCGTGCTCTTTGCCCACGCGTGACACCACCATCGCGGCGGCAACAGAAATCAATAAGCCAGGAATCTGCGCAACCAGCGCGTCACCCACGGCTAGCAAAATATAAGAATTGGCTGCCTGGGAGGCAGTCAGGTCATGCTGGAGAATGCCGATAGCAAAGCCACCAAAGATATTGATCAGTAAAATCAAAATGCCGGCCACAGCGTCGCCGCGGACAAACTTGGAGGCGCCGTCCATCGAACCAAAAAACTCGGCTTCTTCGCCCACTTCAGCACGGCGGCGTTTGGCCTCGGCCTCATCAATCAAGCCTGCGTTCAAGTCGGCATCCACTGCCATTTGTTTGCCGGGCATGGCATCCAACGTGAAGCGAGCAGATACTTCAGCGATACGCTCGGAGCCTTTCGTTACAACGACAAAATTGATCACCACCAAAATGGCAAAAACAATCAAACCAACGGCAAAGTTGCCACCAATCAGGAAGTGACCAAAGGCCTCAATGACCGCACCGGCAGCGCCAGGGCCGGTATGGCCCTCCAGCAGAACGACACGGGTGGAGGCCACGTTGAGCGACAAGCGCATTAAGGTGGTCAAAAGCAGGACCGATGGGAATGATGCGAAATCCAGGGGGCGGATCATGTAAGCGGCCACCATCATCACCATGAGTGCAACGGCAATATTGATGGTGAAGAGCATGTCCAATGCCAGAGGCGGCAGGGGCAAAACCATCATGGCCAAAATGGCCACTACCAACATGGGTGCTGCTGCACCCCGTAGCACGGCCCCATTGCCGTTGAGCCAGTGTTGCAAGGACTTCACTCCAGCGTTCATGCGGTTTTCGCCTTTAAGGTTGTGCTGAGAGGATCGAGCTCAGGGGGCACAAACGGCTGTGGCACTTCCTGCGGCATGGGGCCTGTGCCTTTGAGTGCTGCGCGAAGGCGGTACACGTAGGCCAACACCTGCGCCACGGCGGCGTACAGCGCAAATGGAATGTCCTGGTTGAGTTCGGCATTGGCATACAGTGCGCGGGCCAACATGGGCGACTGCAGCACAGGAATCGCATTGTTCTTGGCGACATCGCGAATGCGCATCGCTAACAAATCAGCGCCCTTGGAGATAACTTGGGGCGCCCGCATGGTCTTTTCGTCGTAGCAGATCGCCACAGCAAAGTGGGTGGGGTTCATGACCACAAAGTCGGCTTTGGGTACCGAGTTGACGCTGCTGTTTTGTGCCATTTCCCGTTGCCGCTGCCGGATCTTGGCTTTCATTTGGGGGTTGCCGTCCGCCTCCTTGCCCTCTTCTTTTACTTCTTGATGCGACATCTTCATTTGGTCGCCATGTAAGAATTTTTGTAGTGGAACGTCCACCATTGCAGCCATAAAAATCACTAACAGTAGCAAACCTAGGCCGCTGGTGAGCCAATTGGTAAGTTGCTGGATAGCCGAGCTGGATGGTTGGAGAATCAGCATGGCCATACCCTGCATGCCGTTGGTCAAGTAGCTGCTCGCAATCGCCATGAGAATGGCTGTCATGACGGTCATCTTGATGACGTCAAGTAGCTTCTTTTTGGCAAATAGATTTCCAAATCCGGAAAGGGGGTTGAGCCGACTGAAGTCCGGCATGATGGGTTTAAGGCTGCTGACCCAGCCGCCCGACGCCACGCAGGCCACCACTACGGCAGCGATGATGATGGCTGAGAACACGACGCAACCCATCAACCCAGTGGTGCTGGCCTCCGACAGGCGTTTCACCATGCTGGCCGATTGTCGGACCGTGTTGGCATCAAAGGACAACTGTTGGCCCATAGTTTCTTTGAGGCGTTCAAAGAGTACAGGGGCGAGAACCAACACGCCCATTGCGCCAGCGCCTAAAACGGCAAAGTGTTTGAGGTCTTCGGAACGGCTGACTTGGCCGTCATCGCGCGCTTTCTTGAGCTTGCGCTCGGAAGCGGGTAAGTTACGATCTTGACTGCCTTGATCCATGGTGACGAGACTCTAGAGTTCCCGTCATTGTCAGCAGTCACCCTCTGATCTAAAGCGTAAAAAGACCGGGAATTCCCGGTCAGATTGAAACAGTGTGCAGGCCTTGCAGCCTGCAAATTACTTCAGGCCCATCTTGGTCAGGATGTGATTGACTTTGTCTTCCAAAGTAGCTTTGGTGAAGGGTTTGACGATGTAACCGGCTGCGCCTTGCTGAGCGGCCAATACGATGTCCTCCTTGCGCGCCTCGGCCGTTACCATCAACACGGGTAGGTGCTTGAGTTTCTCGTCCTTTTTGATCTCGGCCAGCAACTGGAACCCATTCATGTTGGGCATGTTGATATCGCTCACTACGAAGTCAAATGTGGAGCTACGAAGCTTTTGCAATGCCACCACACCATCTTCCGCTTCGTCCGCTTCAACGTAACCGCTTTCTTTCAATAAATTGCGTACGATTCGCCGCATGGTGGAAAAATCGTCGACAACTAAAAAGCGCAGTTCTTTTGACATGGGTAACCCTTTCGCGGGGGATTTTCGTATAGATGCAAGTATGACGGAAATTTTCCCGATTCACTGCCGTGATTTTGCACCATTCGCGGCGTTTGATTCAGCCGCAGGAGCTGTAGCTATCTCCAACGGAACGGTTTGGCGACCCAGCAAGCGTTCCTCGGCCTCTTTGGTCATGACCAAGATACTGATTCTGCGATTGGTAGGGCTCAATGGGTCAGCGGGGTCCAACAAAAGGCTGGATGCCATACCAACGATGCGGGCCAGCTTTTCCTCGGGCATACCCGCAGCGGCCAATTCACGGCGTGACGCATTGGCGCGGTCCGCGGAGAGCTCCCAATTGCTGTAGCCCCGCGCCGCATTCCCATACGCTGAGCGGTCGGTGTGGCCATCCAAGCTGACTTTGTTCTCAACGTCCATGAGCGCAATGCCAATTTCTCTCAGGATGTCACGCATATAGGGCTTGACGGTAGCGCTACCGCTGTCAAACATGGGGCGGCGTTGGTCATCCACGATTTGAATCAGCAATCCGTCTGGTGTGATTTCTAGTTTGATTTGGGCGCTGAACTCTGCTAGTTTTGGATTGGCTGAAATGACGCCGGCAATCTTGGCGCTAAGAGCAGCCAGGGCCTGCGCATCTTTTTGGGCCACCGCAGCTTTGGCGGTGTCGCCCGACATTTTCTTGGCCTCCCGGTTGGCGCCATCACCGCGGCGCGACTGGCCGGCGCTTTGCGTCAGGTCGTTGCCGCCGCCATTGATGACGCTATTGCTGGCGCCAGCACCGCTACCGCCCTGCATAGCAACTTTTAAGGGCGACTGAAAATAATCAGAGATACCTTTTTTATCCCCTTCAGAGGTACTGCCCAGCAGCCACATCAGCAAGAAAAACGCCATCATGGCGGTCACAAAGTCCGCGTAGGCGATCTTCCAAGCACCCCCGTGCGCAACGTGCCCCCCTTTTTTAACCCGCTTGATGATGATGGGCTGTAGCTTCTTGGCGTCTCCGGCCATACTTAGACGCCTCCCGCGGCGCTGGCCTGATTATTTCTTCTTGACATGGGCCTCCAGCTCTTGGAAGGTAGGGCGCTCAGTGGAGTACAAAACCTTGCGGCCAAATTCGATGGCAGTCGCCGGGTTATAGCCCTGCATACTGGCCAGCAGTGTAGTTTTGATGCATTGCAACTCTTTGCCGTTTTCTTCCACTTTTTGTTCTAGCAAGCCTGCCAGCGGTTCGGCAAAGGCATAGGCCAACAAAATCCCCAAGAAGGTTCCCACCAGAGCGGAGCCAATCATGCCCCCGAGTACTGCAGGAGGCTGACCTACCGAGCCCATGGTGTTCACCACTCCCAATACAGCGGCCACGATACCAAAGGCGGGCAATCCCCCGGCTATGCGCTGAATAGCGGCAACTGCAGCATGTTCTTCGTGGTGGTGGGTTTCGATTTCGCTGTCCATAATGGACTCAATCTCATGGGCATTCAAGTTGCCAGAGACCATCATGCGCAAATAATCGGTGATGAATTCCACCACATGGTGGTCACTGCCGACCGTGGCATATTTCTTAAAAAGCTCTGACTGTTCGGGCTCTTCAACGTCTTTTTCGATTGCCATCAGCCCCTCTTTGCGAGCTTTCTGCAAGATGTCGAACAACAGCGCTAGCAGTTCCATGTAGCGGGCTTTGGTGTACTTGCTCCCTTTGAAACAAGCCCCTAAACCCTTCATGGTGGCTTTTACGACCTTCATCTGATTGTTGGCCAGGAAGGCGCCCACTGTAGCGCCTCCGATGGTCAGCATTTCCCAAGGCAGGGCATGAAGAATCACGCTTATATTCCCACCGTGGATGATGAACACCCCGAATACGCAAACAAGGCAAACCAGCCAACCGATGATTACAAACATAGGGGCATTGTGACAGCGATGCCACACACTTCAAGGATTGATGAGGACAGCTTTTAACAGCCTTTCCTAATCATATCGCCTCGGTGGTGTAAGCCTCAAATTTATTAGAAAAAGGTCTGTGGACCAGGTAAATATTGCCTGAGTAGCTACAAAAATAATAGCGTTAGTGCAGCAAAATGCCACCTGTGGCGGCGCCTTTACCGGCGCGAGCGGGCGGCGCGCACAGGCCGCACTCGTAGTGGCGGGAGTTCTCGTAGGCCTCGCTGACAAAGTGACCGCCACATTTGGAGCACTTGGTCATCGACAGCATATTGTTGTCGATGAACTTGACCAAGCGCCACGCCCGGGTGATGGATAGCAAGGGTTCTACACCGCAGGCCGAGATTTGCTCGGTGTAGAGCTTGTAGGCCTTCATGATCGCCTCAATATCGTCCATGGCGCTGACTTTGGACAGGTATTCGTAGGTGTTTTGAAACAGCGACGCGTGGATATTAGGCTGCCAGGTCAGAAACCACTCGGTGGAAAACGGCAGCTGGCCCTTGCTGGGGGACCGTCCTGCCACTTCTTTGTATAAACGCAACAGGCGTTCGTAAGACAGGTCGGTCTCACTCTCCAATACCTGCAGCCGGGCGCCGAGCTGTATTAGCGCGACGGCGCGCTCAACTTGCTTGGAATCGTTCAATACGCTTTTGGTGGCCATGGTGGTGCTCCAGATTCAGGGTGGGGACTTACATGGCCTCGGCGTAGCGGCCGGCCATCAGAATGCTGGCGTGCAGCTTAGTCGTTGCATCGTTGTCTACCTTGCTTGCCGTGTGGTTAGTGAGCAGGTTCCAAACAATGTCATCGTCCACACGGAAGCGACACAGCAGCATGTTACTTGAGGCGATTTTCAAGATTTGTGCGGGGGAGAGGGTGCCGATCATGTCGGCAGCTTCTTCGGACATGCCCAGGCGAAACAGGGCTTCGGGCTTGTCTTGGCGGATCAGATTTTGGGCCAACATCAAGTAAGTCATATTGGCTTCCCGGATTTCCGCTTGCATTTGCTCATTGTTCATTTTGCGCTCCTGGTGGGGTCATTCGTGTGAATCACCATGGAGTCAATTCTGGGCGGCCAGACGCAAAACTTAAATCAGAAAACGGCTAATGCGCACGTCAGGTAAACGACAAAAGTCTGTAAGCGAAACTCCTACAAGCACCGCGTTTTGGCTTGCGATTACTCGGGCACTCAGATCCGAGAAGCCAAGTAGTCCGCCCGTAGTTAGGTGATCGGAACCAGCGCCAATTTGTCTACCGACAAGTGGGGGTCTCGACCCGAGAACTTTTTTTGCGAATGTTTCTGTGCGCCCAAGCGTTACGGCTTTGGTCGATCAAAGAACGTTGCCAAGTCGATAGGCTCAGTAGGTGTTTAGCCCTTGAGCAATTGCAAAACGGATTGGGGTAACTGATTGGCCTGTGCCACCATCGCCGTGCCGGCTTGTTGCAAGATCTGTGTACGGGCCAAATTGGCAGTTTCCATCGCGAAGTCCGCATCCTGAATGCGCGAGCGTGATGCTGAGACGTTCTCCGACATCGTGTTCAAACTCAAAATCGTCGCTTCAAAGCGGGATTGCAACGCGCCGAATTTGGCGCGCTGACCGTTCACTGCTGACAATGCAGAATCTACGGCTGCGAGCGTACGGTTAGCGGAATCTACATTGGAGATGTCGAAGGAATTCACTGCCTGCAACTGAGAAGACGCTGTGGTGACGTTGAAAAAGTCGGTGGTGTTGCTCGCAGATCCGGCACTGGTGCCAAAGGTTTTGTCCGAATCCAGAGTCACAGCCCCAGTGATAACGGCGGTTCCCCCTGCGGCACCCACCGCAAACGCAGTGGGTGTGATGACGGGAGGTAGGGGCGGTATTGGCGTCGTGTCCACCGCAATATTCACCGCATCGAATGTGTCCGTGACTGAGTTGTTGACAAGTTGGATGTCCGAACCTGCGAGGTTGGTCAACGTGATCCCAGTGCCAGCCTGGTTAAGTTTGGCCACGACACCGGTTTGGGAGCTCTTGTCGTTGAAAGCGCTGATGGCAGAGGCTAAGCCGTCTGACGAGTTGCCCGCAGTCGAGAAGGATACGGTGACTGCTGATGCATTATTGGATGCTACGCTGAGCGAAAAATTACCAGAACCCGCCGGAGTTGCTGCTGGGGCGAAGTTGTTTAGGTCAATTTCTGTTAAGGCGGTAGCAGTGACATTGGTCACACCGGCCTGAGCGTTGACTAGCGCCGCCACCGTTTTCGCGCTTGCGGCAGCCGGGTATGCAATCGTTGCACTGCCTGAAGCTCCGTTCACTACAAAGTCGCCAGCCGCTGCGACCCTGCTGGCGGCGCTCGCTGATGGCGGAATAGCGGCTGCGCTAGCGGTGCCCAGCATCAGGTCGCCCTTGGTGCTGCCCGGAATGGCAGGCAGATAACCGATTCGGTTGCCTCCGTATTTCGTCGTGCTGAAGTTGGCAGTGGTGGCAGTTATGCGCTGGTTAGCATTTGCACCCACCTGAAAGTCGGCAGATGTAAAGCTTCCGTCGAGCAGATTCTGGCCGTTGAACTGCGTGGTCTGAGCGATTCGCTCCAGCTCATTGGTCAACTGTCCCACTTCAGCTTGCAGCGCGGCTCGGTCCGATGCAGAGTTGGTGGCATTGGCAGACTGCACTGCCAACTCACGGATACGCTGCAATGTGGCGGACGCACTGCCCAGGGCGCCTTCTGCAACTTGCGACAATGAGATGCCGTCGTTAGCGTTGCGGGCTGCTTGGTTCAGGCCTCGCACTTGCGAGGTCATGCGTTCGCTGATGGCCAGGCCTGCAGCGTCGTCCTTGGCGCTGTTAATCCGTAGCCCCGATGACAAACGTGCCATCGAGGTGTTCATTGCCATCTGCGAAGCCGACAGGTTGCGCTGCGCAGTCAGCGACTGAATATTGGTGTTGATAGTTGAGGCCATTGCGAAACTCCTTAAAAGATACAAATCAGCGTCGCCGCCGATTGCAAAGCCTGCTTACCTGCAGACAATCAGTAACGATGGGTGAATTCTGGAGATGCCAGCTTTTGGTATTTGGGTGATAAGCGCGGGGAAAACCCGCCAAATTTGCCAGTGCTGACAAATCTTGATAGGGGTAAACCCTGGTTTCTTGTAGATAGCGGCGAAAGACCGGGCTTATCGAAATTCCAGTCGAAATTTCGCGTGGTAGTTGGTTGGAGGATCTGAAGTTGCTAAAGTTTTCCTGGGATCACCCGAAAACTATCCTAACGGGCTCTTATGAGTTCGTCGTCCGGAAGGCGTCAAGTGCGGCGCGCCGGTCATGGCGGCCAGCAGCAATGTTGGCGTTGAGATCGGCATTTCGCCGGATTAGGTGAGTTTTACTTAGGAGTTATCCAAATGGCAGCTACCATCAATACCAATATCAACTCGTTGACAGCTCAACGCAACCTAGCTACCAGCCAGGTGTCGCTGAGCACTTCGATTCAACGTTTGTCATCCGGCTTGCGCATTAACAGCGCCAAGGACGACGCTGCCGGTTTGGCGATTGCCGACCGGTTTACATCGCAAATTCGTGGCTCGCAGCAAGCGGCTCGCAATGCCAATGACGGTATTTCTCTGGCGCAGGTGGCTGAAGGTTCACTGGGCGCGGCCGGTACCATTTTGCAGCGTGTCCGTGAATTGGCGGTTCAGTCTGTTAACGCTACTAACTCAGCTTCGGACCGTGCAGCGTTGAATGCTGAAGTGGGTCAGTTGACTTCAGAACTGGATCGCATTGCCAAGACGACCCAATTCAACGGCCAGAACATTCTGGACGGTAGCTTGGGCTCTGCTACTTTCCAGGTGGGTGCCAATGCCAATCAAACGATTACCGCGACGACTGCCAACTTCACTACCAGCAAGTACGGTAACAACCGTATTGGGTCTGTCGTAGCATCTGCTACCAGCACCCGGGGTGATTTGGTACAAGGTAGTACGGCTAACGCAGTGGCTTCCAGCTCCGCTGCTGCCAGCCGTGTTGTCGGTGGCGATTTCACTGTCAATGGCTCATCTGGGACATCGACAATCACCGTTGCTGCCGCCGCCACAGCGAAGGACGTAGCCGCTTTGGTCAATGCGCAAACGGCCAAGACCAATGTGACCGCGACTGCCCGCACTGAAATCGACGCTACAGCGTTCGGCACCGGTACTTTCTCTTTGAATGTCACTTCTGACAATACCAACGCTGTGACTATTTCGTTTGCCACCACAGGTAACACGGCAGACGGTTTGGCGGGTGCAATTACCGCCTTCAACGATAAGGCGTCGCAAACCGGTGTAACTGCCAAGCTCAACGATGCAGGTAGCGGTATCACACTGACCAATGCCTCCGGTAATAACATCACGGTGGTCGGCAACACTGGTTCGACAGCCGGTGCGTTGGTGGGTGGTGCTTCGGTGGACGCTGGAACAACTGCCGTTACCACTGGCGCGCTAACACTGGACTCCAACAAGACGTTCGGTTTGAGCGGTGTGGCTGCAACGACCGACTTCTTTTCCTCTGCTACCGCCGCTTCCCAGTTGCAAGCTGTCAATACGTTTGACGTTTCCAACGTGGATGCTGCTAACCGCACCTTGTCAGCCGTTGATTCTGCTCTGTCTGCAGTGAATGGCCAGCGCGCTTCCTTCGGCGCTTTGCAATCGCGCTTTGAGTCGACCATTGCCAATCTGCAAACCAGTTCTGACAACTTGAGCGCATCGCGTTCACGTATTCAAGATGCGGACTTCGCCATTGAAACCGCTAACTTGTCTCGTGCGCAGATTCTGCAGCAGGCCGGTACGGCGATGGTGGCCCAGGCCAACCAGTTGCCACAGGGCGTACTGGCTCTGCTGCGTTAAACGCAAAGGGACAATGAGAGGCAAGTGACTTAGTTTGTCACTGATTAAGCGGCAGCAGGTTTTGGCCTGTTGCCGCTTTTATGTCATGGGAAATGGGGTGTTTTTCAGGCTTTACAAAAGGTTTGAAAGTGGGACACTCCACAAATATCGCAAAGTTTAGGAGGTTGCTATGGCTACCATTTCATCGCTCGGCATTGGCAGTGGACTCGATTCTGAGAGTATCGTGACCAAGCTGACCGCTTTGGAGAGGCAGCCCCTAAAAGTTTTGGAAGCCAAAGCGAGCTTCGAGAAAAATAAGATTTCGGCCTTCGGACAGATCCAGTCCCAGTTTTCCTCCCTCGCTGATAATTCCACCCGCATTGCATCAGCCAGTGCCTGGACGGCACGCACCGCTACGTCGTCGAACACGGCTGCAGCGACCATCAGCACGACCAGCACGACCGTGGCAACCTCCTTCACGCTTGACATTGACGCTCTAGCGACGACGCAGTCCAGCTCTTCTGCGGCTTTGACGGCAGGCACTGCGGTAGGTGCAGGTACCTTGACGTTCCGTATTGGCAAATGGAACGGAGTATCCACAAACGCCGGTACCGATAATGCCGGTGTCAACGCTGCGGACTTGGCACTGCCAGCCGCGCAAGCCGCGCTAGTAACCGCACAGGCCAATTTGGCGGCCAAATCAGCTTCGTTGGTGACAGCTGACAGTGATTTAGCGGCAGCGACTTTAGTGTCAGGTGCCGCCAACGCCGCGTTACTCAACGCCAACAACAGTCTGGGTGTTGCGACCAGTGCTGATTCGTCTGCAACATCGGTACTCAATGCCGCTAATGCTTCGGCCTTGACAACGACAAACAGCTTCAACGGTGCAACACTGGATTTCAGCACCAAAGACGGCGCACTGACTGCCGCCAACAATGCGGCGAGTGCGGCCAGCACAACCTCGTCAACCAGAGCCTCGGATGCTGCGAACGCCTTGAGCGCATTTCAGACCTCTCGTGATAGCGATATTGATGCAGCGACCCGCATCGCTAATTTTGTAAATACCGACGTCGATGGGTCCAAAGTAGCAACGTTTTCAAATGCCTACACGGCTTGGGTCTCGGCGATTGCTGCCAATGACCACGCGACACCTACTCTGCAGGGGGCAGAAGACTCTGCGTTTGCCGCGGTCAAGATAGCCTACGGCGCATTGGGAGCGTCCTACCCGACCGTAAAAACATCTGTAGACGCGTTGATTTCAGGCGCCGGTTCAGACCCTGCGCAAGCTGCCAGTACAACCTCGGGTTTGAAGGCTAGTTCCGTTGCGGCATCCAGTGCTGCAACGGCCGCTGCATCAGCCGCATCGGCTGCCAATGCAGCGGCAGTGGTCGCGCAAAATGCTCGGGATGCTGCCTCATCCGCACTTTCTTCTGCCACGACTAACCGCGACAACGCGGATGCAGCCCAAGTGGTGGCGGTCGCTAATGCCGCGGCGGCGGCGGCTACCAAGGCTGCAGCCTTGGCTGCGCAGTTGCAAGCGGCTTCAGACGCCGCTGCGGCAAACGGAGTTACAGCTTCAAAAGCATCCGCGCAGCAAGTAACCACGGCCGATGTGGCCACGGCCAACCAGAATGTTGCCAACGCAACCACGGCGGTAACTAACGCCACCAATGGCCTTGCTGCCGCGCGGCCCACATTCACTGCGGCCGCAAGCAGCTCGGATGTTGCCATCTCGGTTACGGCCACAGACACTGTCAGTTCCATCGCTTCCAAAATTAACGCTGCCAATTTCGGCGTTTTGGCGTCCGTATTTAAAGACGGGACGACAGAGCGCCTTCAATTGGTCTCCAAGAACACGGGTGCTGATGCGGGATTTCGGGTTCAGGTGACCGACACGGGTGACGGCGTCAATACGGACAATGCAGGTCTCTCAAGGCTGGCTTATGACCCACAAACGAGCTCCTTTGGAATGGCAGGGTCCGGTATCCCAGCGCAATACGGCCAAGACGCCAAGGCCCGTATCAATGGATTGGCGGTGACCTCCAAGACCAACACGCTGTCTGAAAATTTGCCTGGTGTGACCATTAATTTGCTGGCAACCACGACGCAAGGGTACGGCACATCGGGAGAGGTCAAATCTTCGGTCAATATGTCGGTTCGTGAGGACGTAACGGGTGCGGTGCGCAATGTCCAGGACTTTGTGACTGCGTATAACGCGCTAGCTGCCAATTTGTCTGACCTGACCAAGTACGACGCCACGACAAAGAAAGCATCGTTGTTCCAGGCAGATTCATCCGTAGTGGGTCTACAAAATTTGCTGCGCAATATGCTGGGTTCGGTAAGCAATGGGTCGACCTACAAACGCTTGAACGAAGTGGGCATCGAGCGTCAATTGGACGGCTCCCTATCCGTCAACATCATGAAGCTCAGCGCGGCGGCCAATAACGGTGCTGAACTGCAGAAGCTTTTCACTACCGACAACAAAAACGCTGCCACCAATGGGTTTGCGCTGAAGTTCGCCAACTTTGCGAAGGGGGCGATATCGACGGGAGGCGTCGTAGCGAGTAAGGCGGCGGCTTTGGACAAAGAATTGGTTCAAAACGGCGCTGAGCAAACCCGGGTGAACGAGAAAGCGGCTTTGACAGAGGCTCGGTTGCGCAAACAGTACAGTGCGCTAGATGCCAAAATGGCTAACCTGAACGCCTTGAATGCCTATGTGTCCCAGCAGGTGGCGACGTGGAATAATTCTAGGGGTTAGATTTCTAGTCAAAAATGGCTGTGGCCCTTGTGAAGTATACCTCGCAAGCTATTATTTCGATAGCAAAAATGGGCAGATATAAATCACCACTGACGTAAAAAGCTTTAGTCGGCAAAAATATTGTCGATACATAGTGCAAGAGAAAAAGGAATTGCCATGTTTAGCTCAGTCAGCGCCCGTTCAGCTTCTGCTTACAAGCGTGCCAGCATTGAGGCAAGCGTGGATATGGCAGACCCGCACCAACTGGTAAATCTGCTTTTTGATGCACTGCAGCGTGCCATAGGAAGCGCTAAATTGGCGATCCAAGCCAGTGACGTACCCGCAAAATGCAAGCAAATTAGCGACGCCGTTCGCATTCTGGAAGAGGGCCTGAAAGCTCCCCTGGACATGGAAAATGGTGGTGACTTAGCCGTCAACTTGGATGCGTTGTACACCTACTGCGCAGCACGTCTCGTGTTGGCCAATCTGAAGAACGACGTAGTTATTCTGGATGAAGTCAATGCACTGATCGCGCAGATTTCCGGCGGATGGAAGCAGATCAACGGGCGAGGACCAGCCTATTTGCAACCGGTTTGACGCGTTGAAAGTAGGAGCTTCCTGATGTTGATTGACTATTACAAAGCTATTGAAGACAGCAGTGCCCGTATGTTGGAGGCTGCCAAGGCTGAGGACTGGGATGGCGTTGTTCGCTACGAAGGCACCTGTGCAGTGCTGATCGAGCAACTTAGGCGCCATGCCAAGACCGAGGAGCTCGATGTGGCATCTCGGATTGAAAAATCAAAAATCATGCGTCGTATCTTGCACAACGATGCCCAAATCCGCTATTTGGCCGAACCTTGGCTTGCGCATTTCGACCAAGCCACTTCTGGCACTCCGGCCTTCTTACATTAAGTCGTTGATTCGTAAGGCTTTAGACTCCTCGGGGTCTGGCATCGCACTATTTTGGTGCGAATCTAACGAGTTCGCTTGAAATTCAGCTTCGGCTCAGACTAAATAAGCCAAAAATTCCACTTTTCACGGCTAAATCTGTTGACCAATTTGCCGATAAAACAAAGATACTGGTAATCCGTTTGGTATCAATTTGTTACCAAATGCCAGGTTTGGGTGTTTTTGGCTTGTTTAGGGGTTCAACATGGCAATTGGTTTTAATGGAATGACGTCAGCGCAAATCGCGGTGCTGACTACCACGCAACTAAGCGCATTCTCGACCGCTGACTATGTTGCTTTGACAACAGACCAAGTCAGGGCCTTTACCACCGCACAATTTGCGACGCTGAAAACCTCTCAGGTTGCAGCGCTGACCACGGCAAATATCCAGGCGTTGACTACCGATCAAATCAATGGTGGTTTGACGACGACGCAACTGGCTGCGCTGAAAACTTCCCAAGTGGTGGCATTGACGAGCGATCAGGTGCAATCCGGGCTGACCACAGCCCAAGTCGTTGCACTGACCACAGGCCAAATCCAAGGCCTCACTACAGGCCAGGTTGTGGCCCTCTCGACCACCCAAGTGGCGGCGTTGGAGACCCGTGACGTAGCGGCCCTGAAGACCAGCCAGGTTGCGGTGCTCACCACCGACCAAGTCCAATCGGGCTTGACGACAGCGCAAGTCGCTGCGCTGACCACGGGCCAAGTAGCCCTTGGACTGACGACAGCGCAAGTAGTGGCCTTGAGCACGGCGCAAGTCCAAAGCCTGACGACAGCGCAAGTGGTGTCTCTGAGCACGACCAACGTAGCGGCCTTGGAGACGCAAGACGTAGCGGCTTTGAAGACCAGCCAGATCCAGGCATTGAAGACCAGCCAAGTGGCGGC
>JANYEE010000179.1 GCA_025363275.1 Burkholderiales bacterium | reverse complement strand
AATTCCCGAGCGAATTGCTGTAGTATTTGGAGTATTGAATCGTTAGGAGAGTGCCATGAGCGCCGTTGCTGAAAATATCCATACTGAAATGCCCGCCCCAATCTTATTTACGGACAGTGCGGCGGCCAAGGTGGCTGATTTGATCGCCGAAGAAGGTAACCCTGACCTGAAGTTGCGCGTGTTTGTGCAGGGTGGCGGTTGCTCCGGCTTTCAGTATGGTTTCACTTTCGATGAAATCACCAATGAAGACGACACCACTATGACCAAGAATGGCGTGTCCTTGTTAATCGATGCGATGAGCTACCAGTATTTGGTGGGCGCCGAGATCGACTACAAAGAAGACCTGCAAGGCGCTCAGTTTGTGATCAAGAACCCCAACGCCACCAGCACTTGCGGCTGCGGCTCGTCCTTCTCGGCTTGATTTTCTAGTCGGTCTACACCGTTAAGCGGGGTAGATCGCACCCAAAATGCGGGCGCCTCGGGCGCCCGTAACGCTTTTCAGGCTAGCTGTTTTTCGCTCGACGGCCTGCTGCGCCAGCCACGCAAAGGCAGTAGCTTCCACTTGCAGGGGCGGCAGGCCCTGCTGGTCGGAAGACTCCACCACGGCGCCGTGCAGTCCATGTTGCAAGCGGCGCATCAGTTCCAGATTCAAGGCACCGCCTCCGCAAACGATCAACGTCTGGCAACTGGGGGATGACTTGTGCACACTCTCTGCGCACGCCCACGCCGTCAGTTCGGTCAGCGTCGTCTGAACATCGACCGCCAGCACCTGCGGATGCCGCGCCAACTTGTGTGCCAGCCACGCCGCATTAAACAAATCTCGCCCGGTGCTTTTTGGCGGTAGCTTGCTGAAATATGGATCGGACTGCAGATCGGCCAGCAAGCTTGTATGGACCTGGCCCGATGCCGCCCAGGCACCATCAGCGTCATAGGCTCGCCCGGTGTGTTGCTGGCACCAAGCATCCATCAGCGCATTACCGGGGCCGCAGTCGAATCCCAACATGTTTTTGGGGTCGGCACCCAAGACCGAAATGTTGGAAATGCCGCCGATGTTCAGCACGGCTATCAATCGCCCGGGCTTTGCAAAAAATGCCTGGTGAAAGGGCGGCACCAGCGGTGCGCCCTGCCCGCCAGCCGCGACGTCACGGCTGCGAAAGTCTGCCACCACATCGATACCACAGAGCTCTGCAAGCAGTGCTGGCTGGTTCAGTTGTAAGGAGTAGCCCGTACCGTCAAATTCCTGTGGTCGGTGCCGCACGGTCTGGCCGTGCGCGCCAATCGCGCGAATATCGTCTGGCGTCTTTTGGCATTGCGTCAGTAGGGTTTGAACTTGGGTGGCGTAGGCGCGTACCAGGGCATTTCCAGCCAATGCCGCACGGTGTAATTCATTGTCACCCGCTGCGTTAAGTGCAAATAGCTCTGACTTCAAAGCAACGGAAAACGGAGCGCTGCAATAGCCCAAGACCTGAAACTCAGGGCCGCTTAAGTCGACCAGCACGGCATCTATGCCGTCCAGGGAGGTGCCAGACATTAGGCCGATATACAACGCAGCCATACCTAAGCTGCCGAGAAGCAATTACTGCGCACTGCCTGTCTGCATTAGCAAAGCAGCAGTCAGCTGCTCACGCACATTGGCAGCAGCGCGCAAGAATTGCGGCTTGCTGGCGGCTGCTACTGGCACAGACTCGCTCTGACGGGCCATCGTCAGCGGGTCGCGTTGTTGGCCGTTCACGCGGAACTCAAAGTGCAGATGGGGGCCAGTGGCCCAGCCGGTTTGACCCACCGCGCCCAGGTTTTGCCCTTGAGAAATGCTTTGGCCCTTGCGCACGCTGATGCGGCTCAAGTGCGCGTAGACAGTCATGCTGTCACCGCGGTGCTTCACCATCACTACGTTGCCAAAGCCGTTTTGCACACCCGCAAAATCCACAATGCCGTCACCAATGCTACGCACCGGGGTGCCCGTGGGGGCGCCATAGTCGACCCCTAAATGGGCGCGCCAGGTTTGCAAAATCGGGTGAAAGCGCATTTTGAAGCCACTGGTGACCCGGGAGAATTCCATTGGTGATGCCAAGAAAGCTTTGCGTAGGCTTTCACCTGCCAGGTTGTAGTAGCCGCCTTTCGACAGGCTGTGGCTGGCACTGCTCAAGTTCGAGTTGGCCAGCGCGACTTTCGGGCCACCTGCAGGATCCTGGAACCACATGGCTTGGTGGCTTTTGCCTGCGTTAACAAATTCGGTGCTCAGCACCCGTCCCGCGCGCAGTGGCTCGCCGTCGCCTTCCAGCGTCTCGTACACCACCGAGAAGCGGTCGCCCTTGCGCAGTGCGCGGTGGAAGTCGATATCGCCGTTAAAAATCTCTGCCAACTGGATGGCGATCGAATCCGGAATACGGGCCTCGTCGGTGGCGGCAAACAGGGAGCTGTTGATAGTGCCGCTGGCCAGCCGCGAGGACGCGGTCATGGGCAGGGTCTCTACGCGGGCTGCAAATCCGGACGCGGTTTTTTCTACGCTCAAGCGCTTGAACAGGCCGTCGTCTTCAGGGCTCCAGCGCGCGGTCAGCTTGAAGAGGGTGTTGTCTTGCGCGGCTTCCACGGTGATGGCACGGCCTGCGCGTCCGAGCAAGTTTTGTTGCATTAGCGGATTACTACGCAAGAATGCTGCAGCGGCCCCATCGGCCACGCCTAAGCGCTTCAGCAAGGCCTCGGGGGTGTCAGTGGAGCGGGAGATGTCCGAGCGGTACAGGCGCTGGGTGTGGGAGTCGAGCTCATCGGCCTGATCGGCCAACGACAGAGTTTGCACATCCTGTACTAAGGTACGTACGGGTAAATCGGCAGCATCGGGGGCCAAATTGGCGACCGCAAACGTGGCACCGGCACCGCCGAGCAACAGCGCGGTCAGGGCCAACGTGACTTGTTTGGGGTACTGCTGAACGATTCCGGCTCCGAAGGACAAAAGTGTCTCGGCAACTTGGGTAAGTCGTAGTTTCAAAATAGGGGCTCCACGGGCAAGGGGCGAACCAAGCTGTCGTTGGCCCCGGACTGCAGCGGTGTGGCGACTAAAATTAAGGTGCCAACCCCAGCCTGCTGCAGGAATAGAAAACAGTATAACCGTGTGCTAGCGCACATTGGTGTAAAAAACCCTTATGAATCAAGCCTCAAGCCCCTCCATTTCCATGAGTGACCGTGTCCGTGAGGCTCTGGCAGTCACCCTGCGCGGCGTTGAAGAATTGCTGCCGCAAGACGAATGGGTGAAAAAACTCGCTAAATCGGAAGCCACCGGCACACCGCTGCGCATCAAGCTGGGGCTCGACCCGACCGCGCCCGACATCCACATTGGCCATACCGTAGTGCTGAACAAACTGCGCCAGTTGCAGGACCTGGGGCACACCGTCATTTTTTTGATTGGTGATTTCACGAGCATGATTGGCGACCCCAGCGGTCGTAACAGCACGCGTCCGCCGCTGACGGCAGAGCAGATCAAGATCAACGCTGAGACCTACCGCGCTCAGGCCGACAAGATCCTGGACCCAACCAAGACCGAGCTGCGCTACAACAGCGAATGGAGCGATCCGTTGGGGGCGCGCGGGATGATCCAGTTGGCCAGCCGCTACACCGTGGCCCGGATGATGGAGCGCAACGATTTCCACGACCGCTTTAAGGCCGGTACGCCGATTGCGGTGCACGAGTTTCTGTACCCGTTGATGCAGGGCTATGACAGCGTGGCGCTGAAGAGCGATCTAGAGCTGGGTGGCACCGACCAGAAGTTCAACCTGCTGATGGGCCGCACGCTGCAAGCCGAATATGGCCAGGAGCCGCAGTGCATTCTTACCATGCCCCTGCTCGAAGGCCTGGACGGCGTGGAGAAGATGTCCAAGAGCAAGAACAACTACATCGGCATTGCCGAGGACGCCAACACCATGTTTGCCAAGGTGTTATCGATCTCCGACGTGCTGATGTGGAAGTGGTACACACTGCTGAGCTTCAAGAGCGAGGCAGACATTGCCAAGCTCAAGGCTGAAGTCGAAGGCGGCCGCAACCCCAAGGACGCCAAGGTGGCGCTGGCCAAGGAAATCACGGCACGCTTCCACAGCGCAGCCGCCGCCGATGCGGCCGAGCAGGATTTCATCAACCGCAGCAAGGGCGGCGTGCCGGATCAGATTGACGAGATCAGCTTGCCCTTGGGTGAAGGGGGCGCACCCGTCGGTATTGCTACGCTGCTCAAGTCCGCCAACTTGGCGGCGTCCAGCAGTGAGGGCAACCGCCTGATTGACGGCGGCGGTGTGCGCATCGACAGCAATGTGGTCAGCGATAAGGGCCTGAAACTGGGCGCCGGCACCTATGTGCTCCAGGTAGGCAAGCGCAAATTTGCCCGCGTGACGCTCACCTAAGTCTCGCCATGCTGGCCTTGGTGCAACGGGTGCGACGCGCCCAAGTAGTGGTGGACGGCGCTACGGTGGGCAAGATTGACCAGGGCCTGCTGGTGCTGGTGTGTGCCGAGCAAGGCGATACCGAAGTACAGGGCGACAAGCTATTGGCCAAGCTTGTCAAGCTGCGCATCTTCTGCGATGCCGAAGGCAAGATGAACCGCAGCGTGCAAGACCTGGATGGCGCAGGATTGCACGGCGGCTTGCTGATCGTGAGCCAGTTCACGCTGGCGGCCGACACCTCCGGTGGCAACCGGCCCAGCTTCAAAGGCGCCGCCGCGCCGGATACTGGCCGCCGACTCTACGACTACTTTGTAGCCCAGGCCTGCGCGGCCCATCCCATCGTACAAACCGGTATTTTCGCCGCGGATATGCAGGTGGAATTGGTCAACGACGGCCCGGTTACCATTCCGATACGCGTTACACCTGCCGTCTAGTTGCTACTGAATTAATAGCTACTCAGGCAGGAAATACCTGGGCCCCAGGGCGATTTGGCTTGTAATTCTGTGTTTATATGCCCCCAAGACCGAGTTGGTCAGTGCAAACACAGGAAGTGCCGAATTGTCGAATCTTTGGTGCCTCGCAGGAGCAGCCAGGCTGCGCATTTTGCGTAGGTTAAGGAGGAGCCCAAAGGGCGGGGGACACGGAGCAAAATGTGCGGCCTGGTTGCTCCGGAGCGCCAACCAAAAAACTCAATATGGATTCTTAAAACCCAAGCGCGCCATGATGTCCGTCTCTCGCAGTTCCATCACTTCCGCATCCTCGTCCAACGCATGGTCCCAGCCCTGCGCATGCAGCGTACCGTGCACGATCATGTGGGCGTAGTGCTCTTCCAGCGTCTTCTTTTGCTCCTTGGCCTCTTTGGCGATCACCGGCGCGCATAGCACCAGGTCGGCGGTCACCGGCTCCTGGGTGTAATCAAAGGTCAGCACATTGGTGGCGTAGTCTTTTTGGCGGTACTCACGGTTCAGGGTCTGGCCCTCTTCGGCATCGACGATGCGCACGGTGATCTCACCACCCACCTCCAGCGTGTTGCGTATCCAGCGGATCACCTTGTGGCGCTTCAGCGCGGCGCGGTGTTTGTCCGCGTCTTTGATTTTTCCGAATTGCAAGGAAAGGGAGAGTTCAGGCAGCATGGCA
>JANYEE010000166.1 GCA_025363275.1 Burkholderiales bacterium | reverse complement strand
TGCGTGGATTGGTCTTGTGGCAATGGTCGGCCATCGCCCCCACAATAATCCGGTCAAACAAGCTGGTATCCACGCCCATGGCCGCTAGTCCCGTGGGCAGACCTAAGCGGGCATTCATGTCCTTGATGGCTAAGCCAATATCGCTGGCCGACGATAAGCCCATCGCGTGCGCCATGCGCTGCAAGCGGTTTTCTTTTTGAATCGATTCCACCGATGAATTGAAGGCAATGACCGCGGGCAAAAACATGGCGTTGAGCGTGCCGTGGTGCAAGCGCGGATTGACGCCACCCAGGCTGTGGCTCAGGCTATGCACACAGCCCAGGCCTTTCTGAAATGCCATCGCGCCTTGCATGCTCGCGCTCATCATGTTCAGGCGGGCCTCGCGGTCGCTGCCATTGCGGGTGGCTTTTTCGATGTTGGCCCAGCCGCGCGCCAAGCCGTCGAGCGCAATACCGTCGGCCGGCGGATTGAAGGATGGCGCCATGAAGGTCTCCATGCAATGGGCAATGGCGTCCATGCCGGTGGCGGCGGTTAAGCCGGCGGGCAGGCCCAGCGTGAGTTCGGGATCACAAATGGCTGTTTTGGGCACCAGAAACCAGCTGTGAAAACCCAGCTTGCGATGGTCGTCCACGATGATGATGGCGCCACGGGCCACTTCGCTGCCGGTGCCACTGGTGGTGGGCACAGCGATCAGCGGCGCTACGCGCTCGGTGATGCGCGGCGAGCCGCCCAAAATAGTGGCGTACTGTGTAAGCGGGCCTTCGTGGGTGGCTGCAATGGCCACGCCTTTAGCGCAGTCGATGGCCGAGCCACCGCCCACGGCAATCAGGCCATCGCACTGGTGGGCTTTGTAAACCTCTACCGCCGCGCGCACGGCGGCTTCGGTGGGGTTGGACGGCGTTTGGTCAAACACGGCCACCGGCAGGCCGGGCAGGGCGTCCAGGGCTTTTTGCAGCACACCCGCGGCTTTCACGCCGGCGTCGGTCACGATCAGTGGCCGTGTGATGCCCACGCGCTCGCATTCCTGCTCCAAAAGTTTGACAGCGCCAAACTCAAACTGAACCTGTGTCACGTAGTAGATCAATGCCATGGTGCTTGCCGTGTAGGATAGAAAACTAGCACTTTAGCAAGCATCGATCCGCCCATGAGTCACCCCCGTAACCCGAAGTCTTTGCTGACCCCCGCGATGCACAGCGTGCTGGACCGCATGGCCCGCGCTGGCCACCCACCGTTGCACGCACTCACACCCGACCAGGCTCGCGCGGCCTACATGGCGGGTGCCGGTGTGTTGGAGCTGCCCTCCCAGGCGCTAGACCGGGTCGAAAATCTGACGGTCGCCACACGCGATGGGTACGCCATGCCGGTGCGCTTGTATGCGCCGCAAGCACAGGGCGCGGGTGCCGCAATGCCAACACTTGTGTACTTCCATGGTGGTGGGTTCACCATCGGCAACATAGACACCCACGATGGCCTGTGCCGCCAGCTCAGCCATTTGGCGCAGTGTGCGGTGGTATCGGTGGACTACCGGCTGGCGCCCGAGCATCGCTTTCCGACCGCAGTGAATGATGCCTGGGACGCCGTGCAGTGGCTGGTTGGTCAAGGCGGCGCGCTGGGCTTGGACTCCACGCGCCTCGCCGTTGGGGGCGATAGCGCCGGGGGCACGCTGGCTGCGGTGTGCGCCATTCTGGCCCGTGATGCGGGTGTGCCCTTGGCCCTGCAATTGCTGTTCTACCCCGGCACAGCAGCCCATGCCGATACCGATTCGCACCGCCACTTTGCCAAAGGCTTTGTACTGGAAGACACCCACATCGCCTACTTTTTCAACCAATACCTGCCCACTGCGGCGGACTATGAAGATTGGCGCTTTGCACCACTGGATGGCAAGACGGCTGATGGTGAATTGGTCGACCTGGCCGGCGTAGCACCCGCCTGGTTTGGACTGGCAGAGCTGGACACGCTGGTGGACGAGGGCGTAGCCTACGCGGACCGACTGCGGTTGGCGGGCGTGCCTGTAGAGCTAGAAATTTACCGCGGCGTAGTCCATGAGTTCATCAAAATGGGTCGCGCTATTCCCGAAGCCAAAGTGGCGCATGCAGATGCCGCTCGGGCCCTTAAAACTGCTTTCCAGCTATGACAACACAACGCTCTGATTTTCGATTCTTCCACCGCCTGCGCGTGCGCTGGGCTGAGGTGGATATGCAGAAAATCGTGTTCAACGGCCACTACCTGATGTACCTGGACACCGCTATCAGCGACTACTGGCGCGCCATGGCCTTCCCCTACGAAGCGGGCATGATGGCACTGGGGGGCGACCTGTATGTGAAGAAGGCATCTGTGGAATACCACGGCTCGGCACGTTTTGACGACATGCTGGATGTGAGCCTGCGCTGCCAGCGTATCGGTACATCGTCCATTACCTTCGCTGGTGCCATTTTTGCGGGTGACGCTTTACTGATCACGGCTGAGTTGATTTACGTGTTCGCAGACCCAACTACCCAGACCTCCGAGCCCGTGCCGGACAGCCTACGTCATGCCTTGCAGGCTTTTGAGGCGGGCCAGGCGATGACTCAGATGCAAGTGGGTGACTGGGCGGCGCTAAGCCCAGGAGCTTCGGCTGTGCGTGAAGTCGTGTTCGTTCAGGAGCAGGGCATTAGCGCAAGCATCGTGTGGGATGATCTGGATGCCAGCGCGGTGCACGCTGTGAGTTTCAACCGAATGCAAATACCAGTGGCCAGTGGACGACTTCTGCAGCCAGAACCCGACAAGGGTCGCATTGGGCGTATGGCGGTGCTGCGTGCGCTACGCGGCGCCGATTTGGGCAAGGATGTGTTGCTGGCTTTGGTGGCCGCATCCCAAGCCCGTGGGGACTCTGAGGTGTCACTGCATGCGCAGTGCAGCGCTCAGGGCTTTTACCTGAAGAATGGGTTTGCGGCGCGCGGCGACGTGTTTGAGGAAGCTGGTATCCGCCACATCGATATGGTGCAGGTCTTTTAAAACCCGAGGGAAGCCAGCAGGTCGTCCACATCGTCCTGCGCAAGGGCCGCGTTAGCTGCCTGGGGACCTTGCAGCTGGTGGGTTTCACCGGTGAATTCAGCCTCCGGGGCTTTCTCAACCTGGGGGGCGCTATCCACCAGCAGCTGCACCAATTGCATCTCGGTACGGCTGATGATGTCGATGACCTTTTTGATCACCTGGCCCGAGAGGTCCTGAAAATCCTGCGCCATCATGATGTCACTCAGTACATCGGCCTGACCACTGGCGAAGCTAGCAGTGCGTTCGGCAAATTTGCCGCACAAGCCCATAAGGGCACGGGCCCGCTCCACACTCAAATCCTGCGACGCCGCCATTTTTGCAATCGACTGGCCCAGTTCGATGCCGCGTTTGGAGAGGTCATCGCACTCGGGTTTGGCTTTGTCCACCAAATTTAGCACCTTGTTGGCAGCCTCTTCGGTCATTTTGCCGACATGGGCCAAGCGGTCGCGGGCGTTGGGCATTTCATCAACGATGGTGTGCAACTGATTACCGCCGAGCACCGCAAGGGCCTCATGCATTTCACGGGTGATATTGCCCAAGCGGGAAAACGCTTCGTCTTTGGAAATCGGTGTGGACATCGAAAAAAATTTCCCTTCTTTACACGCAGTGCAAATGCTGAAAAGCAAACGTGGCGTTGTTTCAACGCCCATTTGACAGCAGTTTACAGCCAGTTGGGCAACTAAATGTCGTCAAGTAGGGGGTAAGGCAAAGGCAGCACCAAGAGTTGGGGGCCGCTAGTGTCGCCAAGGCGCAAGGCGCCGGCGTCGATAGCAGTTGTTTGCCCAGAAATGATGGCATCAAAACCACCACCGGGAGCCTCCGCAGCTTGCACTACCGTAGCTACCGGCTGCTCTGCGTCATCCGGCGCAAAGATGGATTGGCCAGGCGCCATGGCGCCGGCAGAGTGCACCAGATAGGCCCGGCGTTTTAGCGTGCCTCGGAACTGGCTACGCGCTACCACCTCTTGGCCCGGATAGCAACCCTTCTTGAAGTTCACGCCACCAACGGATTCGTAGTTCAGCATTTGGGGCACGAAGGATTCCACCAGGGGCGCGCTGAGGGTAGCAACACCGCTGTGTACGTCACCCCAAGCCCACAGCGCTGGCTCTAGCGGCTGACCTGCGGGTGCAGGGCTACCCAAAGGGGCAACCCAGAGCTGGCGATCGACGCCCAGTGCAGGGTACAAATTCACCACTGTTATATCGTCAAAATCAGCCTTGGCCCAGGTGGAGTGTACGCTTTCAGCTATTTTTTTAATAGCATTGCCTGCCAAACCCCAGACCGAAAATTCAGCTGTTGCATCAGTCACCTTGGCTTTGGCCCGCATCACAAACATGGACAGACGCTTGACAGTGGCGGGCACCAAATCTGCGCTGCCAACGAGCAGAATGTCCCCGTTGGGGCGTTTGAATCCGATAAAGCTGCCCTGCATACGGCCCTTGGCCGAGCAAAAGGCGGACAGCCGAGCGGCATCCTGTCCCAACAGAGAAAAATCCTGGGTCAGTTGGCCATGGACGAACTTGGCAGCGTCTTCACCTGCAACGCGGATAACCCCCAAGTGGCCCAGTGTGGCCGCGCCTTGCAAAGAAGAAACAAAAGGGTTTGGATTCACAGTGGGGTCCTGGGTGGCGTCAAATCGGTTGGGGCCTGAATTATGATTCCAAGCTTGTTTCCATCAGGGCGGTAGGGCTGTGCGATTTCTCTTGCGTTTGATATTTGTAGTGGCGCTGGCTTTGGCTGGTGTGGGTTATGACTGGCTGAATCGTCCCCTGGAAATGCCTCCTGCGGGCGTGGATCTGTCCATAGAGCCCGGCTCTAGCGCCAAAGACGTTGCCGCCAGCGTAGCGCAAGCTGGGGTGCGCGTGCAGCCGGTCTTACTGTATGGCTGGTTCAGGCTATCGGGTCGGTCCCGCCAGATCAAGGCAGGCAGCTATGAGCTCAATGTCCAGACCACACCGCGCAGTTTGCTGAACAAACTGGTGCAGGGCGACGAGGCGCTACGCAGCGTGACGCTGGTGGAGGGCTGGACTTTCAAGCAGGTTTTGCAGGCTCTAAGCAAAGCCCAAGCTCTGCAAGACGATGCTGCATTGTTGAGCAGTGGGGCGCTGATGACACGGCTGGGCAAGCCTGGCCTGCAACCCGAGGGGCGCTTCTTTCCCGATACCTACACCTACGCCAAGGGTTCCAGCAACATTACCGTTTTGCAACGCGCCATGCGGGCAATGGACAAAAAACTAAATGCTGCTTGGGCCACCCGCGGCGCTAACACTGCACTGCAGACCCCGGAGCAGGCCCTGATTTTGGCCAGCATTGTGGAAAAAGAAACCGGCACCGCTAGCGACCGCGCGCAGATTGCCGCCGTATTTAGCAACCGCTTACGCATCGGCATGCGACTGCAAACCGACCCCACTGTCATTTATGGCCTGGGCGATAAATTTGACGGCAACCTGCGCAAGGTGGATCTGATCACCGACACGCCTTGGAACACCTACACCCGCGTGGGGCTGCCGCCCACGCCCATCTCTATGCCCGGCACAGCGGCCTTGCTAGCGGCGGTGCAGCCGGCGCAATCCAAGGCGCTATATTTTGTGGCGCGGGGCGATGGCAGCAGCCAGTTCAGCGCGACGCTGGACGAGCACAATAGGGCGGTTAACAAATACCAGCGCGGGCAATGAACGGCATCTTTATTAGTTTCGAGGGCATAGACGGTGCCGGCAAATCCACCCATATTGATGGCCTGGCCCAGGCGTTTCGCGCACAGGGCAGGGCGTTGACCTTGACCCGCGAGCCTGGTGGCACGCCGCTGGCGGAGCGGATTCGCCAAATGGTGCTCAACGACACCATGGATCCAATGACGGAAGCATTGTTGGTATTTGCCGCACGGCGCGATCACCTGCAGCAAGTCATTCAACCCGCGTTGGCACGGGGCGATGTGGTGCTGTGCGACCGGTTTACCGACGCTACGTTTGCCTACCAAGGTGCTGGGCGCGGCTTTGACTGGCAGATTCTGAGCCAGTTGGAAAAATGGGTGCAGGGCTTTGGCCAAGGTACGATGGTGCAGCCCGATTTGACAGTATGGTTTGACCTGCCAGCCAGTGTGGCGGCGCAGCGCCTGAGCAGCGCGCGGGTACCCGACCGGTTTGAAGCCCAGCCGCAACATTTTTTTGAAACCGTGGCTTGCGGCTATGCCCGCCGCCAAACTGAAAACCCGGTGCGCTTTGCGCAGATCAACGCTGATCAGCCGCCCGCCGGCGTGTGGGTAGATGTACTGGCTGCCATGCAATCACGAGGCTATCTGCTGTGAGTGAGGCACAGGACACGCAAAACCTGGCGCCGCCAGTGCGCCCCTGGATTGCGGAGCAGACCCAGCAGCTCTTAAAACAGCGCGGCCACGCCTGGCTGCTGCAAGGGCCGTCAGGTTTGGGGCAATACAGCTTGGGATTGGCATTGGTGCGGGCCTGGCTGTGTGAAGCGCCACGAGAGAAGGGCGCTTGTGGTCACTGCGCAAGCTGCCATGCCATCGATGTACGCACCCATGCAGATCTGTGCGTGCTGATGCCTGAGACCCACATGTTGATGCTGGGCTGGCCTTTAAGTGAGAAGGCACAGGGCGAGATAGACGACAAAAAGCGCAAAACCAGCAAAGAGATCCGGGTAGAGGCCATGCGCGATACCGTGGAATTTGCCCAGCGGACCAGCAGCCGCGGCCGGGGCAAGGCGGTGCTGGTGTTTCCTGCCGAGCAAATGAACACCATAACAGCCAACGCATTGCTTAAAACGCTGGAAGAGCCGCCGGGGGATGTGAAGTTTGTGCTGGCCACGGAGTCGGCCCACCAGTTATTGCCCACAATCCGTAGCCGCTGCTTGGGTCACACCATGCACTGGCCCACGCAACCAGTGGCGCTCTCCTGGATGCAGTCGCTGGGGGTTTCAGACGGTGCAGCCGGCCAAGCGCTCAAAGCGGCGGGCGGACGACCCGACGATGCCATGGCGTTCATTGAGTCCGGCCGCGATCCTGGCGTGTGGATGCATTTACGTACGGCGCTGTCACGTGGCGATGTGGCCGTGTTCAAGGACTGGGCCCTGCCGCAAGTTGTGGACGCTTTGCAAAAGCTGTGTCATGACCTGATGGCTCGCCAAGTGAACGCGCCAGCACGGTTCTTCGATACCAAAGACCTGGGGCCACCGGTGGCAGTTGACGCTCTGACCCACTGGAACCAAGCCCTGACACAGACCGTTAAAACCGTAGAACACCCTTTCAATGCGGGCCTAATGCTCGAAGCGCTTGTCAATCAGGCAAAAATCGCCCTAAACTCAAGCCCTAGAGAAAAACGATGAGTACTCCCGCATCCGCCCCCCGCCCCAGTGTTATTCAGTTGGCCATCAAAGAGAAGGCCGCTTTGTACGCTGCATACATTCCCATGTTTACCGAGGGAGGTGTTTTCATCCCTACGGCGCGTGAATACAACTTAGGCGATGACGTATACGTGCTTCTATCGTTGCCCGAAGATATTCAACGCTACCCGGTAGCGGGCAAAGTGGGTTGGGTAACGCCGGCCAAGGCTGCCGGTGGACGAACACAAGGTGTTGGCATCATGTTTCCAAAAGATGAAAAGTCCCGCGTTTTGCGCCTCAAGATTGAAGAAATCTTGGGTGCGTCCATGAATTCTGAACGCCCTACGCAAACCATTTAATCGGGTAGTTGGCGCCCGATGTTTACGGATTCCCATTGTCATCTGACGTTTCCTGAGCTGGCATCTGCCATGCCGGAAATTCGCTCTGCGATGGCGCAGGCCCAGGTGGACCGAGCCATGTGCATCTGCACCACGCTGGAGGAATTCCCGGCGGTTCACCAGTTGGCTCTGGAGTACGAAAACTTTTGGTCTACCGTCGGTGTGCACCCTGATAACGAGGATGTGCAGGAACCAAGTCTGGGCGACCTGCTGGAGCGCGGACAAATGGACCGCGTGCTGGCGGTTGGTGAAACCGGGCTCGATTATTTCCGGCTCAACGGCCGCAGCATTTCCGATATGGGATGGCAACGCGAGCGTTTTCGCACCCATATTCGCGCTGCTCGCCATTTGAATAAGCCCTTAGTAATTCATACCCGCTGTGCTTCCGAGGACACGCTGCGGATATTGCGTGAGGAAGGTGAAGACGGGCGCGAGGGAAGCGCCGGCGGAGTGTTCCACTGCTTTACCGAAAGTGCCGAGGTAGCAAAGGCAGCCTTAGACCTCGGCTTCTACATTTCCTTTTCCGGAATTTTGACTTTCAAAACCGCTCAGGATTTGCGGGATGTAGCGAGCTGGGTACCTATGGACCGCATGCTGATCGAGACGGACAGCCCGTACTTGGCCCCCGTGCCATTCCGTGGAAAAACCAACAATCCGTCCTACGTTCCGATCGTTGCCCAGCAGATTGCGCAGTTGCGGGGATGCTCAGTTGAAGATGTTGGGTTTACCACCAGCCGCAACTTTGACCAACTTTTTATGAAAGATTGAAGCTCTAGTAAAACATTTGATAGTTAGCCTATCATGCTGTTTATAAATGAGTTTTTTGATTCACGGCAACTATGTTTCGGAATAAGAAGCGGTTGCCGGATGATCTCGAGGCGAACTTAAATAACAACATTAATCCTGCATTATTACTTCATACGATGTATAAGACCTTAGGCAGTTGATTTGATTGAAGATTTTTCCGCGCCGGGTAAAAAAAGGGCGCTCGAAAGGCTTTGAATACCGGTTTTTCAGGGCGCGAAGTGGCATCTTTGGCGCACTGCATCCCGTCTCGCGTTGGGGCGTGACTGGCTCGGATAGGCCCTGCTATGGTGGCGGCTTGGTCTGTCTCCGGTGGCTTGGTGTGGTCGCTCGGGTACCCCTCCCGCCGTTTCGCTTCGCTCTCATGGGGCTGCGCACCATACCCGCTTGCGCTCCGGCCCGACCACTTTTGTCCGTTGCTTGCCCTCATGCCAGCACCTGTTCACGCCGTAGGAGTTCTTCCACCGCCTGCGCTTTAGCGTCTATGCGCTCGACCATCCTTGCAACCGGGAAGGCCCAGACGGGGGGCTGTTCTTGGTCGTTGATGGCCTGCATCCAGGCGTTCGACTCTGCCAGAACCTCGTTCAGTTCTTGTATCGCTAGGCTTATCGCTGGGGTCATAGTTTCCCCCTTGTCGCGCTTGCCTGCTGGGCGGACTTCGCCGCCTGCGCAGGCTTTGCGCTAGTTGGACAAGCGATTACGTTCGGCTTGGTCACGTTCGTAGATGGCTTGCTTTTGGGCTCGGGTGAGCTTGGGCTGTGGCTCGGGTGGCTCTCCAGCTGGGTGTAACTGGGTTGGCTGGAGCTTTGTTTTAGATGGGGTTGGAGCAGATGCGGCCCAGGTTTGGGGCGTGGCGGGTTGCTCCACTGGACCCCGCAAATAGGCATCCAAGGCAACGCAAAGGAGGGCGTTAAGTGAGATTCCGAGGTAGTCGGCTTTGGCGCGTGCAGCAGCGTCAAGGGCGTCAGGAAGTCGCAAAGTGTAGGCCATGACTCTATTATGACGTCATTTTGATGTCTATTTTTAAGGTTTTCGGCGTTGCCGTTTACCTTTGTTTTATATGGGACAAGCCCAGCGCCTTCGGCGCTCTCGGGGGCACTTGCGCACCCCGTCGAACCCCTTGGCACGCCAGACAGGTCGGCTAGGAGCAGGCGCAGCCGCGTGACTTCGTTGTAGGCCAGCGTAAAAGATTGGGCATTGCGCACCATCAAAGACCACCACGACCCATCCTTGGGGTGAATCTGGCGGCCCTCGGGTGTGATCAAAATAGCACCTTGGAAGCTCCAACCGGCCCAGGCTTCGCCCGGCAGTTCCAGGCGTGCGAGGACGCGGCAGAGCTTGTAGACGGCAAACGGAATTCGGTGTGAGCCGTTTTCCCAGTTATGCCAAGTACGTTCGGTGACCTGAAAATACTTCGCGGCATCTGCGATTGACCAGCCCATGTTGCAGCGGGCGGTACGCAGGCGAAACCCAAGCTGGGCGCGGTAATCGGGGTCATGGGCGCAGGATTTGCGGTTTTTGGAAGTGTGACTGTACTTCATACGATGTATATTATGTTAAGTAAAACACATCGTATAGATATGCCAGTCATCGAACAGAAAATCCAACCGTAGGAACACTCTCATCGGAAAACGATGCACCCAAAGCCAACTCACCTTTGCCGTGCAATACACACTCTTCCCGCCGTAGCAATACCGGCGAGGCATTGCCGGAGCCAAACCGCACCCAGCTGCCATAGCTACTCACATCAACCAACACAACGCTTCCATTGCGCCAGTCAAAACGAACGTGGTTGCGAGAAACCCGCGGGTCGTTCACTACAAACTCAGCAGTTCGCACCCGCCCGATATGAATAGGCAGGTCAAACGCCTTAAAGATCTGGGAAGTGCCCATCCACGACAATTCCAACTCCCTGCCCAACACGTCTGTTTCACTGGAAATCATGCCCGGGTCCAGCTCGCCCTGCATGGTCAAAAAATCTGAGGCCTGTTCTTCGCGCCATTCCACTTGGAACACCGTGCAAGGTTCAGCACGCCCACGGATATTAATAGGGCCTAGCACACGAAAGGTAACACCCTGTCCTTCATCTACAGAGGTTAGAGACGCCGCATTCGCCCAAATCTGGTTGGGGCCGCTTAAATCACACAGACGAGAGGCAACGTTCACAGCGTCACCGTAGCAGTCGCCCTGCACCAACTCAACCTCCCCACTGGCCACGCCGATACGAATTGGCATGGAATGTAGTTTGTCCATGCGCGCTATGAGTTTGAAGTGAGAACGCTGGATATCGACAACCGCATCGACAGCACCTTGGCTATCTGGAAACATAGCCAACACGCCATCCCCTAAAGTTTTCACCACGCGGCCGCCGTGCGCCTCACAGCGCTCAACGATCCATTGTGTAATGTGCGTAATCAGGGCCGTTGCCTTGGCATTTCCCAATGCCTCGAAAACGGCTGTGCTGCCGTGCAAATCCGTGAAAACAACTGTTGTATGAACACCCATTCCCGATAGTTCCAATACTTATCTAGTTGTAGAGTTTAGGGCATTGCCGAAGCCTTGCAAATGCAAATACTTGCATCACGTCATCAAGGCAAACTGGCGGTACTTTGCTGGGTTTATTTGTGCTTCGCCCAGCTGCGTTACCCGCACACTCCAATAATTCCACCTGCTTCATGACGCGCATGTGTCATCCAAACAGTTGCAGCATTTTGCCAACGAATACATGTGCAAGTCTTGCCGGACCTGTTTGGCCTTGTTATGGTTAAGCCAACTAGTACATAAAACAATGCGTTGGAAATCTTCAAACCTCAAGACCGGGATGCAAAGTTTGTTTAACAGCCTTTCATCTCAGGACTGCGCACGGACCGAGTCTTCTATCGATGCTATACGTCAAGCCATGTTGGAGGCGTTGGGTGCGTTGGGTGCTTCGGCCTATCCCGTCGTACAACTGCGGGTGTCTTACGCCAACGAAATTCAGGACCTTTGGTATTTGCGCGGAGATGTCATGGCGGTGCTAGCAGCTTTGGAAGGTGAGGCAACTGCGCGATCCAAGCTATCACATATCAGCGATATGTTCAAAGGACTGCTACCCCGCAGCATGAGTTCGCGTCCTAGCCCCCTGAGTAGTTAAGTGGGCTGTCTCGGCTGGCCAGTCAGACCTCATCGCCCCAAAGCAACAAAGCGTCACGGCCCTGAACTACAAGATCTACCGAGGCACCCACTGGCAGCAAAACTTTTGTCTGAACATGACCAAATGGCAAGTTCGTTAAGACAGGTTGCCTAATTTGGCTTCGCAACCAATCCACTACTGACTGAAGTTTGAAGCCTTTATCGTGCGGTGTCAGTTGGTATTCCGTGAATTGTCCCAACACAATCGCTTTTTGCGCTTTTAGAACACCCGCATGCAAAAGTTGAGTCAACATACGTTCAATCCGATACGGATGTTCAGCAACATCCTCCAGAAACAAAATTCCGCCGGATATGGCTGGAAAATAGGGGGTACCCAAAAGGGAGGTCAGTACGGTGAGGTTTCCACCCCAAAGAACTGCATCTTTCAGGTGGTAGTCATTTTTTTGTGTACCGAGGTTTGGGCCCTGACGCCAACCGGTCCCCTCCCCCCTCCCCATTAGCAAGTCTTCAAAGCAATCCACCATGATGTCATCGGGCTCGCCTTCCACTCCAAAGCCCTCACACAAAGCAGGTCCCGCCCACGTAGTCGCGCGTGTCTTGGCCAGCAGCGCCAATTGCAAAGCGGTAAAGTCACTAAGGCCCACAAAGTAGGTCCCACGCTCAACAGCCTTGTCTAAGGACTTGAATTTGATACCCGCCAGAATACGAGTGAGTCCGTAACCACCGCGTGATGTCAGCGCAATATCGGCTCCACTGGCGGCCGCCCGATGAATCGCAGCAATTCGCACGGTATCGTCGCCTGCGAAACGTTGTTCGCTTGCCAGGGCATCTACGTCCAATTCAACCTCATGCCCCATGGACTTAAGCCGCTTCACACCGCGTTTGAAGGCGGCCCTGTCGCGCACAGCGCCAGACGGGGAGTAAATATAAATGTGTTTTGGCACGAAAAACCCGGTAAAAGTAGAAAGCACTAAGCAGCGCAGCAGGCAGCTGGGCCAAGAAAATCAAACTAGCTGCTGGCTAAATGGGCGGCTAGCCACTCCCGTAGCGCAATGGCGGTCATGGGCTTCCCGTACAAGTAGCCCTGGCCTTCATGGCAGCCCATTGCGAGCAGCTTCTGCGCCTGGGCTTCCTCCTCAATACCCTCGGCAATTACCGTCAGTTTGAGGTTACGACCCAATTCGATCACCATGGATGCAATATGACCACCCGATACATCCCGGCTGAGTTCGGTCACAAACGCACGGTCGATTTTCAAACGGTCAATGGGCAACTGGCGAAGGTGGCTTAGCGAGGAATAGCCTGTACCGAAATCATCAATCGCGATGGATATACCGAGCTCTCGCACCATGTGCAGAGACTCCAGCATGAACTGAGGGTCGTCCATGGCCACCGATTCGGTAATTTCCAGCTCAAGGCACTTGGGGTTAATGCGAGTGTCCAGCAGCGCCGCGTTGAGCTTATCGAGAAACTCGGGATGGCGGAATTGAATCTGGGACACATTCACAGACATGCGCAAATCTGCAATACCCATGGCCTGCAATCGAACCAATTCGTGGCATGCAGTTCGGAGAACCCAATCACCAATCGCCACAATCATGCCGGAGGCTTCCGCCAACGGGATGAACCTGTCGGGTGGCACAAAACTGCCGTCTTCGTTGCGCCAACGGATCAGTGCCTCCATACCCACCACAGCGCCCGATTGCAGGTTCATTTGCGGTTGGTAGACGACAAATAGACGCTCGCTCTCCACCGCCTGACGCAAGTTTTGTAACAGGCGAACCCGCTCTCGGATTTCTGAGCCCATTTCAGAGCTGAACATGACGAAGCTGCCACGCCGGGTTTTCTTTGCCTGTTTCAAGGCGATATTGGCGTCCTTGATGGCATCGCGAGCCAGCACGTCGCGGCCCAACAATTTGGTCAACCCCATCGTAGCGGTAACCACCATGGAGTCATCCTGCACCTCAAAAGGGGTGCGAAAAAGAGCCAACAAAGCCACGGGGTCAACCACCCTGCTAGAGCCCATCAAACCAAAGGTGTCGCTGCCGATACGGGCTAATACCACCTCAGAACTCATCTCCAACTTCAGGCGATCTGCCACAGCCTGCAGGAGCCTGTCCCCTTGTTGATGCCCGAGTGCATCATTAATTTCCGAGAAATCATCGATATCCAAGATAGCCATCACGTCGTCCAAATGGCGACCGGAGGCCAGGCGATCGTCACTCAACCCCAAAAATCGATTGCGGTTGGGCAGATTACACAAGTGGTCGTAAAACGCCAACTCATCAAGCTTGCGAATTTGCTCAAAAGCCCTCAGTGCAGCGGTCACTGTGGCATAAAGCTTGGTACGCGTCAGTTCAGACTTGGTCTTGTAATCGTTGATATCGAAATCGTGGATGGTTTCGATTTCGGGGGCATAGCCGGGTTGACCCGTGCGCAAAATAATACGAAGCTCAGTGAGCTTTAAATCTTGGCGAATTGTTTTTATTAGGGCCAGACCCGCGTCTTCCCGTTCCATGACCACATCCAATAGCACTACAGCAACGTCCTGCTCCGTTTTCAGCAGCGACTCCGCCTCAGCGGCCGAGTAAGCATGCAAAAACTCTAACGGACGACCCAGAATTTTGACGCCCGTCAAGGCGAACGTCGTCGCCCGATGCACATCGGGTTCATCATCGACAACCATAAGCCGCCACACCAGTTCTTTGGCGGCTCCAGTCGGCTGATCGTCGTCTAGAAAATGCAACGTATCTGTATCGGTCTGCATGCCAGGCACATTCACGTCATTGTGTTGTTAAGTAAAACATTGTGCACCAAGCCAGCGCGGCAATGTGGGGTAACGTACGAAGATGGGTAAAAAGAAGCCTGGCACAGGGCTTTTCACACATTCGGCTCAACGCGACTGCCTGAACATCTTGGCCTGAAAGCTATCGGGCACGCTCACACGCCGTGTACCAGGCAGAAGCGAAAAAGATTCGCCAGCACACACGGTTCCTGGTTCGTCCACCGCCAGATAGAACCCACAATGGCCTGTTTGCCCCATCCGCTTGACAGCATGGTTAAAGCCCATCGCAGCGTTGAACTTGAAGCAGGGCTCGCGTGGTTGCGTCACCCGAAGCAAGCAGTTCGTAAAACGCAGCGAGTCCCCCAACCAAACATCGGTTTCCAGCAAACCCTGCAAACTCAGGTTTTCGCCCATCGCGCCCCATGCCAGTGCCACATCCAATCCAGCAACACCCGCCTCCGCCCGCGCCTCTTTCCAAAAGGGATAGTGCTCGGTCGGGTAGGCGTAAATTGCTTTATCCAACCCGCCATGCACTGACAAATCTGCCTGCTCATCGCCTAACAAACCCAAAGGTCCGACGGGTACATCTCCTGTCACGGACGACTTGTGAATGGCAGTTAATACCGAGCGACCGGCGATTTTGACCTTGCGGGCTTCGCCTGTCTGTACCCCTATCAATGTGTAATTCGTTTGGTGCATACGCGTGTTCTCACCGTGGTTGATGCTCAAAGTTGTTGGTAAAGCGTCTCGCCGGGCCGATTGGAGTAACGCACCTGCGCATCCAGCTTTTCCACCTGCACCACGGCAGAGCGCTGGTGGTAAGCGTTTTCTTTAAGCCAGGCGCACTCTTCGTGCAAAGCATGCGGGCTGTCAAGGCGGGTATGCCAAACTTTTTGCTCAGCATTCCAGCGGTAACCGCGCGCTTTGAGTTTGTCTTTGGCGTCAAACGGGGCGTTGGTAGCCTGCAAACGGTAGGTCGGGTGTTGCGCCTTACCAATCAACCAGGCGAGACCCGTGTTGGACGGCGTAATCCGATCTGCCGCAATGGGCGCGGGCGTAACGGGCAAAGCCGCGGCCAACACCGCCAGCAGCGCATGGCAATCCATCTCGGCCCGGTGAGCATCATAAAAGTAGCCCAAAGCTTGGGCCAGGCTCTCTAGCTTGGCGGAACTGCGGCCTTGGTCTTTCCAGGAAATGTCAGCGAACGAGCATGCCCATGCTAACTGGCTGAAATGCGGCAGACGGGATTCAACGAACGGCCGATCAAATCCCGCGTTGTGGGCGATGACCACATCCACGCCCTCCATGAGCGCTGCAATACGGCCTTCGTCTAGTCGCTTGCCTGCCACCATGGCTGAGTTAATACCTGTGATTTTCTCGACTTCTTTGGGAATTGGAATACCGGGATCTTCCAGTTCGTCGTACACGATGACATCGCCCACGGGCAGTCCGGTATCCAAATCAATCTGCACTTTGAGCAATGCCAGTTCAATAATCTTTTCCTTGGCCGCGTCCAGCCCGGTGGTCTCCGTATCCAGAATTACCACAGTGCAAACGCGCTGTTCCTGCGCAGGCGCCCATTGCAGCTGGGGCACCAGACGGCGCATGACACGGTAGTCGGGGTGGGCCTCGAGCGCGCGGGCCATGCGCTCTGCATCGTCCAGGTCCACGGCGGGAGGCTGCGGCGCTGGCTGCAAAGTTGCCTGCACCGGCACCATCGGCGGGTTTACAGACTTGGCACGCGCAGCGCGTTTGGGGCGAGTCACTTCTGCCGTCGGCAGTTCAGCGACAAAGGCAAAGTCGAGTTGGTCGTTATTCACAAGGTACTTGAGTCGGTTTGCACTGGCATTTGCGGGACGCCTGCCAAGACTATGCGCCATTATCATCAACGCAAGCCATTTCCATCACACCCATGAATACCACTGCAGCCCTCAAACCATCAACTGTGAAACCGCTCAAACCCTTGAAGGGTGTTCGCATTGTCAGCCTGGCGCTGAATCTGCCCGGCCCTGCCGCCCTGATGCGCTGCCAGCAGATGGGCGCGAGCTGTGTCAAGCTGGAACCACCGCCCCACCCCAGTGCGCCCAAGGGCACATCGGGCGACCCCATGGGCCTTTACAACCGCGGTGCCTATGACGAACTGCACCACCAAGTGCGTATTGCCCAGGCAGATTTGAAAACCGAGAAAGGCCGAAAAGCTCTGCACCGCGAACTGGTCAAGGCCGAT
Organism: Burkholderiales bacterium; assembly: GCA_025363275.1. Classification (GTDB taxonomy): domain Bacteria; phylum Pseudomonadota; class Gammaproteobacteria; order Burkholderiales; family Burkholderiaceae_C; genus Allorhodoferax. The sequence goes on along the minus strand of JANYEE010000166.1, from coordinate 2,869 downwards.
GTGCTGCTGACCAGCTTTCGCCCGTCAGCACTGACCAAACTGGGGCTCGAATGGCAGACCCTGCACAAACTTTACCCCCAACTGTCCTGCGTGGCTATCGTCGGTGCGCCGGGCGCGCGGGCCGAGGAGCCAGGGCACGATCTGACTTATCTGGCTGAAAGCCACCTTGTTACCGGGCTGGATTTACCCCCAACTTTGTATGCTGACATGGGCGGCTCCTTGATGGCCAGTGAGGCCGTGCTGCAAGCACGGCTGCAGCAGTTAACGAGCGGTAAAGGCGTGCGCCTCGAAGTCGCCCTGTCCGACGCCGCCGCCTATTTGGCCCTGCCGCGCCATTGGGGCTTGACGACTCAAGGTGCTGCCGTGGGTGGCGGGCACGCCGGGTACAGGGTCTACCACTGTAAAGACGGACGCGTGGCGCTGGCGGCGCTGGAACCTCACTTCGCGGCGTCTTTGGCCACCGCCGTGGGCTTGCCCAGCGGCAACATCATGGCGATGTTTGCACCGGCCACCCATCAGGCTATTGCCGACTATTTGTTGGGGCAAACCCGTGCCCAACTAGACGCGTTGGCAGTTTCCAAAGACATTCCACTGCACACCCTGCCCTAGCCGGCAGCGTCGCATTCGCGACGTCTTGGATGTTGACGACTAGACCGACTGGTCTATAGAATCAACGCATGTCTACCCGCACCTTGTCTGTCACTTCTGAGAGCGACAGCCCCCTATCGACCCGCGACCGGCTGATCGCCGCCATGCTGAGTGCCCTGCGCCGCAAGGGCTACCACGGTGTGGGATTAAGCGAACTACTGGCCGACGCCGGTGCCCCCAAGGGCGTGCTCTACCACCACTTTCCGGGTGGCAAGTCCGAGTTGGCCATTGCCGCCATCGAAACCGTGGTCAGCCACATGACGGGCGGTTTGCAAAAGCTGCTCACACGCCATGCCAACCCCGCAGACGCATTGCAGGCCTGGATGGTTTCGGCCCAAAAGCTCTTGGTCGGCAGTGGGTTTGAGCAGGGTTGCCCTCTGGCCTCCATCGCCCTGGAATCCACCCCTGATGACGCGGCCATCCGCACCGCCTTGGCCCAAGGTTTTTCTAGCATTCGTACCCACCTGGCGGATGCCTTGCAAGCCGCCGGGATTGCACCCGTACGCAGCGCCAACCTCGCGGCGCTGATGGTGTCCGCCTACGAAGGCGCCCTCTTGCAAGCCCGCGTGGCGGGACAAGTGCACGCCATGCAAAACACTACCGAAGCCCTGGTGGATCTGATTCGCCTCAGCCTACCGCCCAAGCCATGACACCCACCATGACAAACCCGATTTTGCCCACCGCACCCGAACCCATCACGCTGCACGCCAGCGACGGATTTGCCTTGCAGGCCCTGCGCTACCCCGCGGTCGGCCCCGTGCGCGCCCACCTGGTGGTGGCGGGTGCTACCGGTGTGCCTCAACTCTTCTACCGCAACTTTGCGCTGTACGCAGCCCAGCAGGGCTACACCGTGCTCACGGTTGACTATCGCGGCATTGGCCTCTCCAAGCCCGCCAGCCTGCGCGGATTCCGCATGAACTACCTGGACTGGGCATTTCAGGATGTGCGTGCCGCAGTGGATGCCATGGCCACTGACACCCTGCCACTGTTCATGGTCGGCCACTCGTTTGGCGGCCACGCCTTCGGCCTGCTGCCCAACCACCATAAAGTGGCGCGTTTTTACACCTTTGCCACCGGCGCAGGTTGGCACGGCTGGATGCCGCGTGCCGAGCAATTCAAGGTCTTGCTGATGTGGCAGGTGATAGGCCCCCTGCTCACCCGCTGGAAAGGTTACCTGGCCTGGAGCAAGCTCAAAATGGGCGAAGACCTGCCGCTGGGCGTTTACCGCGACTGGAAGCACTGGTGCCGGTTCCCGCGCTACTTTTTTGATGATCCGGCCATGCCCCAGGTGGCTGGCCTTTTTGACAGCGTCACTACCCCCATCGTCGCGGCCAACGCCACCGACGACCTCTGGGCCCCACCCGCTTCGCGCGATGCCTTTATGGCGTCGTATCGCAACGCACCTTTGGAGCGCGTTGACATAGACCCGGCAATCCAAGGTATTGGCCCGATCGGGCACATGGGCTATTTCCGCCGCCAGGCCCAACCCCTTTGGGAAGATACGCTGAGGTGGTTTGCAGAGCACCCCACGCTTGATCGCCCGACCAGCAACACAGCCGCCTAGGCGCCCACGTCATGACCACAGCCCCCAGCTTCTCCGACCTGATCCGCAGCCGCCGCAGCGTGCGCGATTTTCTACCCGAGCCGATTCCCGAAGCGCTGTTACAAAGCGTTTTGGCAGACGCCAACCAAGCCCCCAGCTGGTCCAACACCCAGCCCTACCGCATTGCCGTGGCATCTGGCGCGGTGCGGGACCGCTTGGCAGCACAGCTTACCGAGCGTTTTGAGCTAGGAATGCAAGCCCAGCGCCAAGGCTGGCGGGGCAAGTTGCGACTACTCACCCGCCAACGCCATGTGCTACCCGACGGCGACTTTGAAACCAACTTTGCTTACCCCCAAGACCTGCAGCCCCAGCGCCGCGCTACCGGCCACGGCCTGTATGCACTGCTGGGAATAGGCCGCAAAGACCACGCCGCCCGCGAAGCGCAAATGCGCCGCAACTTTGAGTTCTTCGGCGCCCCGACCGCCATCTTTGTCTTCGTGCACAGCGGCCTGCGCGAGTTTTCGGTGCTGGATGCTGGCATCTACTTGCAAAGCCTGATGCTCAGCGCCCACGCGCACGGGCTGGGCACCTGCGCCCAGGGCGCGCTGGCCACCTGGGCAGGCCCGGTGCGGCAGGCCTTTGATGTACCGGCGCACTACAAGCTGATCGGCGGTCTAT
>JANYEE010000147.1 GCA_025363275.1 Burkholderiales bacterium | reverse complement strand
TGCTGGACGAAGCCACCAGCGCGGTGGACAACGAGACCGAAGCCGCCATCCAGCGCTCGCTGGAGGTGGTGAGCCAGGGCCGCACGACCATCGTCATTGCCCACCGCTTGTCCACCGTGCGCCAGGCCGATTGCATCCATTTGCTGGAAGCTGGCCGCATCGTGGAAAGTGGCACGCACGACGTGCTGCTGGCACGCAATGGTGGCTACGCTGCACTGTGGCGTTTGCAAACCGGAGAACGCGCGCCTGCAGTGTGATGTATATATTCATACATCAACTTGATTCTGACCATGCACCGCACCCAAATCTACCTGCAAGATGCGCTGTACGACAGCCTGAAAATTCGTTCACGCAGCGTGGGCGTAAGCATTTCTGAGCTGATTCGCCGCACGCTAGAAAGAGACATTCAGAAAGACCCATTAGCCGATGCAAAAGCTTTCTTTGCGCGGCTCAAGCCGCTAGAGAGCTTTGCGGAAGTGGACTCTGAGGACTATGTGCGCGCCGTTCGCAGCAAGAGCCGCTTAGTGCGAGCCAGTAAGGACGTATGACGCCCGAGCGTCTAGTGCTGGACACCAATATCGTTATCGATTTGCTAAAAAAGGTGCCGACGATTGTCGATCGTTCTCTGGCATTGCTGGAAGCTCAAACCCAGTTTCTTATCTGCCCTATCGTAGTAACCGAGGTGTACGCGGGCGCCTTCAAGCGAGAGCATAAAGATATTGAAGCGCTGTTTGATGTGTGCCATAGGATTGACATGGACATCGAAACGGGACGCATTGCGGGTGTTTATGCCAACCAATTTGCCAAGGCCTTTTCGGGCATCGCATTGGAGGACTATGTACTGGCCGCCACTGCGCGCGTGCACCGTTGCCCACTGTGGACGCACCACCGCAAGCACTATCCCATGGACGATATTGAGTTGTTAACGGCGAGTTAGCGCCGAAGGTTGGTGAAGGCCTCAAACTCCCAACTGCGCATGGCCAGCAGCAGGGTATAGCCCTCGCGATCTTTGTCGTTGACTTTTTGGTCTGCCAAATGCTGCTGCGCAAAATCTTGCGCCACGCGCTGCATGCGTTCCATAAACGACGGTGCCACGCTACGGCTGATGGAGCCATGCACCAGCAACAAGCCTTCGCTGTCGCCGTTGAACCCCCCTGAGAAGTAGTCGAGCAGGGCATTGTCCCGAAAGTAGTCCATCACCGCGCCATGCGGTCGCCAGCGGAAGGTTTTGGCCAACTTTAGGCGGTAGCGGTTCAGTGGGCGCAGCTCAATGATGCCAATGCGGTCCAGCTTGACCAAGTAACCCACGCACTGGGCCTCAGTCAGGCGGTAGGCGGAGGTGATTTGCTCCAGCGTCCACTGGCTGAGCACGCAAATCGCCACTAGCAGCAGCTTCTTGTCGGCCACCACGGCCTTCTCCTGGTCTTGGGTCAGCTGCGCCAACAGCGGCTGCGCATCGGCCACGCGCCGCGCCACGTCGGCAAAGTCCAGTTTAAGTGCGCGGCAAATGGCATCAATGCGCGACAGCGGCATATCGCCTTTGGCCAGCATGCGCTTCACGCTGGATTCAGCCATGCCCAGCGCTGCAGCCAGGTCGGCGTAGGTCATTTGCGCCGATTTAAGCTCTTTTTTGAGGGCCAGTACAAGGTCTGCGGTGGTGCTCATGGGTATTGATAAATAGTACTTTAGGTATCGAAAATGCATCCGGGTTCACTATTGTGCGCTGCTTGTGTGTGCTGCACCACAGACTCCGTTGCATTCACCACTGCAACAGGACTACCGCACCATGAGAACGATGTCCCGCCCCGAGGCGTATTGAGTGGCAGCCGCCATGGCCGTAATTCCTGCATTTTTCGTCATGCACAATGACGCTCGGGTTAGGCTGCCAACGGGCGGCCGGATCCGCACCCCATACAAGATAGCAAAAGGGAATACAACGTGAGCCAACCCGATCATCCGAATCAGTTCGCCTTGCTTAAACAACGGCGTTTTGCGCCGTTTTTCTGGACCCAGTTCTCGGGTGCTGCCAACGACAATCTCTTCAAATTTGCCTTTACTGTGATGGTGACTTACCAGCTCAGCGTGAGCTGGATGGAGCCCAAAATGGCGGGCCTGGTGATCGGTGCCTTGTTTATCTTGCCCTTTTTACTTTTCTCAGCCACCAGCGGTCAATTGACTGACAAGTACGACAAAACGGTCATGATCCGCTTTGTTAAGAACTTGGAAATTGGCGTCATGGCTTTGGCTGCGTATGGCTTCATTGCCAATGATGTCATCGTGCTGCTCGCGTGCACTTTTTTGATGGGTCTGCACTCCACGTTATTTGGTCCCGTTAAATTTGCTTACCTGCCACAGGTGTTGTCCGAGCGTGAGCTGACAGGCGGAAACGGTATGGTCGAGATGGGCACCTTCGTCGCTATCCTTTTGGGCCAAGTCGCCGGCGGTTTGCTGGTAGCGATACCCGAAGTGGGGCACCGTGATGTGGCCATTGCTTGTCTGGTATTGGCGCTGATTGGGCGCGCTGTGGCCGTGGCCATACCGTCTGCACCTGCTACCGACCCCAGTCTGAAAATCAACTGGAATCCTGTATCTGAAACCTGGCGCAATCTGACACTGGCCCATGGTAATTTGGTGGTGTTTCGTTCGCTGCTGGGTATCAGCTGGATGTGGTTCTTTGGTGCGGTTTTCCTCAGCCAATTCCCGAGCCTGGCCAAAGAAGTCTTGCAGGGTGATGAGAAGGTAGCGTCTTTCCTGTTGGTGCTGTTTTCTATCGGCATCGGCACAGGCTCGTTGCTGTGTGAAGTGCTTAGTAAGCGCCATGTTGAGATTGGCCTGGTTCCACTGGGCGCCATTGGTATGAGCGTGTTCTCGATCGATTTGTACTTTGCACTGCAGGGTCTGCCACCCAACGTAGCCGCTGGTGTGGGCGCTTTCATCGCCGAGCCTGCCCACTGGCGCGTGATGACAGACTTGATATTGCTGAGCTTGTTTGCCGGGCTCTACAGCGTACCCATGTATGCGCTGATTCAGCTGCGCAGCCAGCCGACGCACCGTGCCCGCATCATTGCGGCCAACAATATATTGAATGCGTTGTTCATGATTGGCAGCTCGGTGATTGCCGGTGCTTTGCTCACGGCTGGCTTTACGATTCCACAGATTTTTCTGTTCACGGGTATTGCGAATGCGATTGTTGCGTTCTACATCTTCATGCTGATGCCAGAGTACCTGTTGCGCTTTGTAGCTTGGGTGGTGTCGCGTGTGATCTACCGCTTCAAGTTGACGGGCGATGAGCACATTCCCACGCAGGGCGCCGCCATTCTGGTGTGTAACCACGTGAGCTTTGTAGACGCTGTGTTGTTGATGGCGGCCAGCCCGCGTCCGATTCGTTTCATCATGGACCACAAGATCTTCAAAGTGCCGGTGCTGGGTTGGTTGTTTCGCCTGGCCAAAGCCATCCCCATAGCGCCGCGCACCCAAGACCCCAAGGCCTATGAGGCTGCATTTGACGCAGCCGCCCGGGTGCTCAAAGATGGCGACTTGTTGTGCATCTTTCCCGAAGGGGGCATCACCCGTGACGGTCATCTGCAAGAATTCAAGGGCGGCATCATGAAGATCCTGGAGCGCACCACCCAGCAAGGCATTGCGGTGGAGGTAGTGCCCATGGCACTGACTAATTTGTGGGGCTCATTCTTTAGCCGCGTAGAGCAGGGCGGTGCCATGGTGCGGCCTTTCAGGCGCGGCATGTTCAACCGGGTGGGACTGAATGTAGGGGCACCTTTGGCCAGCGCAAGCGTGCAACCTGCGCTGCTACAAAGTCAGGTGCAAGCCTTGCTCACCATCGTTTGATTTTTTCGTTTTCTGAACTTAGGAGTCCTTATGTCTGACGTCCAACCCGTTTCAGTGGCCGTGTCCGTACCCGCCTTCACCCTGATACCGCCTGAAGTCATTCAGCCGCTGACCCAGGAGGTGGCCAAGAGCGCCGTGCCGTTGCAGGCCGATACCAAGATGGCGGTCGATGACCAAGTGGAGCGCTTCATGAATGGCTTACTGAGCGAGGACCTACAAAGCGAAGCTTTTAAATCTCGCCTGGACAGTGCATTTGCGCTGGGTCGTGAAGAAATATCGGTGGCCTCCAGCTTGATGCAGGGACGGCTCATGCAGCGCAACTTTGCAGGCGTGGAAGACAGCAGCGCCTTCAAGGCGATTCAGGATATGCGGGGTCACCTGGATGATCTAAACCCAGGCAAGGAAGGGGATCTGTTTCAGCCGCAAAAGCTGCTGGGCATCATTCCCTATGGCAACAAACTGCAAGCCTACTTTCGCAAGTTCCAAAGTGCGGGCACGCAGTTGCAAAAAAGCATGCAGCAAATTTATGCCGCACGCGATGACATGCAGCGCGATGTGGTGGATATTGAAGCCACGCGCGGCAAGCTGTGGGAAGCCATGCAAAAGTTGTCTGCGGCGATTTACTTCGCGGAGACGCTAGATGCCAAGCTAGCCGCCAAGGTGCAGGCCTTGCAAGCGACTGATCCGCAGAAAGCCAAGGCGCTAGAGCAAGAGGTGTTGTTCTACGCCCGCCAGAATCTGCAAGACATGATGACCCAACAGGCGGTGTGTACCAATGGCTACCTGGCGCTGGATGTGCTGAAGAAAACCGGCCGCGAAATGATGAATGGCTGCTCCCGCGTTGCCACTACGGGCATGAGCGCTTTGGCTGTGGCCCAGACCGTAGCGCGCGCCACGGGCAACCAGATCAAGGTGATGGAAATGCTGACGGGCGTAAACAGCGCCATCGACAACCTGGTGGCTGAGACGGGACGCCAACTGGGCACCCATGTAGAGAAGACGACCGAGTTTGCGCAGAACCCGATGCTGGGCGTGGAGAAGATGAAGGAGATGTTCGACCAGACCTTCAAGGCCATGGACGCTATGGACGATTTCCGCAGCAAGTCGATTGCGGTGATGGGCCAGAACAACGCAATGCTCAAAGAGCAACTGGCGCGGGCCGACACCTACATCGACAAGACCCGTCAAGCACAAGCCCGAGAGGCAACCAAGGTGGCCTTGAGTGGCCCGGTTTCACTGTAATTTCATAACAAGCAAGAGGATTTTTATGGCAACTCAATATGTGATGCAACGCGATACCTCCGGCTGGCGCATGCAAGTGTGGCTTTCGTTTGGTATTTCGCTGGCCGCATGTGCGCTGGGCGTGATCTATCTGCCCGGGCAAGAGCTTGACCGCGCGTTCCTAGCCATCGGCCTGACATTTTGTTTGTTCTCGTCATTTGCTGTGGCTAAAACGATTCGTGACAACCGCGATGGCCAGGTAGACACATCCTCATGGGTCTTGGCTGTGTGGATCGCATTTGCCGCAGCCTTTGCCCTCACGGCCTGGGGCCTATGGCGCATGAATATCGTGGATTGGCAAAAGGGCTTTATGGTGGTGAGTTGGCTCTACCTGGTGAGCAGCACCTTTACCGTGGCCAAGACCGTGCGCGATCAGCATGAAGCCGAGTTAATGGACCGGGTGTCACACGCGGACCCTAAGGCCAAGCCGGCTGCGATTCAATAGGTCGATTCAGCGCGGTGTATCGGTTTTGGCGGCCAGGAAGCGTTGTTGTTGCAACAGTGCTTCACCTGCCAGCTGGCTCAGCCGCGCTTCTCGCAGTTGCAGTTGTGTATCCAACAAGGTGAGTTGCGCATGCAACAAGTCCATGGCGGTTTTGCCATCGTCGATGACACGGCTTTCGCGGTCCGTTGCAGGCACTTTTAAGCAAGCCTGAATCGAGTCGGGGACATAGCGGCAGATGGCCTCGCGGATAAACAGGATGTCTTCGGGAGCGGCCAGGACCGGTGTTGCGCTATCGCCCACTAGGTTCGCGCATCGGCTCAAGGTGTCTTTCAACTGACACAGTGCGTCGACAGTGAATTGCGATGATTCCTTCGCCAACTGTTCCATGAGAGCGTCCAGCCGTCCCAAGTGTTCGGGTTCCAGCCACACCGAAAAATCGCTTTCGGATCCAAACACGGATTGTCTACGTCGCCGCTGGTCTAGCAACATCCAGATTCCCAAACCCAGCACGGTGGCCGTACCCGCAGCAGCGATAGGCCACGTATTTTGAATAATCCCCAGGAAGACAGCAGTAGCCCCCAGCGTGCAACCCACGGCTTGTAACACCAAGGTACCGCTCGCCAAGGTGTGTGCGCCCGACCATGCTGAGCCCGAAGAGAATCGTTGCTGCAATGACGCACCCAGGCGCTGTTTGGCCCGGGCGGCCTTTAATCGGGATAACGCCACTGGAGAATGGCGCGGTTGCGCTTCGCGCTGAGCGTGTGTAGCAGTTCGGCGGTTGACCGGTCCGCTGGAGACTGCGAATTTACCTTTACCCTGCCGCTCGTTCATGCGGGAGTCTTTACCTGAGGGTTCTCCATCACGTGGAGCTGGTGGTCTACCGCGCGGCGTTCGTCAAACACAAAGCAGCCACCGTGGTAGTGCGCCCCATCGGTTTCTTCAAAATACTTAAGGATGCCGCCATCCAGTTGGTAGACGTGTTCCAAGCCTTCTTCGCGCATCAGAATGGCGGCCTTTTCGCATCGGATGCCGCCGGTGCAAAAACTCACCACGGTCTTGTATTTGAGTTCGTCCAGGTGGCTACGAAGCGCATCCGGAAATTCTGTGAACTTGGTGATGCGCCAATCAATGGCGTTGTCAAACGTACCCTCGTCGACTTCAAAGTCGTTACGTGTATCCAGCGTCACGACCGGGCGGCCATCGTCGTCGTGGCCCTGGTCCAGCCAGCGCTTCATGGTGGCAGGGGTAACCGAAGGAGCGCGACCCTCGGCAGGACGAATAGCGGGGTGGTTCATGCGAATGATCTCACCCTTCACCTTCACCAGCATCTTCTTGAAAGGTTGTGCGTCGGACCAACTCTCTTTGGGCGTGATATCGGCAAAGCGCGCATCGGTGTGCAACTGGGCTACAAAGGCATGCACATCATCGGTCGGCCCCGCCAGAAACATATTGACACCCTCAGAGGCTAAAAGAATGGTGCCTTTGAGATGCAATGCCTGAGCACGGTCTAAAAGTACCTCACGCAATGCAGCCGCATCGGGTAAGGATACGAATTTATAGGCAGAAATATTCAGTACAGAATTCACACCACAATTTTACGGGCAAGGGCAAACTGCAAACCCGGGGGGAAACCTACAATCGCTGTATGTTTATCCATCTGCGCCTGCACACCGAATTTTCCGTCGTTGACGGTACTAACCGTATTGACGACGTCGTCAAAGTTGCCGCCAAGGATGCCCAACCCGCCCTGGCGATTACCGATTTCAACAATCTGTTTGGCGCCATCAAGTTTTACAAAGAAGCGCGCAGCAAGGGGGTGAAGCCACTGATTGGCGCTGAAATTCTGCTGGAAGGCCTGGGTACGGATGCCACTGCCACGTCTCGCTTGGTGCTGCTGGTGCAAAGCAAGCAGGGTTACCTGAATCTGTCGGAGCTGATCGCCCGGGCTTACACGCAAAATATCGTCAAAGGCCAGGCAGTTATGAAGCTGGCGTGGCTCAGGGAGCTGGGTGAGGGGCTGATTGCCTTGTCCGGCGCCCAGGCCGGTCCAGTGGGCCAGGCCCTTGTGCAGGGTGACGCCGGGCGGGCCCACGATGCTGCGCTTCAATTGGCCGGGGTCTTTCCGCATCGGTTCTATATCGAACTGCAGCGCGCTGGGCGGGCTGATGATGAAGCCCATGTGATGGCCGCCGTGCAATTGGCAGCGCGCATCAAGCTGCCTGTGGTTGCCACGCACCCGATTCAGTTCACGCTGGAGGACGATTACGAGGCCCATGAAGCCCGTGTGTGTATTGCCGATGGCGAGATTTTGGGCAACCCTAAGCGGGTGCGGCGCTTTACGCGCGATCAGTACTTCAAAAGTGCTGCGCAAATGGAGGTCTTGTTTGCGGATATTCCCTCGGCCATAGCCAACACGGTGGAGATTGCCAAGCGCTGTAGTTTGACGTTAGTGCTGGGCAAGAACTATTTGCCAGAATTTCCAACGCCGCTTGTGAATGGTCAGCAGTTAACGCCGGAGGAGTATTTCCGCTACGCATCCTTTGAGGGACTCAAAGATCGCATGCTGCACCTTTACCCCAAGGCGGATGAGCGTCAGGCACAGATGCCACGCTACATTGAGCGTCTGGAGTTTGAGATCGGCACGATTTTGAAGATGGGCTTTCCTGGCTACTTCCTGATCGTGGGGGACTTTATCAACTGGGCCAAGAACAATGGCTGCCCGGTGGGACCGGGCCGCGGTTCTGGCGCAGGTTCGCTGGTCGCGTATTCGTTGAAGATCACCGATCTCGATCCGCTGCAGTACAACCTGCTGTTTGAGCGCTTCCTGAACCCTGAGCGGGTTTCTATGCCCGATTTTGACATTGACTTTTGCCAAAGCAACCGTGACCGTGTCATTGATTATGTGAAGCTGAAATACGGCAAAGAAGCCGTGAGCCAGATCGCAACCTTCGGCACCATGGCCGCGCGCGGTGTGATCCGTGATGTAGGCCGGGTGCTGGACATGCCGTACATGTTTTGCGATGGCATCAGCAAGCTGATCCCCAACAAGCCCGGCACTAACGTGACGCTGCAGTTGCCGCCCACAGATGGCAAGAAGAACGACAAGTACATCTACGCCAGTGAAGCGGAGCCGATTCTGGCCGAGCGGGAAGCGAAAGAAGAAGACGTCAAGACGTTGCTGGAGATGGCGCGCAAGTTAGAGGGTATGACCCGCAATATCGGCATGCATGCCGGGGGCGTGTTGATCGCGCCCGGCAAGCTGACCGACTTCTGCCCGTTGTATCAACAGCCCGGCAGCGACTCGGCGGTGAGCCAGTACGACAAGGACGACGTAGAGGCTATTGGCCTGGTGAAGTTCGACTTCTTGGGCCTTGCGACGTTGACGATTTTGGAAATCGCACGTGAATTCATCCGACACCGCCATGCAGGTCAAGAAAACTTTGCTTACGAGAACCTGCCGCTAGACGATACCAAGGTCTACCGCCTGTTCAGTGAAGGCAAGACCGAGGCCGTGTTTCAGTTCGAGAGCGTGGGCATGCAGCGCATGCTGATGGACGCCAAGCCCAGCCGCTTGGAGGATCTGATTGCGTTGAACGCGCTGTACCGTCCCGGCCCTATGGACCTGATCCCCAGCTTTGTAGCGCGCAAGCATGGCAAAGAGGTGATTGAGTACCCCCACCCGCTGGTAGCTGAGATGCTCTCAGAGACCTACGGGATCATGGTCTACCAAGAGCAGGTGATGCAGACTGCACAGATTCTGGGTGGCTACTCGCTGGGGGGCGCTGACATGCTGCGCCGGGCCATGGGCAAGAAGAAGGCCGAAGAGATGGCAGAGCACCGTAGCATCTTCCGCGCGGGCGCTGCCAAGAACGACATTAGTGAGGAAAAGGCCGACGAAGTTTTTGACTTAATGGAGAAATTTGCTGGCTATGGCTTCAACAAGTCGCACGCTGCGGCGTATTCGCTATTGGCGTACCACACCGCCTGGATCAAGGTGCACTACGCGGCCGAGTTCTTCTGCGCGAATATGACTGTGGAAATGGATGACACCGACAAGCTCAAGGTGCTGTTCCAAGATGCCGAGAAGATGGGCCTTAGCTTTGAGCCGCCCAATATCAATCGCGGGTTTCACCGCTTCGAGCCGATCTCGAATAAGGAGATCCGATACGGGCTGGGGGCTATCAAGGGTACGGGTCAGCAAGCCATTGAGGCGATTGTGGCGGCGCGTGAGGGCCGCGGTCCCACACAGGAGGCTGGCCCGTTCAAGAGCCTCTTTGATTTTGCCCGCCGTGTCGAGCGTAGCCGCTTGAACAAGCGCTGCGTGGATGCGCTCATCAAGGCTGGTGCGTTCGACACTCTGCAGCTTAATCGCGCGTCCCTGGCGGAGTCCATTGACCGCGCGTTCGACTTTGCCGCCGCATCGGCTGCCAATGCCAATCAGCATGGCCTGTTTGACATGGGCGGTGACGATGATCACGGATCCAGTACGCAAGAGCCCGATTTGGTAGATGTTTTGCCCTGGGGTGTGCGAGAGCAGTTGATGCAGGAAAAGGCTGCGTTGGGCTTCTACCTGTCGGGCCATTTATTTGACGAGATGGCCCTAGAAGTGCGCCGTTTTGCCAAGCGCCCGATTGAGGAAATGGTGGATACCCGCGAGCCACAGGTGTTGGCAGGAATTATTAGCGGCTTCAAAGTGATTAACGGCAACCGCGGCAAGGTGGGCATCTTCACGCTGGACGACAAGTCCGCAGCGATTGAGGCTACGGCGGATGAAAACTTGCTCAACACCTACCGTAATCTGTTGCAGGACGACACCCTGGTCATCATCAGTGGCCGTTTGCAGCAGGGGCGCAATGGCTTCGCTGCGCGCTTCGTGGCGCAGCAGGTTTGGAGCCTTGAGCAGGCACGCTGCCGATTTGGTAAGTACCTGCGAGTAGCAGTGCAGTTGGGTGGCCAGCATCGCGCGCCCGACGTATCTGCCATGCTGCGCGAATTCCCCGTGGAGCGTGAAATGTCGGAGCAAGGTGAGCTGGTGCGCGGTATGTCAGTGCGTTTGCAACTGCAGCGTATGACGCCTGGCGGCGACCTGGACGGAGCTGCTGCAGATTTGCACCTTGACGATAAAGCCAAATTTTTCCCCAGCGATGCGGCTTTGGCAGCGTGGCGCGCCCAGGCCTTCCAGGGTAAATCTATGATTGCCTACGAGTGAGCCTGCGATGCTAATTTTAAGTGAAATAGGCCTGAGGCCCTAGTGAAATATGCCTTACCTGCTATCAAAATCATAGTGTATCTGCCGCTGTATGCTTGCAAGCTCCGTGCCTGAACTGCTGGCTATGCTCAGCCTGGGCGCCGCCCTCGGTTTTTTGGGTGGTCTGTTTGGTATCGGCGGCGGCATCATCGTGATTCCTTTGCTGGTGCTTGCTTTTGGTATGGATCAGGCCGTGGCGCAGGGCACTGCGCTGGTGATGATGGCGCCCAATCTGCTGATCGCTTGGTGGCGCTACAGCCAGCGCCAGCCGGTGCCGTTGAAGGTGGCTTTGCAAATCGGCGGCTTGGCGTCTTTGACGACTTGGGTTGTGGCGCATGTGGCAACTCGCTTGGCCCCCGACGTGATGCGCACGGTGTTTAGTCTCTTCTTGCTGTTTGTTGCTGTGCGGATGTTGCGGCAAAAACTGCCATCGTTCGCGGCAGCGCCGCGTGCGACGCTCCCTGAGCGCTGGCTGCCCCTGGTGGGCGTTGTTGGCGGAAGCTCTATGGGGCTGTTGGGTGTCGGTGGGGGCTTGCTCGCCACACCTATTTTTACTGGCTGGTTTGGTCAACGGCAGACTGTTGCGCAAAGCCTGTCTTTGGCGCTGGTGGCGCCAAGTTCCATGATCGCACTGCTTACGTACAGCAGTGCGCAGCGTGTGGATTGGTCGTTGGGACTGCCGCTGGCGGCAGGGGGCTTGTTCACTGTGTCGGCCGGGGTAGCGCTGGCGCTGCGCCTGCCCGAGCGACGTATGCGGATTGCCTTTGCGATCATGGTGCTATGCACCGCGCTGTGGCTGCTGGTGCGGCCCTGGGTGATGCCTTAATTTGCATGAAGGCGCACGAGTCTTACAACAGCGGCGTTTCCCTTGCTGCACAAGGCGCATTAAAAATTGCGTACCTTCAAACTTCAACACTATTCTCCCGCTTTAACTGAAGGCACCCATGCACGATCTCTCCGCTTTTCCTATCACCCACAAATGGCCTGCTCAGCACCCAGAACTCCTACAGCTGTATTCTCTGCCCACACCCAATGGCGTGAAGGTGTCGATTGCACTGGAAGAGATGGGCTTGGCCTATGAACCGCACTTGGTCAGCTTTCAGACCAATGACCAACTCACGCCCGAGTTCGTTTCATTGAACCCCAACAACAAGATCCCCGCCATCCTTGATCCCCATGGGCCCGGTGGAAAGCCACTGGCGCTGTTTGAGTCTGGAGCCATCTTGATTTATCTAGCCGAGAAGACCGGCCAATTGATGTCGAAAGACGCGGCGCAGCGTTACGAGACCATCCAGTGGGTGATGTTCCAGATGGGCGGTATCGGGCCCATGTTTGGGCAACTGGGTTTCTTCCACAAATTCGCAGGTAAAGACTTTGAAGACAAACGTCCCCGTGATCGCTACGTGGCTGAGTGCAAGCGTTTGTTAGGTGTGCTGAACCAGCACTTAAAGGGTAAAGCGTGGGTGATGGGTGCGTACTACAGCATTGCCGACATCGCCATCTTCCCATGGGTGCGCAACTTGATTGGGTTTTACGGAGCGGGCGATCTGGTGGGCTTTCAGGATTACCCGGAGGTCGCGCGGGTGCTGGAAACCTTTGTGGCCCGCCCAGCGGTGATTAGGGGCCTGGCTATCCCGGCCTGACCGTGAACAGTGACTAACGGCCTTGCAGCCCGCGTATTTAATGCTTAGTATGCTACAAAAACTATAGCGGCTTATCGATTTAGTCCTGTGGCCTAAAACCAATAGTCAGAACGGGTGGTACACGTCCATCCACATCACGCGGTAACACCTCAGTTTTGTCGATGGCTGACAGGACAGCATCGTCCCAAGACTTAACGCCGCTGGATTTGGTGAGCCGCCTGCTGATGATGGTGCCGTCGGGGGATGTTCGCACTTCGACATCGGCCAGTGGGTTGCCAGAGATGGTGTCGGTGAATGTGATGTTGGGCTTGATACGCGCACGGATACGGCCACCGTAGCCGGCCGATGGCCCCGAGCTTTGGGCGGCTGAGCCTTGGCTGGTGTCGCTGCCTGAGCCAGCGGCAAGTGCTGCCATGCGTTTCAGGGCTGCGGCACGCACTTCGGCCAGTTTTTTGGCATCAGCGAGGGACTCTTGCGGCTTGGCTTTGGCGGCTTGGGCGGCTTGGGCCTTCTTGGCTTCTTCAAGTTCATTGGCTTTTTGGGTCTTGGCTTTTTCTATTTTGTCAGCAACGGCTTTATCTGCAAGTTGCTTTTGCTTCAGCTTTTTCTCTTTTTCCAGTACTTCATTCTGCTGGCGCTCCTTCAGCTGCCTGGTTTTTTCACGTTCGATGGCGATGCTGGGGTCCGGTTGCGATGGTGCCGCCACAGGCTCTGGCGCAGTAGGGGGTTCCACCCTTGGAGGGGCCGGCTCTGGCGCTCGGACGGTCTCAGGTGGTAACGCTGGCGGTGCAGCCTCTTGGGGTAGGGCAGACCAAAGCTCTGCCTCTGCCGTCACCAGGGGCGCCTCGCGCTGCCAATGCACACCCACGGCCAACATAGCCAGCAACACACCATGGGCCACGAGTGCCAGTAGCACCCCCCGTAACAATCCGGGTGTGGGTGGCGGAGCAAATTCTAGGTAGGACTGCTGGGGCGTCATGGCGCCAGCTGTACCGATAGGCCTACACGTTGAATGCCAGCCCGCTGCAGGGTGTCCATGACCTTGACTACGCGCTCATATTTGACATTACGGTCTGCGCTGATGACGACGGCGGAGTTGTTTGTTGTCGCAGTATTTGCTGCGCCCTGGGCTTGCTTGACTGCACCTGCAAGTCCCTCGAGCGTGATACTGGAGGTCTGGTCCTTAACCCTGATCTCCAGAGCTTCGTTTTTGCCAACGATGACCTGAATGATTTGATCCGGCTGCTTGTTGGCTTTACCCACACTGGGCAGGTCAATCATGCTGGGTGTGATCAAGGGAGCGGTCACCATGAAGATGATCAGCAAAACCAACATCACGTCGATGAAGGGCACCATATTGATTTCACTGATTGTGCGCCGCCCGCGCCCCCTTCCTGCAACGCTGGGCATGCCTAGCGCCCCGGCGCAGGCTGTGCGCCCACGTTACGTTGCAAGATATTGGAGAACTCTTCAATAAAGGTTTCTTGCTGGTTGGCAATGCGATCAATATCGCGCGAGAAACGGTTATACGCCACTACTGCAGGGATAGCAGAGAACAAGCCAATGGCAGTGGCGACCAGCGCTTCTGCAATGCCCGGTGCTACGGTGGCTAGCGTTACTTGCTGCAGTGCGCCCAAGCCAACGAATGCGTGCATGATGCCCCACACCGTGCCAAACAAACCCACATAAGGGGACACTGAACCCACCGTAGCCAGGAAAGAGAGGTTAGTTTCAATAACATCCAGCTCGCGCTGGAAACTGGCACGCATGGCGCGGCGTGCGCCGTCCATCAGACTGCCCACATCAGTCACGCGGCGTTCGCGTAGCTTTTGAAATTCGCGCATCCCGCTCGCAAAAATACGCTCCAATGGACCGCAGTGCGCAGCGTTCTTGGTCGCTTTGGCAAACAAATCGCTGATGCTGGTGCCCGACCAAAAATCGCGCTCGAATTCTTCATTCAAAGATTTGACTTTGTTCAACGCAAACAATTTACGAAAAATAGCGGCCCAACTGGCAATGGATACGCCAGCCAGTAGCAGCATGACGGCTTGCACCACGAGGCTGGCATTGAGCACCAGATGGAGGATGGACAGGTCTTGGTTCATGAATGCAGCTTTGACAACAATGAATAAATGGCGCGGTAGTGCTACAGCAAAACGGCGCGCAAGCGCTCCACCGCAGTTTGCAACTGTGGGAGCGAGCTGGCTGTGGAAAACCGCACAAACTGTGCGGTTTGTGCGGTACCAAAATCACGCCCTGGCGTAATCGCCACGTGGGCGCGCTGCATGATTTCCAGCGCAAAATCCCAGCTATCTTTAATACCTAGTTTTTGGCATGCTTGGCTGCAATCGGCCCAGGCGTAAAACGCGCCATCCGGCATCACTGGCACTTGCAAGCCCAGAGACTGCAGGGCTGGCAAGAAGTAGTCGCGCCGGGCCTTGAACTCTGCGCGGCGTTGTTCATACAAGGCCAGGCTCTCGGCCTCAAAGCAAGCCAGTGCAGCATGTTGCGCAATGGTGCTCGGGCATATGAATAAGTTTTGCGCCAACCGTTCAATGACATCGACCAGAGCATCTGGCACCACCATCCAGCCTAGGCGCCAGCCGGTCATATTGAAGTATTTGCTGAAGCTGTTAATGCTGATGACTGAGTCGTCCAGAGCTAGAGCCGACTGCCCATACTGCGCATCAAAACTCAGGCCTAAATAAATCTCATCAACCAAAGTGATACCGCCGCGCGACTGCACCACTTGGTGGATTTTGCGCAGCTCGTCCGGGTGGATAGAGGAGCCGGTCGGGTTGGACGGCGAGGCTAGGAGCACGCCCCGTGTTTTTGGCCCCCAGGCTTCCCGTACCTGGTCCGCATTGAGTTGAAAACGGTCTTGGGCCGAAGTGGGCAACAGAACTGCTTGCCCTTCAGCGGCGCTGACAAAGTGCCGGTTGCACGGGTAGCTGGGGTCGGGCATCAAAAACTCGTCGCCCGGATTGATCAGGGCCATACAGGCCAGATGCAAAGCGGCCGACGCACCAGCAGTAATTACTATGCGCCGTGCGGGCACCTGCACGCCAAAACGTGTGGCGTACCATTCGCTAATGCGTTCACGCAGAGGCTCCAGGCCCGTCGCTTGGGTGTACTGGGTGTGGCCGGCATGGATGGCCCTGTTTGCCGCCTCTTGCACCAAGGGTGCCGCGGTGAAGTCCGGCTCGCCGATGTTGAGGAACACCATGGGCCGGTCGGTGTGGGCTACGTCACGCGCCAGTTTGGAAGCGGCTTTGGCCACTTCCATGACGTAAAAGGGTTCAATTTTTTCTGCGCGCGAGGAAATCCGCATAGAGAGGGTCAGCAATTCGAATGGGACGTTTAGCCCACGTGGGGGCTGCGGGTCTTTTTAGTTTGGCCGCGGTCGGCCTCGACCTCCAGCGCGCGCAGGCTGGGAGCCAAGCCGTTCAGTACGCCATTCACATATTTGTGACCATCGGTACCGCCAAATTCTTTAGCTAACTCCACGCATTCGTTGATAACAACACGCCAAGGCACATCCAGACAATGTGCCATCTCATAGGCACCAATCCACATA
The DNA here is from genome assembly GCA_025363275.1 of Burkholderiales bacterium. Classification (GTDB taxonomy): domain Bacteria; phylum Pseudomonadota; class Gammaproteobacteria; order Burkholderiales; family Burkholderiaceae_C; genus Allorhodoferax. The sequence continues at coordinate 2,614 of JANYEE010000147.1, read as the reverse complement.
GCTGCGTGCTCAATGGGAGAAATTTCTGCGAGAGGGCGGTCCAGTAATGGCGTGATAAGCGCATCCAGATGTTCTGCTTGCGCAATGCAGCCTTGTAGCAGCGCATCAAAGTGCACGGAGTCGGCCTTGTTAAATCCTGCTAGATCGCGGGTAAAAGCATCGATATCCTGGGCCAGGTTACGGCCTACCAAAAATTGGTAGAGCCCTTGCAGTGCAAACTCGCGTGCACGGCTACGGTTATTTTTGCTGCCTGCTTTACGCGCGCCGGTGCTGGTGAGGCCGGTGCGTTTTTGTGGAGGCGGGCGTTTGGTCGTGGCGGTGGATTTCAATTCAGTCATCAGATGGACTCCAGCAGGTTTGCCATTTCAACGGCAACTCGGGCAGCATCGCGCCCTTTTTCAACTTGACGCGCTACCGCTTGGGGCATGTCTTCGGTAGTCAGAATGGCGTTGGCGACGGGTAGCTGGTAGTCCAGACCAATGCGGGTGACGGCAGCACCTGACTCATTGGCAACCAGTTCAAAATGATAGGTCTCACCACGGATGATGCAACCCAGCGCCACTAAGGCGTCGTACTTGGTTTTTTCGGCCATGGCTTGCAATGCAATCGCCACCTCCAGGGCACCGGGCACGGTAATGTGATCTATATCTTTGTCTGATACGCCCAGTGCAACCAGTTCATCTTTGCACGCTTGCGCTAATGCGTCGGTCACGCTGGCGTTAAAGCGGGCTTGCACGATGCCAATTTTGAGCCGCTTACCATTCATGCGTTGGTCTGTAGAGTCGACCGAGCCTTTGTCTGCACCAAACATCGCTTGTCCTTACTTACTAATGTAGCCAGTGATGTCCAGGCCATAGCCTGTCATGCTGGGCATGCGGCGGGGGCTACCCATCAGGGTCATGTGGTGGACGCCGGCATGACGCAGAATTTGCGCTCCGATACCGTAAGTACGCAGATCCATACGGCCACGCTCGGGGGCTTGGGCCGAACGCGCCGTACCCTCAAATTGGGCTAACAGCTGCTCACCAGTTTCGCCGCAGTTGAGCAAAACCACCACACCCTTGCCAAGCTTGGCAATGTGAGTCAGCGCTGTTTCAAGGCTCCAGGAGTGCATGGTGCGGCCCACTTCCAGAGCGTCTAGTACCGACAGCGGTTCGTGCACACGAACAGGTATTGACTCGTCAGCAGTCCAGGTTCCCTTGACCAAAGCCAAGTGCACGCCTTGACCCGTGGTGTCCCGATAGGCCTGCGCAGTGAATTCACCAAAGGCGGTTTGGATGCTACGACTGCCCAGTGTTTCGATCAGGGACTCGGCGTGGCTGCGGTGCTGAATCAAGTCGGCAATGGTGCCAATTTTCAACCCATGCTCCGCGGCAAAGAGCTGCAGGTCTGGCAGACGCGCCATGGTGCCGTCGTCTTTCATGATCTCGCAGATGACGGAGGTGGGCGAGCAGCCCGCCATGGCCGCCAAATCGCATCCCGCTTCGGTATGGCCCGCGCGCATCAGAACGCCGCCATCCACTGCTTGCAACGGGAATATATGACCCGGCTGAACCAGATCATTGACGGTGGCATTTTTAGCTACAGCAGCTTGCACCGTGCGAGCACGGTCGGCGGCAGAGATCCCGGTCGTCACGCCCTCAGCAGCTTCGATAGAGACCGTGAAAGCGGTGGAATGCTTTGTGCCATTGCGCGTGGCCATGGGTGGCAGCTTGAGCAACTCGCAGCGTTCACGGGTGAGTGTCAGGCAGATCAAACCGCGGCCATAGCGGGCCATAAAGTTAATAGCTTCGGGTGTGACATGGTCAGCAGCCAAAACTAGATCACCTTCATTTTCACGGTCTTCTTCATCCACCAGGATGACCATGCGTCCTGCTCGCATGTCAGCCACGATGTCTTCAACAGGGGAAATAGCTACTGGGGAAAGTGTCGTCATGGCAGTCAAAATTTTGATGGGAGAGGAGTGTGGCCCGCTGCTGACGAAGTCAACATTCGTTCTACGTACCGCGCGATCAAGTCAATTTCCAAGTTGACCCGACTACCATCGCGTAACGCACCGAGTGCCGTGTTTTCAATGGTATGCGGGATGAGATTGATGCTGGCCTCGCAGCCTTGCTCTGAATCCTTGATGCGGTTCACTGTCAAGCTCACCCCGTTAATAGTGATGGAGCCTTTGTAAGCCAGATATTTACTCAGTTCAGCGGGCGCCATTAACCGTAGCTCCCAACTTTCGCCTACTTGGGCAAAGTGGGTGATTTTGCCGATGCCGTCCACGTGGCCTGACACCAGATGTCCCCCCAATCGGTCATTTGCACGCAAGGCTTTTTCCAGGTTGATGGGGCCTGTAACGTCCAGCCCTGCGGTTTTGGTGAGCGACTCTGCAGAAATATCAATCGTGAACTGCAGTTGCGCTGGATCGAAGGTGGTGACTGTCATGCAAGCGCCGTTGAGCGCAATACTGTCCCCCAAACCAACGTCATCCAGATAGCCCAATGGGCACGCGATGGTCAACCGCTTGCCGTGGGTTAAAGAGCTTCCGAGGGGATGGACAGCGACGATGCGCCCCACGCCAGTGATAATTCCAGTAAACATCGCTCTATTTTCGCAGGGAATG
>JANYEE010000151.1 GCA_025363275.1 Burkholderiales bacterium | reverse complement strand
TGCGCAGCAGTTGCATGCCCAGCACTTTGGAGTAGAAATCGATGGAGCGTTGAAGATTGCCAACGCGCAGCATGGTGTGTAGAAATCGCATGCTGCAAATTGTGCACGAGAAGTGGCCCCCACGCTCCGCCGCTGCGCGGGTCGCTGCCCCCCCGAGGGGACTAATTCCCCTTGGGGCGGCCCTACGGGGAATTGTGCGTCCTGCTTTAGGCTTGCCGCTTCAGTTCAAAAACCAGACACGTGGTGGTTGCATGGGCATAGAGCGTGCCGTCGGGGCCGACGATGCGTGCCTCGGCCGTGGCCAGTTGTCGGCCGCAATGGATGACGGTGCCGATGGCGCGCACGCGTGGCGTCTTGGCGGGGTTGATGGCTTTGACCAGATTGACACTCAGCTCGGCCGTGGTGTAACCGCGCCCCACAGGCATCAGTGTGTGAATTGCGCAGCCCAGAGCGGAATCGAGGATGGTGGCGTACCAGCCGCCATGGATACCACCCATGGGGTTCAGGTGGGCCGGGCCGGGGCTGCCTTGAAACACGGCACGCCCCTCAGACACTTCAATGATGGTGAAGTCCAGCGTCTTGGCAATGGCCGCGTAGGGTAGTTCGCCGCGCAGCATGGCCTGCATCAGTTCCATGCCGGTCAGGTGCGCCACCTGGTCCGGGCGGGCCACGCCGGGGCCAGGGCCTGCGTTTAGGCGGGCGGTTATATCGGCTTCTTCGGCTAACCAGGCATCCAGGGTAGAGGGGGTGGTCATGGCATTCACGATGGATCCTTTTAATATACTTGCATATGCAACAGATGTAGGTACAATAATAGACATGAAAACACTTGTCAAGCCAGACGCTGTCGCGGACGTTCCCAAGCCGCAGGGCTGCACGAATCTGAAACTGCGCCAACTGATGCGCCGCGTGGCCCAGCATTACGACGCCGAAGTCGGCAAGACCGGCCTCAAGGGCACGCAGTACTCGCTACTGTCGTATGTGGTCAAGCTCGGGCCTATTCGCGCGGTGGACTTGGCCGCTGCCATGCGGGTCAGCGCCTCCACGCTGTCGCGTAACCTGCAGCCGCTCATTGCCGCGGGCTGGATTGAGGTGAACGCCGGCAACGACGCACGCAGCCGCCTGATCAGCGCGACCGATGCCGGCCAAACCAAACGCGCCGAGGCACAGCGCAAGTGGCGCATTGCGCAAGAGGACATCAATGCGGCCCTGGGTGCGCAGCGTGTGAACGCGCTGCACGCGCTGATCGACGAATCCCTGGAGCTGCTGTCCCCCTTGGAATCTGGAGAAGACGATGTCTGATACCTCTGCATCGACGACTCGCAACCATGCCGTTTGGGTGATATTGCTGGCGGCTGCCGGCGCCTTTGCGCTGACCATGGGCGTGCGCCAGACCATGGGGCTGTTTCTTAGTTCGTTGAATACGTCGACCGGCTTGGGCGTGGGCAGCATCAGCCTGGCCTTTGCATTTGGGCAACTGTGGTGGGGGCTGACGCAGCCGTTTGCCGGTGCCTTTGCCGATCGCGTGGGGGCTGGCAGGCTGCTGCTGCTCGGTATCACTTTGGTGGCATTGGGCACGTTCATCACGCCCTTTATGACCACTACGGCAGGGCTGATTTTTGCGATCGGCGTATTGGCCGCAGGTGGCGCAGGCATGGCTGGCCCTGCCGTGCTGATGGCCGCCACCACACGCCTGTTGCCTGCCAACAAGCGGGGCATGGCTACGGGCATCGTGAATGCTGGTGGCTCGTTTGGGCAGTTTGTGATGGCACCCATTGCCGGTGCGCTGATGGTCAGCGTGGGCTGGGGCAATGCTATGCAGGTGATGGCGGGCTTGGTGCTGATCGCGCTGCCTGCGGCCTTCTTCCTCAAGGGCAACAACGTGCAGGTGGCAGTGCCGGGCGTCAAATCCATAGGTACGGGCGAAGCGGTGCGCCTAGCCTTGCGCACGCCAAGCTTCTTGTTGCTGGCGACAGGCTTTTTTGTGTGTGGCTTTCATGTGGCATTCCTGGCCACGCATTTGCCAGGTGTAGTGGCCGCTTGCGGCTTGCCTACACAGTGGGGCGCCTGGGCGCTGGGCATCTTGGGCTTGTTCAACATCGTGGGCAGCATCGCCATGGGCTGGGCGGTGGGCCGCTGGCGCATGAAGTCTCTGTTGTCGCTGGTCTATGCCGTGCGCGCCGTTGCGGTTGTGGTCTTTCTCTTCGCCCCCAAAACGGGCCCCGTAGTGCTGGTGTTTGCTGCGGTGATGGGTGTGAGCTTCTTGTCCACGGTACCACCTACTGCGGGTTTGGTCGCCAAGTTCTTTGGGACCTCCCACATGGCCACGCTGTTTGGCCTGGTGATGCTGACGCATCAGGTGGGTGGCTTTTTGGGCGCTTATCTGGGTGGCAAAGTGTTTGAAGCGACGGGCAGCTACAACTGGATCTGGTACGCCGACATCGTGCTGGCGGTGGGCGCCGCGCTGATTCACTTGCCGATCAAGGAAGCTGAACTGCCACCTCGCGTGGTGGCTGCATGAGCACGGCTAACGCCCCAACGAGCCAAGCCGCGCTCGACCCCCGCACCCGCTTGCTGCTCGAAGGCCCCATCGTCCCCACGCTGTTGCGCCTGGGCGCGCCCATGGTGTTGGTGATGGTGGCACAGGCTGCAGTGGGCCTGATAGAAACTTGGTTTGTGGGCAAGCTGGGCACCGACGCCTTGGCTGGCATGGCGCTGGTGTTCCCCGCTGTGATGCTGATGCAAATGATGTCGGTGGGCGCGATGGGCGGCGGTATTGCATCGGCCATTGCCCGTGCACTGGGGGCTCGCCGCCGGGATGATGCGAATGCCTTGGTGTTCCACGCGTTGGTGATCGCCTTGCTATTTGCTGGCGCGTTTACGTTGGCACTGCTGCTGGGCGGGCGCTGGCTTTACACGCGCATGGGCGGTACCGGTGCGGCGCTGGATGCCGCCATGCTGTATTCCAACTGGGTGTTTGCTGGCGCGGTGCTGGTGTGGTTGTTCAATTCGCTGTCCGCCATCATTCGCGGCACCGGCAACATGGCCGTGCCCGCTGCTGTCACCGTGGGCGGCCTGGTGTTGCTGGTGCCCCTATCGCCCTTGTTGATCTTTGGCTGGGGCCCAGTGCCTGCGATGGGCATTGCCGGTGGGGCGTTGGCGCTGCTGATCTACTACGCGGTGGGCACCGCAGTGTTGGTGGTTTATATGCGTTCCAGCCGCAGCCTACTGCGTCTTGAGTGGGCGCATTGCCAATTGCGCTGGCCACTTTTTAAAGACATCCTCCAGGTTGGCATCATTGGCGCGGTATCCACGGTGGCTACCAATGTGTGCATCGGCATTGCCACCGCGCTGTCGGGCGCATTCGGGCCGGCGGCCATTGCGGGGTATGGCACAGCATCCCGTCTGGAATATTTGCTGGTGCCGCTGGTCTTCGGTATTGGTGCACCTTTGGTGGCCATGGTGGGTACCTGCATGGGGGCTGGCCAGCGTGAGCGGGCCATGCGCGCCACATGGATCGGCGCGGGCATGGCCTTCTGGTTGTCTGAGGCTATTGGCGTAGCAGCCGCGCTGTTTCCGGCAGCTTGGCTGTCGTTGTTCGACAGTGACCCAGCCATGATTGCCGCAGGGTCCCGCTATCTGCAGATCGTAGGCCCGTTCTACGGGTTCTTCGGCCTGGGGCTGGTGTTGTACTTTGCTTCGCAAGGCGCGGGCAAATTGATGTGGCCGGTGATTGGCAATGCTGCGCGCTTGGTGGTGGCTGCGGTGGGCGGTGCGCTGGCTCTGCGCTGGGGTGGCGATCTGGGCATTGTGTTTGCGGCGCAGGCGGCGGCCATGGTGGTGTATGGAGTGGTGAATGCGTACGCCATTGCCGGCGGGGCTTGGTTTGGCTGGCCGGGGTGGCCGCGGTTGCCGGGGGCTTGGGCGCGGGCGTCGTAGTAAGCTAAACCCATGACTACCTTCACCAAAGTAATCCTCTTCACCGATACGGATGGCCGCGCCAAGTTTCGTGAAGAAGCCGTCGCACTCGACCAGGGCAGCCCGCAATCCATGCTGTCTGAGGTGTTTGCCTCAGGCGGCTACCAGTTGCGCACCAGCCCGGTGGGTTTTCGCAGCCAGTTCCATTGCTCGGGGCACACGCAATGGTGCTTTATCTTGCAAGGGCAAATGGAGATTGGTATCCAGGACGGCGTGTCGCGCATCTTCAAGCCAGGGGAACACTTCTACTCGGCAGATTTGTTGCCGGAAGGTGCCACGTTTGATCCGACAATCCACGGCCATTGGAGTCGGCAAGTCGGACCAGACCCACTCATCACACTATTTGTACGTGGCTAGTGCACGGGATTTGCTGCAAAAACAATAGCTACTCAGGCAATAAATACGTGGGCCTCAGCCTTATTGGATACTTAAACGCCTTTGGATGCACCCTGCAGAGCACCTGACAGCACGCGGCGCACACCCGGCTGCCTGGCCCGCACGGCGCGCAGCAAACCTGCGGCTACGTCGGTGGCTTGTACCGGCCGGTAGTTGGCGGGAATCAATGGCTTGAGCCAGCGGGTCACGCTGAGCGCTATGCCCTCGCCGCTGCGCAGCGCTTGGTCCAGAGCCGCGCGGTCGCCCGCCAGCATAGAGGGTCGGGCAATGCTGACGCTGGCATAACCCAGCGCAGACACCGCCGCTTCCATCTCGCCTTTGACCTGGTTGTAAAAAATAGGAGACTTGACGGACGCGCCCATGGCGCTCACGACTCCCAGGCGGGTAGCACCCTGGGCACGCGCTACGCGAGCCAGGGCCACTACGGCCTCCAAATCGACAGCGCGAAAGGCCGCCTGACTGCCTGCCACCTTGATGGTGGTGCCCAGTGCGATGAGCACGTCATCGACTGGGGGCAAATCTTTAAGGTTTGCAAAATCGACCACGTGTTGCACCAGCTTGGGGTGCTGCAGATCGATCGTGCGACGGCCCACGCTGTGGATCGCCTTGACGGACTTATCGGCTAAAAGGGCCGCGAGGATTTCCCGACCCACGAGTCCCGTTGCCCCCGCCACCATAGCCACCCGAGCGTGATCCACCACCGTTACCGCCATTTCCGCCTCCGTTTCCGCCGCCGCCATTACCGCCGCGGTTGCCACCCCCACCACCGTAACCACCACGGCGTGCGCCCCGCTCAGCCATCATATCGACACTGGTGCGCATGGGATCGGGTTGTCCTGCAGGCGGACGATCTGCGCGTGGCTCATTGGCAAAGCCTGCTGGTTGCCCCATACCGGGACCGCGACCGCGGCCTTGAGGGGGGCGCGTGCTGTGTGGGCGAGGAGGTTGGAATTCACCATTGCGATCGTTGTCACGCGGAGTGCTGCCGTTGCGGCCACCGCCGCCGCCATTGCCACTACCTTGGGTACGTTGGCCTTGACCGCCGCGGCCTCCGCCACCGCCGTTACCACGGCCTGCGCCCTGGCCGCCCCGTTCGCCTGGACCAGCTTTGCTTTCGCGCACGCGGGTTAGCATCTCGGTACGGGCAGCCTTGGCAGCAGCCTGCATCACATCGCGGCTAGGTGGCTTGCCAGCGCCACCCCAAATGGTCTGCCGACCCATGGCAATAGGCTCAGCACGCTCGCCGGGTTCGGGTGCAAAGCCTTCGACGATCTGTACGGGAATATTCTGCTTGGTGAAGCGCTCGATATCTTGCATGAAACCTTCTTCGTCCAGACACACCAAGTTGACTGCAGCGCCATCGGCACCCGCGCGGCCCGTTCGGCCAATGCGGTGCACATAGTCCTCGCTCACATTTGGGATCTCGTAGTTCACCACGTGCGGCAGGTCATCAATATCGATACCACGGGCAGCGATGTCGGTGGCCACTAGGGCGCGCACTTCACCGGTTTTGAATCCTTGCAGCGCTTGTGTACGGGCCGACTGGCTCTTGTTGCCGTGCAGAGCCATCGCCGTGATGCCGTTCTTTTCCAGAAACTCGGCTACGTTGTTGGCGCCAAACTTGGTACGGGTGAACACCAGCACCTGGCTCCAGTTGTGCTCGTTGATGATGTGGGCCAACAGGGCCTTCTTCTTGCCGCGACCTACCGGGTGGATCACCTGGGTGATGCGTTGCACCGTAGTGTTGCGCGGGGTCACTTGAACGCTTTGCGGGTTCTTCAGCAGGCCATTGGCCAAGTCACGAATTTCATCACTGAAAGTGGCCGAGAACAGCAGGCTCTGCTTGTCTTTGGGCACCACGGCCAGCACTTTTTTCACGTCATGGATAAAGCCCATGTCCAGCATACGATCGGCTTCGTCCAGCACCAGCATTTGTACTTGGCCCAAATCCAGCATGCCTTGTTGTAACAGGTCCAGCAGACGGCCCGGAGTGGCTACCAAGATGTCCACGCCCTTTTTCAACTTGGAGATTTGCGGGTTCATGCCCACGCCGCCAAACACCACGGTGGAGCTCAGTTGCAAGTATTTGCCGTAGGTGCGAACCGACTCTTCGACTTGGGCGGCGAGTTCGCGGGTCGGGGTCAGCACCAGAGCGCGGATGCCGGTGCCGCCAAATTTGTTTTGTGCGCTGCGGCTCATGCTGAGCTTGTGCAGCATGGGCAGTACAAAGGCAGCGGTCTTGCCGGTGCCGGTCTGGGCGCCGCCCAACAGGTCGTGACCTTCCAGCACCAGGGGAATGGCCTGGGCTTGAATCGCGGTTGGAGTTTCGTAACCTTGCTCGCGCACGGCTTTAACGATGGCCGCGGCCAAGTTCAATTCTTCAAAGTTCATGGGTTCTGCGCCCATCCGGGCGCGTGGGAATATCGGCCAGTCTGGGCGCTATTGCAACCAGTCAGTCAAAAGG
>JANYEE010000004.1 GCA_025363275.1 Burkholderiales bacterium | reverse complement strand
AAGGGTGAGTCGGTGAGCTTGTTGCATTGCTGGTCGACCTTGATCAGGCTGCTGGCGGTGATCTCGTCAAACATCAGCCCGTAGGGGTTGATCAGGAAGTGGTGCTCGGGGCCGGGGATGCGGGCACTGATGTGGGTGAAGATCAGGTCGCTCCAGCCATAGGCGGCTACCAGGCGGTAGCAGGCGGCGAGGTCGACGCGCAGTGCCCACTCTTCGGGGCTGACTTGTGTCTGGAGTGAGGTAATGTTCACTGGCGGACTTTCTCAGTATTCAGAGTACACACCTTAACCGCTCGGCGCGGCCTGTGCTGTTAGAAACGGGACAAACTAGGGAAACTACTGGGTGTGAATGGAGGCAGCACTCCAAAGCACACCCGCGAGTGCAAGCGCGACCGGATTACTTGGCTTTGCGCGAAGACCAGTGGATGGCGCGGATCAACCAACCACTTGGCGATTTTGTGAGCACCATCAATTCAGCGCCGACCAAGTTGACGGGCTTGGACTCAAAAGTGCCGCGCGTCGTGCTGGTGGAACTGGCCCATGCCACATCGCCCAGGACGGTGATGTCCAAGGGGCTGGACTTGCTTGGGACCGCTTGGATGAATTTGATGTCCTCGGGCAAATGGTGCCCAATGTATTCACTGCGCGACTCACGTCCACCGCTTTCCAAGATGGTGGCGTCTGGTGCTAGCAGGTTTGCAGCGGTTTGTACATCTCCTGCGGTGAGCGCCGTGTGAAAGCGGGCTACAACGGCGGAGACGGCGGCACTGTCGCTGTCTTTGGCATACGCAGCGGGCGCATGCAATGCGCACAGTATTAGCAAAGCGAGGGACCAGCGTGAGGGTTTGAAGTAATAAGCCATTGTTGGATTTTGTGAAAGTGCCACCTTAACCGGAAGCAGGTCCAAAATTGGACGCTGTGAAGTTTGCCAGGGTAATTCCGGGCGTCAGTTGGATGCGTCACTCTAAACACGCATTTGCTATGAAAAACATAGCTACTAAAGCAATGAATACCTGGGCCACAGCCTGCTTTGATTCAAAAAGCGCTATAAATTGCCTTTTTTATCCCTCTGAAGGCTTGGCTGGCCCTCAAGCTGCCGTGCGACCCAGCACCCAACCCAGGGAGAGAACATAGCGGCTGCCACCCACCACGCGGGTTACGCTGTGCTCACAGGCATCCGGGCGGAACAGCTTGATGCGCTTGCTGGCATAGATGGGTGCCGCGCAGACGAACTCGCCCCCTGACTTGGGGGACTTGAGGACAAGATTGAGCCGGTAGTGTTGGCCCGCTTTGACCGGGCCGGTGTGGGGCGGGATTTCAGAACCTTCCGGGTAGCGGATGAGGTAGCTGTCAAACGGGAGCGGCCACCTCGCGGTAAGCAACAGCATCTTGTCGTAGCCCGTGCCTTGGCGCCCCCGTTGCCAACGGAAGGCCGTCGAGGCATAGCTTTTGAATGCGGTGGCCAGACCCATTGAACCGCCTAACTGGTCAATCGCGCAGCCGCCCACAGCGTCTGGTCCACCACCGCTTGCGCGCTCTTGCGGTGGAAGTCCAGTTTGAACTCGCCTTGTTCATCGAACGCATCGCCCGCGCGGCCGAGTGCGAACTGCTGCGGGCAGATCCAGCATTGCAGGTTTTGCAGCAGTGGGTTCAGGTGGCTGAGCGAGCGCAGGCCGCCCAGTGCGCCGGGGGATGCGCTGAGCAAGCCCACCACTTTGCCCGCAAAGGGCTTGCTGCCGCTCGACCAAACGGGGTGGCCTTTGACCGGGCTGGAGGCCCAGTCGATGGTGTTCTTCAAAAGGGCGGTGTAGCTTCCGTTGTACTCGGGCGAGACGATGATCCAGGCGGGGTGGGCGTCCATGACCTCTTTGAGTTGGATCACATCGGCGGGTGTGCCTTCGGCTTCCAGGTCGGCGTTGTACAGGGGGATGTCCAACGACGACAGCTCTAACAAAGTGACGTCGGCACCGCTGGCGCTGGCCAGTTTGGCGGTGGCGTGGGCGAGTTGGCGGTTGAAGGACTGTTGGCGGGTACTGCCCGCGAAGACTAGGAGTTTGGTCATGGGGCTTATTGTCTTTTGTTGAGGTGGATATTCTTGTCTGATGGCGCTTCTTTTCTCGCCCGCGTCGGGCCAGGCCTGGGTATTTTGCTCCGTGTCCCCCGACCGCTGCGCGGTCTCCTCCTTGACCTGCGCAAAACGCTA
>JANYEE010000249.1 GCA_025363275.1 Burkholderiales bacterium | reverse complement strand
CACTACGCCCGCGTAGCCAGACAAGTCGGCATCAGGCGCAATCTCGGCGTAGTGGCCCTCTAAGGCTCGCAGGCCCAGGTCGGGCAAGGGCAGCCAGCCCATCACCAGCAACACGGCCAGCGCCGCCGCAACCAAGCCACGCCCCAAGCGTGGCTTGTGCTGCAATGCGAGCAAGCCCAACAGCATCAGCGCCCCCACCCAGACCAACGGCTGGGTGATCAGCCCCAGAACTTTGCCGAGGAAAAACACCCTCGGACTACGCCGCTACCGCCGCGGAGGGCGCTGCAAAGTTGGCGCCCACCCAGGCCTCAAAGTCGCGGCACATAGCGTCGTCGGACTCGGTGTTGTCGGCCAGCACCTGGCTGCCATGCACCACGCGGATGACGGCGTTCAGGCTGGGCTCACCCGCTGGCACGGGGCGCTGGGCCGCATCGGCCATGCTGGCCTGTGCGGTGGCCCAGGCTTGCTCGGGCGTCTGGTTGCATTCGTCGGCCAGGTAGCCGGCGTTGAAGGACTCGCCAGTCAGGCTCACCAGCGTCTGGTCGTGGGTGCGGCCATTGCCGCGCGCCCAGTAGTGCTCGGCCAGTGCGGGGCCAATGGCCGGGTTGTCGGTCAGGTAGCCATAGGTGCGCTCAAAGTACGCGCGCGTCTGGTACACCGCCATGTTGGCCAGCAGGTAGCCGTGGTAGGCCGCGGCGGATTCCTGGTTCAGCAAATGCGGAATGGCCAAGAGCGGGCGTGGAGCGGGGGACACACCCAGAATGCGCTGCTCGCAGTCGCGCGCCAGTTGCAACACCGCCGCGGGCGTGCGCTCGGCATCCGACATGCGGTACAGCGCGCGTTCAAAGTAGGGCACCACCAGAATGCCGCGCTCTGCATGGGCGGAGAAAGGCTGGCGCGACTCAATGCGTTTTTGAATCAGGGCATCGGGCATGGGGTTGCCCTGGGCATCGGTGGCGTAGCGCTTGAGCCAGTCGGCATCGTCCAGCAGGCTGTCGCAGAACATGGACTGGGTTTCGGCATAGGCCATGGAGGTGGGTGCGAACTCCTGCGAAAAGCAGGGCGAGTTCTGCGTCACATTGGCAAAGTGGGCTGCGTGGCCACCTTCGTGGAACAGGGTGTTGATGGCGCGCGCGCCGCTGCCCACCTGGTCGGGCTTGGCCTCGGCGGTGAAGTTGATTTGCCCGGCCACCCACAGGCCGTCCTTGTCAAAATACGAGGGGATCGGGCCATGGCAAAAGCCGTTTTGGTACTTGCCCTTGCGCTCCAGCAAATCCAGTTGCATGGTGGCGCCACGGTAGGTGATGCCCAGCCGACGGAAGCTGTCCACCCAGCGCTGTAGGCCTTTGGCAAAGGGCAGGTAGGGGTCGGATTGGCGCGTCACGTCGCCGCTCATGTAGAAGCGCAGATTGCGGCCCGCAATCGCATCGGTACCGTGCTCGGCCACCAGGCCATCCAGACCGCGCTGGTTGGCCTCAAAGGTGCGGGCTTCAAAGTCGTCCAGGATGGCAAACAGCTGGTTGCCCGACATTTGCTCGTTCTTGCGCACCTTGTATTCAAAGAAATTGTCAAAGCCCTGCGCGCGGGCAAAGGCATTGCGAGTCTTCACAATGTCCAGAAAACCGTTGTCTAGCACCCATTGCTCCAGGCTCAGCAGTGCGTCCAGCGAGCTTTGGCGCGCCGCTTCGTTTTGGTTGGTGCCCAGGTTGGTGCTCAGCATGCTCAGCGTGGCTTCCTCGGTCACACCATCTTCATTGGTGTGGTGCATCACCAGCTTGCTGCGCTTGCCAAACAGGGCAGATTCTTGGGTAATCAGTTCGCCCATCAGGCCACTAGCTTCTTCGCTGTCCACAATATTGCAATCAAACAGCGCCAGCCAGCCTTGCAGGCCCTGTTGCAGCGCGGCTTTCTCAGCGCTTTCGGGTACGTCTTTCAAACCCGCCAGGGCTTGGCGCACCTGGGCCAAGCGCGCCGGGTCGGAGATGAAATTCTTGTAGGCCTCCTCGGCCCGGGCAAATCCGGCATGGTCGTCGGAGATGGCCATATAGGTGTCCCAAAACAGGTCTTCCTTGGTCTTGTGGACGGCCAGGTAATCGGCGTTCAGGGTGTCGAACAGGGTTTGCGCTGCGTGCATGGGGGGTGTCCTTGTGGGAGCTTGGGGAGTGGGGCGGTGGAAATTATCCCACTGCAAAAAACGGGTCTTGGCGAGTGCGCCTAGGGCGGCGAATGCTTTCGCCAGGCTGGGTCAAAAACCCTGAAACAGAAAATCCAGCGCGCCAGTGATTTGATCTTGATGTGCTGACAGAGATGCTACCGAATTTTTGAGAATTCGGTTGGGGACCGCCCCCATCTTGGGGGTTTCCAAAAGGTAGTCCTTGCCGTCAATTTGGAGCACTGGCGTTAGCCGGATGGGAAGTTTGACCTTGGCGAAGTGCTCCAGACTTCTCAGTGGGATCACCATTCGGCTGTCCAGTCCATCGAGCAAGTTGCTTTGCACGTCCAGCAAAAAAGGCGTGGTGCCGCTATGCGCGCCTGGATTGGGATAGACGTCGAACCGGGCCACTAGAAAGTTCTCCACTCATCCAGCGGCAAACCTTCTGTTTCGATGCTGGCGTTGTACGCTGCAATGAAATCAGCATGCTCTGTACGCCAGCGGCTGGCCAGCTCGCGCCGAACCACCTCGCGCAAATAGCTGTCGCACACTTGCGAAACGTTGATCTGCAGTGCCTTGGCGGCATCCAGAACGTCGGCACTCAGGCTCAAGTTGGTGGCGCGCTTCGCCAGTGGGCGAGTGCGGGGCTGTTTTTTCACAGTTTCAGTTTGAAAAGTCGGCATAGGTGTATTTATGCGCATTGTTTGATGCGCATACTTTAGCACTATGTTGTTGGGAGTCGGGCAACGAGTTCATTTGGACGAGGGGCGCGCGTCTGACCAATTTAACGCACTTGTTTAAATGGTCCTGGCTATTTCAAAGTTTGCCCCGAAGCCTCTTTCAATCCGGTTTTCGGGCATTTTGGAATCCAATGATGCTGTGGCCCAGGTGTTTGTTGCCTGGGTAGCTATGGATTTAGTAGCAAGCAGGACTGTGTCACCCATCCGGTAGACTGACGGGTTAACCCCTTACATCCGACACCGGAGCATTCACTCACCATGCCAATCTTGAACGCTGAAGCAGCGCTGGCGCACGCCCACAAGGCCGCGCCAGACCTGATGTGGGCCGGACTGCGCTACTCGCGCGAGAGCACCCAGACCCGCGCCATCCGCAACGATACCCCCGAGAAAAACGAGACCACCCTGGAAGAGGGCGCCATGTGCGAGGTGCTGGTGGACGGGCACTTTGGCTACGCGGCCACGGCGGATTTGAGTGCCACCGGTTTGCAGCGCGCGTTTGACACCGCCATTGCCACCACGCGCGCCACCAGCCGCCACAAGGTGCACAGCTTCACCGCCG
>JANYEE010000225.1 GCA_025363275.1 Burkholderiales bacterium | reverse complement strand
TTCACTGCCTGACCGACCTTGACCGCGCTGATCTTGTCGGCCGACACGCGACCCTCAAAACGCAGGCTGGTGGGGTCAATCACCTTGAGCAATTCCTTGCCAATCGATGCAGTGTCGCCCGCAGACACTTTGCGGTCACTCACCACACCGTCAAACGGCGCTCGGATCAGTGTGCGCTGGAGTTGTTGGCGCGCTTGGGCGGCGCGCGAGCGGGCAGCAGATAGCTCGCTTTGGGCGCCATTTTTGCGCACTTCAGCCTCATCTAGCGCTTGTAGGGAGGTCATGCCCGATGCGCGCAGCGTCTTCAGACGCGCCAAATTTCGCTCTGCCTGGTCCAGCGACAAGGTGGCGTTGCGGGCGGCGTCTTCGGCAGAATTCACGTTGTCGCGGATCGCCGTTTCGTCCAGCCGCACCAGCACATCGCCGCGGCGCACGACATCGCCGTTTTCTTTGAGCACCTGAAGCACCACGGCCGACACCTCGGCGCGCAAATCGGCTTTGCGCTCGGGTTGGATAGTGCCAGTGACCACGGGGCCAGACACCATGGCACTGCCCTGGACTGTCAGCATGTCTTCGGGCGCAATGATCAGCGTGGTCGGCTTGGCATCAGCGTCTTTTTTGTCGCTTTTGGCGGACGAGTTATTACAGCCAGCCAGCGTAGTGGACAGCGCAAGTATGAGAAGCAGAGGGCGCAACATCGTGGAAATCTCCAGGGGAAAAAAGAGGTGCCGGCGCGTGGTACAGCGTTGATTTTGATCAAGGCCCACCGACGCTCGCCGGATTATCGTGGGACTGTAACGGGATGGCACTCGCAACGCAGCAGTTGTGTGACCAAACTACTAATAACGCGACGACTGGTTGAAATCTGGGGTTGATTTGCTGGCTTAACCTTGTAGCCAGCGCAGCACCTGCGCACCTACGGTAGGGCTGCTGAGCAAGTGCATGTGGTGTGTGGCAAAAGCGATGTGCTGGTGACGGGGTGTAAATGCCAGGCAGCGGGCGGGGTCGTTGTGCTGCCCCAGCGCGCTGGCCAGCGGCACCAGCCCATCACCCAGAACGCACTCGGCGACTGGGCTGCGCTGGCGTGCAGTGGTGGCGGCTACCGCAAAGCACTGCACATCAGCTGGCAGCGGGCAGTGGGTGCGGGTGTCGGGTTGGCGGCGAAAGCGGTCGCGGCCTTGCCAGTCGGCGTCCAGCACATGGCCATAGCGCAGGTCGGTAATGCCGGCGCTGCGCAGTTGGCCCAGTTTGGCAAAAGGGCGGCTGTAGGGTGTGGCGCCCAACACCACGTCTATCCAGTTGCCCGCCCGCTCCAGCGGCGCGCCGTGGTGGGGCGTACCCAAAAATACGATGGCTTTGAGTTTGTTGGGCCAGTGCAAGTGGTTTTGGCGCGCGTGGTGCAGTGCGCTGCGGGTGACCAGACCCCCCATGCTGTGGGCCAGTACGCGCAGTTCGGTCAGGCCCACGGGCCAGTGGTCGGTGAGCTGCTCTAGCTGCGCACTGAATAGTGCGCCGTTCTCCGAGGTATGCAGACCGGTGTTGTAGCGCACATAAATAGGGGTGTAATCCAGCGCCTCAGCAAGCGTCTGGCCGTGGTCCAGCACCGGTGCATCTGGGTCATCTACTTGGGTGCGCCATTGCAGGTCGTTCATGCACAGGCCGTGGATCAGGATCAGTACTTTGCTGCGTAGCGCGCTACCAGCTGGTGCAACGGGTGTTTGCCAATCCAGCGCTTGGCCATTCAAACGCAAGGTCATGGGTGTGGCTAGAGGGTTGTGCTGCTGGGCCAGGCGGTCGCCTAGCACGCCGTTGAGCGCAGCCAGCACCGCTTCGCGCTCGGGGGTCTCGGGCGGCGCATTTACCAGGGATTCCAGCAGCGGCTCCAGCCGGGTGAATGCCATCTCCAAGGTTTTACCTACCAGCGTGGTCACACCATGCACGGCACGGTAGACAAAGCTAGTGAGGCCCCGGGTTTGTCCGGGCTGGGTGCCGCCGGGCACGCCCATGCTGCCCCACACCGCTTGATGCACACCCTCGGCCATGCGCGTCACACCGTGGGTGGCCTCTACCGCCAAGCCGGCAGCAGCCCGCAAATCGCTGGGGCGCAGATGGCGGATGGGCCGCGGTGCTGGGGTTTTGGCTGCGGGGCGTTTAGTCATACCGCATTGTGGCGCGTCAGCCCCTTTTTGCCTGGGTCCTTTGCACTGGCATCGCACGGTTGGTGGCGCAGCTGCGCCACAATTCGCACGCTTATCGGAAGGTGACTATGAAAATACTGCTGTGGGTGACCGCTTTGCTATTGGCCGCGCTGTGGACCGGGGGCATTGCGCTCTTCGCATCGGCGGCCAACTGGCTGGCTAGTGCGGGCGACCAATGGGTAGGTGCAGTCCAAATGGTTGCAGAATGGCCGGTGCCGGCCTGGGCTACCTATTGGGTCGATGCGGCGTGGCTGGATGCCCTGCGCGCGGCGCTGACCTGGAGCATTGATTTCCTGGTCACAACCGCGCCCTGGGTGTTTTCGATTTTGGCTTGGATTGCGCCGTTGCTGTGGACCCTGTGGGTGCTGGGCATGCTGGTGTTGGCGCTGGTGGTGGTTGTCGCGCTGGTGTTGTTGGGTCGGGTTCCCAAGCCCGCTGTGTCGGGGTAGGCGTAACGCCTGCCGACACTGCGCACGCAGACGCTGGATGGCGGAATTGTCGTTCCAGAGGCGAATTTGGAGTCAATTGTGCCGGAGGCCCTTGTAAAACATGCCTCTATCGCTATTAAAAACGTAGCAAATGCCGGTCTTGATGCACGGGCCGTGCACACCCACGCTACTGTCATTGCCACCGCCGCCAAGCGCCTGAACGACTTGCGCGAAGCCTGGCTCAACCCGCCCGAGTGGACTGACCGCGTACCTGAAGTCACGCCGTTGGGGCTAAGCGCCAGCCCCTACCCCGATCGCATCCTGCCCAAGCTGGGCTTTGAGAAGCAGTTGGCCGAGCGCACCCTGACCAAGCTTTACAACCAGCGCCCCGCTTGGCTAGCGGGCGCACACCAAGCGCTAGACCTGGCCGTAGCCCGTGCCTACGGCTGGGCTGACTACACCGCCGCTATGCCAGACGATGAAATCTTGAAGCGGCTGTTGGCGCTGAACCTAGCGCGCTCTGCCGGTGGGGCCTGAGATCGTCAACGCGTTGGATGGCACCGTCGCGTTGTGAATTGATAATTTTTTATGACGATCTAAAACGCTATTTGAAGACGGAGCGATAGAAAATGCCACCCACAATGACCGCCGAGAACCTGTACCAAAACCTGAGACAAATGGCTGTGGAAGAGCGCCAGAAGTTCTTTGGAATTTTGTCTGCAAACGCTTTTCAAAATGATGACATGAGCTACGAACAGGTGTTTGGGGAGCTGGCGCGCGAACCGTTTACTGCGGCGCAGGCCATGGAATACCTGGAAGTTTCCCAATCCACATTCCGCCGTTTTGTTGCGGGCAAAAAGCTGATTCCCGCGTCCACCGTGGGCCGCAGTCAAATGTTCGCGGTTCCTGAACTGAAAGCCTTTAAGAAAGCGCTGAATACCGCCAAGCGCGCAAAGCAAGCCGCGCATTGAACACTGGCTTGCACTGAACGGCGGCTAAAACTTCTCATGCGGCGCCAGGTAGCGCCACTGGCCCACGGGCAGGTTGCCCAGCATCACGTTACCCACGCGCACGCGCTTGAGGCCCACCACTTTCAGGCCCACCAGCTCGCACATGCGGCGGATCTGGCGTTTTTTGCCCTCGGTCAATACAAATCGCAGTTGCTCAGGGTTTTGCCATTCCACCTTGGCAGGTTTCAATGCCTGGCCATCCAGGCTCAGGCCGTGGCGCAGTTGGCTCAGCTTATCCAGCGGAAAGACCGATTGCACGTCCAGGCTCACCGGGTCGTCATCGTCAATGCGCGTGAGCTGGGTAACCTGGCCTGGCTGGGCGGCACGTAGCTGCGGCCGTGCCGCGTAGGTAGCCGCCGCTGAGTCTGCCGCAGCCGCGTTGTGAACACCGGTGTAAATCACCCGCACCAAGTATTCCTTCTCCATCACCGCGTCCTCGCCAATCAACTGGCGGGCAATGCGTCCGTCTTGGGTGAGCACCAGCAGGCCGGTGGAATCAATGTCTAGCCGCCCGGCAGGCACCAGGCTTTTGAGCTGGCTGCCATGAAAGAAAAAGCGCGCGTTGTCTTCCGCCCAGCGGTTGTGCGGTTGCACCAGCGTGATGGCGGGCTGGTGGCCGTCCTCGGCCTGGCCGCTGACCAAGCCCAGCGGTTTATTGATCAGGATGGTGACCTGGTTGGCCTGCTGGCCCTGGGCTAGTCTGTCGATCTCGATACGTACATTGGGCAGCACCTGCATGCCCATTTCGGCCACCTTGCCATTGACCTTGACCCAGCCTTTGCCTATCCACTCATCGGCCTCGCGGCGCGAGGCTAGCCCCAACTCGGCCATGCGCTTGTTGAGCCGCACGGTGCCGTTGGCGCCATGCGCCGAGGTGTTGGTTTGGCCTGCGGGCAACGCCACATTGCCACGCGGCGCGCCGTTGGGGGGCGGGGTGGCACGGCGGAAGGTGGGGGCTGGCGGCTTGGGGGGTGGGGAACTGGTCATTTGCTATCTCTTTTGTAGCTACTCAGGCCTATTTTACGTGGGCCATAGCGCTAAAACATTCGGAATTTCGGTGGTAGCGTCGCGGGTAGATAAGTAGTGAAACTACCTATATAAATATTGTATTTATCGGAAAAAATGCCATTAAATCGTTAATTATGTAGTTTTACTACTAAATTAACCCACTGGAACTCCCAGATTCTGTCCTTCGTTTCTGCTGTCACTTGTGAAATCTATGTCTTATCAATTTATCCGTGGTTTGGTCGCTTTGACGGCTGGTGTGTTGATCTCTGCCTGCGGCGGCGGCGGGGGTGGCTCCGCCAGCACCGCACCTGCGGACCCCGTTGCAGTGACTCCCCCGGTGGTGAGTGCGGCCCTGGAGGTGGGTAACAGTGCATCGCCAGCGGTGGTTTTGCAGGCAGTCGCTGCCAACGCCGATGGGGAGGGAGCACCGGCCAGCGGCGGTGGGGCCACGGGGGATGCCACGTCTCTCACCATCCACTACAAACGCACCGACGCCAATTACACCGACTGGAAGCTCCATACCTTCGGCGCTGCGCAAGAAACAACCTGGGACAACGGTGTTACCGCGGCACGCACAGACAGTTTTGGCGGTGTCTACACCGTGCCACTGAAGACGACCACTGGCGCGGTCGGTTATATCTTTCACAAGGGCGACACCAAAGACCATGCGGGTGCGGACCAGTCCTACACCCTGAAGGCTGGCGCCAACGACATCTGGCGCATTGAGGCCGACAACACGACCTACTCCGCCAACCCGGCGGGCTTGTCAGCGCCCGACATCAAAACGGTGCGCGTGCACTACCAGCGCTATGGGGCGGACTACGCCCCGTGGGGCCTGCACCTGTGGCCCAGTAATGGCATAGACACGTCGCGTCTGCCAGCTGGCGTGGTGATCGATGACTGGAACAAGGCCGTGACTTTTGACAAGATGCCAGGCTACACGCTGGGTACGGCCGAGGTGGTGTTTGATATTCCAGTACTCAACCCCCAGGCTGATGCCAGCCGCAAGGCGCTGGAGTTCATCATCCATGGTGTAGCGCCCCAGCAAGACAACAAGGATGGCCGCAATGACAACATCCGCGTGGACTTTGGCAGCCTGAAGGTCACGGCCCAAATGGGCGAGGTCTGGTTGGTGCAACAAGACCCGCTGGTCTACACCGCCAAGCCTGATTTGCGCTCGTCGTCACTCAGCCAGGCGCGCGCTATCTGGCTCGGTAAACAGTGGATTCAGTGGCCCCGCGTGAATGCGTCAGGCACCGTCAAGCTGTATTACTCGGCTACCGGCCAGGTCAAAGCCCGCAAAGATGAAGCGGTGAGTGGCGCCGACGGGTCCATCACGCTGGACGCGTTCAACACGGCGCTGCCCGCTGAGACACGCAAGCGCTTCCAATGGGTCATCCCCGGCGCGGTATTTGCCGTCAAAGCCGCTGATGTGGTGCAGCTGCCTGAGCTGCATAAAAAGCAGTTGGTGTTGGTGCAAGAAGACAGCACGGGCAAAGTACAAAACGCGGCTGCCACCCAAGTGGCTGGTGCGCTGGATGATCTGTACTCCGCAGCCGCCACAGTCAATGACCTGGGCGCCACGGTCGCTGGTGGCAGCACCAGCTTCAAACTCTGGGCTCCCACTGCGCAAAAAGTAAGTGTGTTCACTTACGACACGCCCACGGGCAATGCCGTGACCGTTGACCCCTTAAGTTTCAACGCCACGACCGGTGTCTGGAATATCACCAAGACGGGAGATCTGTCGGGCAAGTACTTCCGCTATAGCGTAGAAGTGTTTGTGCGCGGTGTGGGGCTGGTCCGTAACCT
Source organism: Burkholderiales bacterium (assembly GCA_025363275.1). GTDB lineage: Bacteria > Pseudomonadota > Gammaproteobacteria > Burkholderiales > Burkholderiaceae_C > Allorhodoferax. The sequence continues at coordinate 11,489 of JANYEE010000225.1, read as the reverse complement.
GGTGACCGACCCCTACTCCTTGAGTCTGTCGGCTGATTCCAAGCGCAGCTACATAGCGGACCTGAGTGCTGCCAACCTCAAGCCCGCGGGCTGGGATGCCCTGAAGCTACCGACCCCCGTGACAGCGGCCACCGATATGTCGATTTACGAACTCCACGTGCGGGATTTCTCGGCCAATGACGCTTCAGTCAGCGTAGCCAACCGCGGCAAGTTTTTGGCCTTTACCGAGGCGTCTTCCAACGGCATGAAGCATCTGAAAGCCTTGGCCGAAGCGGGCCTCACCGATGTACACCTGCTGCCCAGCTTTGATATCGCCAGCGTCCCAGAGCTGGGCTGCACGGTTGCCAACCCGGCCAATGGGCTGGCTGGCGATGACTTGGGCCAAGCCGCCTTTGTAGCGGGGTTGGCGGCTAGCGATTGCTTCAACTGGGGCTATGACCCCTACCACTTCACCGCGCCCGAGGGTAGCTACGCCAGCGATGCGCAAGACGGTGCCAAACGCATCGTGGAGTTCCGCGCCATGGTCAAGGCCTTGAGTGATGCGGGCTTGCGCGTAGGTATGGACGTTGTCTACAACCACACTGCAGCCTCCGGCCAAAATGCCACCGCTGTTCTTGACCGCGTGGTACCTGGCTACTACCACCGTCTGAACGATAACGGCGCTGTCATCAGAGACTCGTGCTGCGACGACACCGCCACCGAAAACCTGATGATGGGCAAGCTGATGATCGATTCCGTGTCCACTTGGGCGCGTGATTACAAGGTCAGCTCCTTCCGCTTCGACATCATGGGACTGCAGCCACGCGCGGTGATGCAAGACTTGAAGGCCAAAGTGGCAGTGGCCGCTGGGCGCGATGTGCAATTGTTGGGCGAGGGGTGGAACTTCGGCGTAGTGGCCAATGGCGCCCGCTTTGTGCAGGCTGCCCAGGGCACCATGCCGGGTGATGGCATTGGCACCTTTGGCGACAAGATGCGTGATGCGGTGCGCGGCGGTGGCTGCTGCGATAGTGGTGACGCTTTGGTGAAAAGCCAAGGCTTTATCAACGGCATGTTTTACGACCCCAACCCCAGCAGCCCTAGCCGTGCGCTTAACGATTTGCGCTACCAGGGTGACCTGATTAAGGGCGGCCTAGCGGGCTCGATCCGTGATTTTTCGCTCAAGACCCATTGGGATGCCACACTCAATTTGAGTGACCTGGGCGGCGTGGGCTATGCCACCCAGCCGGATGAAGTGGTGAACTACGTAGAGAACCACGATAACCAGACCTTGTTTGATGTGAACGCCATGAAGCTGCCGCCCAGCACCAGTCGCGAAGATCGGGCGCGGGTGCAAATTTTGGGTGCCGCTACGGTGGCTTTTGCCCAGGGCATAGCGTATTACCACGCCGGCGTCGACACACTGCGCAGCAAGAGCTTGGACCGCAACAGCTACAACAGTGGCGACTGGTTCAATCGCCTGGACTGGACCTATACCGACAATAATTTTGCGGTCGGCTTGCCCGCAGAGGGTGATGCTGCGACCCGCACTTTACTGAAGCCTTTTCTGTCCAACATGGCCATCAAGCCTGCTGCAGCTGACATTGCCTGGACGCGTGATGCTTTCCGCGATTTACTGAAAATCCGCGCCAGTACGACGCTGCTGCGTTTGCGCAGTGCTGCTGATATCAAAAGCCGCTTGACGTTTCATAACCTGGGCTCAACCCAGGTGCCGACCGTGCTGGTGGGGCAAATCAACGGTGCGCAGCCGAGTGCCTATGCCGGTGCGGGCTTTAAGGAACTGGTCTACTTTTTGAATGTTGACAAGGTGCCACAAGGCCTGACGATTGACGCGCTCAAAGGAAAAAATCTGGTGCTGCACCCTGTGCACACCTCCGCCACAGCCGCAGACAAGCGTGCGGCTACGGCAACCTACATCGCGGGCACGGGAGCCTTCAGCATTCCGGCGCGTACAGCGGTGGTGTTTGTGGTGAATTGAGGGCTCGGGTGGGTGCCTCTGCGAGAAATTTGATATTGCGCATCGCATTGAGTAAAATTACTCAATCGATTGAGTAATTTTTAAATCCCCGTGATGTCTGCTGAAATATTTCGCCCGCAACTCCCTGCTTTTACAGCCCGTTTGGCAGAGAAACGCCGTTTTATGCAGGTGCTCGCAGGCCCTCGGCAGGTAGGAAAAACCACGCTGGTGCGTCAAGCCTTGGCCACTCTTGATCCGGGTATCGCCCGGCATAGTGTGAGTGCAGACAATCCGGGGTTGGTGGGCCGGTCATGGCTAACGACTCAGTGGGAGACGGCCCGTTCCCTGGCTGCGCAAGCTGGGTGCTGCGTACTGGTCTTAGACGAGGTGCAAAAGCTCCCCAATTGGACGGAAGACATCAAACGCCTTTGGGACGAGGACACCCGAGAAGGGTGCGATGTACGTACTGTCATCTTGGGCTCTGCCCCTTTATTGATAGCCAAGGGCCTGACTGAAAGTATGGCGGGCCGCTTTGAAATCACGCGTTTGGGACACTGGAAGTTCAAGGAGATGCGCGAGGCCTTTGGCTTTAGTCTCGACCAATTCATTTACTATGGTGGCTACCCAGGTGCCGCCCCATTGGTAGGGGATGAGGCACGGTGGGCGGCCTATGTCCGAGACGCTTTGATTGAAACCACCATTAGCAAAGACGTGCTGCTGCTGACTCCCGTGCAAAAGCCCGCGTTGCTGCGCCGAGTGTTTGACCTGGCCTGCCGCTACAGCGGCCAGGAGTTGAGCTACCAAAAAATGATGGGTCAGCTCAGCGGTGCGGGTAACACCACCACGCTGGCGCATTACCTGGAGTTGCTTGAAGGTGCGGGCATGGTGTGTGGCCTGCAGAAATACGCAGGACAGGTGGTGCGTCAACGCGCATCGAGCCCCAAGCTGCAGGTCTTCAACACCGCGTTGATGGGCGCTATCGCTGCCGGCGAGGGTTTTGGCTTTGAGCGCCTGCGCACCACGCCAGAGTTGTGGGGGCGTATGGTGGAGAGTGCGGTGGGTGCGCAGCTGCTGGCTAAGAACCTAACGCATAGCAGCGTCACACCGGCGCTGCATTATTGGCGTGACGGAAATCGTGAAGTGGACTTTGTGCTTAGAGACAAATCGGAGCTGTTCGCTTTCGAAGTCAAGAGTGTTACGAGCGCGGTAGACCATCCTGGGCTCGATGCGTTTTGTGGTCATTTTCCGTTAGCGCGCCCCATGCTTTTGGGCCCTAGCGGAGTACCACTGCAAACTTGGTTCCTTGCCGATTGAAAGTGCTATTTCGACCGCGCGGATAATGCGCCCATGATCACTGTCCACCACCTTGAAACTTCCCGCTCGCAACGCGTGCTTTGGTTGCTCGAAGAGCTGGGCGTGCCCTATAAAATCAAAGTCTACAAGCGCGACCCGAAGACCAAGCTGGCGCCTGCGGCGCTCAAAGCCGTGCACCCGCTGGGCAAGTCGCCCGTGATCACCGATGGTGACGAGACCATCGCTGAGTCTGGGGCGATTCTGGAATATTTGGCAGAGCGCTACGGTGCCCGCGCCCCGGGCGATGTAGCGCAGTTGCAGCCCGCGGTGGGTACGCCGGCGCATCGCCAAGTACGCTTTTGGATGCATTACGCCGAGGGCTCCTTGATGAACTGGCTGGTGATGAAGCTGGTGTTTATGACCATCCCCACACAGCCCATGCCTTTCTTGGTGCGACCCATTGCCCGCGCACTGTGTGGCGCGGTGCAGGCCAAGTTGATCGACCCCAATTTGGCAACAGCGCTGGCGTATATGGAAGAGCACCTCAGTCGCAATGCCTGGTTTGCGGGTGAGCACCTCAGTCTGGCCGACTTTCAGATGAGCTTTGCCGTGGAGGCAGCGCTGAGCCGCGCCGCAGCTGGAGCTGCAATCGACTTTCCGCATTTGGCGGCTTACCAGTCGCGCATGGTGGCGCGCCCGGCGTACCAGCGTGGCGTAGCCAAGGGCGGCCCGGTGGTCATGGGATGAGGTGGGTCGCCGCAGGCGCAGTTCTATACTGCGCCAAACGACACCCCAAATAGCTCCCCCCAACTAACCTCTAAATCTTCACAACACACGCTATGGACTCTGGCCAGACTCTGCTCGTCATTGATGACAACGCGCAAATCATTCATCTTTTGGCGTCGCTGCTGGAGTGGCAAGTCGCCGTGCACTTTGCCAAAGGGGGCCATGAGGGCATTCAAATGGCCAAAGCGCTGCGGCCAGACGTGGTGATACTTGATTTGGATATGCCCAGTCCGCCTGACAGGCCCGGTATGGGCGGGCTCGAGGTGTGCAAGCTTCTCAAGAACGACCTGCTGACCCGAGACTGCGCCGTGTTGGTGGTGACGGGCCACAACAGCGATGCCACCGAGCTTGCGGCCCTGCACGCGGGCGCCGTCGACGTGTTGGCCAAACCCCTGCATGGCCCGATGGTGCAAATGCGTGTACAGACCCAGCTCACCTTGCAGCACCAGGCAGCCACGCTGCGCAAGCTGGTCCACCTCGATGGGTTGACGGGTTTATTCAATCGTCGCCACTTTGATGCACAGTGGGATTTAGAGTGCCGCCGCCACCGCCGCCAAAACCAGCCCCTGGGTTTGGCCCTGGTGGACATCGACCACTTCAAGTCGTTCAACGATACGTATGACCATCTGGGCGGCGATGTTGCGCTGAACCGAGTGGGTCAGTCCTTGCAGACCACTGCCCGCCGACCTGGTGAAGTTGTGGCCCGCTTTGGTGGCGATGAGTTCGCCATCATCATTCCCTACGCGTCGGCAGAAAATTTGGTCTCGCTGGGCGATCGTATTTGCGACAGTGTGGAGGGCATGGCCGTGCCCCATTCCAGCTCGGACACTGCGCCCGTGGTCACGGTGAGCTTGGGCCTGGTGTCTGCAGTACCCCTGGAAGATGATTCAAGCCAGCGCATGCTAGACCTAGCCGCGCAGGCCCTGCAGCGGGCCAAAAGCCAGGGCCGCAATTGCGCAGTAGCCAGCGTTGCCGACCATTAGTGAGTCGCTGATTGCTACAAAAATAGTAGCTGCTCAGGCAGATTCCACTAGGGCTACAGCCCGTTTTTCCTCAAAAAGACATGCGATCGTAGCGCTGCAAGGTCCAGCACCCGAATCCCTCCGTACTCCACCCGGATCGAACCCTGCGCTGCCAATGCAGTCAGTGCCTCATTCACCCGTTGGCGCGACAAGCCCACCAGGTAAGCCAATTCCTGCTGGGTGATGCTCAGCAGCTGACCCACACCGGGGTAGAGCACCGGATTGAACAGCGCGGCCAGGTTGCGGGCCACGCGGACATCGGGGTTGGTCATGCGGTCAATCTCACGCGCAGCAATGAATTGGCCCAGGCGTTCGTTGAGCTGGTTCATCACAAAGCGGTTGAAGCCAATCGAGTGGTCCAGCAGCCAATGGAAGGTGTCCACATGCAGGCCCGCCACCAGGCTTTTGCGCAGCGCCTGGATGTTGTAGCGGTAGCTCTCGCGCTTCATGGCAGTGCCCTCACCAAACCAGCCGCCTGGGGGTACGCCAGTGAAGGTCATGGTTTGGCCTTGCGCGTTGTCGGTACTCATTTTTAGTAGGCCGTCCACCACGCCAAACCAGTAAGTCACCGGACGCCCCATTCGGCACACGTAGTCACCTGGGCTGGCATCCGCAATGCGCAAATCGTCCGCCGCGCGCTGCCGCTCCGCAGGTGCTAGCAACTGAATCCAGGGGATAGCGTCCAGCTCGGCGGGCTCTAGTGGGCGGCGCCGCTGGTAAAGCGGTAAGTCGGAGGTCGTGTGCAGGGACTTCACAGGTGATTAAGTTCGTAAGCTGCCGATAAGTGAAGGGAAAACACCTACCAAGAAACGCGCTGATTGTCGTCCAAACGACAGATCAGCGTCAAATGGCGGCCTACCATTACGCCCATTCCGTAGCCCCTTTTGCGCATCGCGCAGAGGCGGCTGTGACATCAAGACAGCGACAACAGACCACCTGTGAGGATTGGGATGCAAACGACATTTGTGCAACTTTTGCAACGGCATGCCACCGAGCGTCCGACCGCACCTGCCATGCGCGAAAAGGAATACGGTATTTGGCAAGCACTGTCGTGGGCAGACCTGGCCAAGCTGGTGGAGCACTTGGCTTGCGGCTTGCATCAGGCTGGTTTGCGCCGTGATGACCACATGGTGGTGGTGGGCGCTAACCGGCCCCGCCTGTACGCCACGATACTGGCCGCCCAATCTTTGGGCGCGGTGCCGATTCCGCTGTACCAGGATGCCGCTGCGCAAGAGTGCGTGTTTCCGATTCACAACGCCGATGTGCGTTTCGCGTTTGCCGAAGACCAGGAGCAGGTCGACAAGCTGTTGGAGATTCAGCCGCAGTGCCCGCAGTTGCAACACATTTATTTTGATGACCCGCGGGGCTTGCGCCACTACGACGCGCCCGGGCTGGTAGCTCTGGACGCATTGCTGGCGTCGGGCAAAACCTTTGCCGCCCAACACCCGGATTTTTTTAAGGCCGAGGTCGCCAAGGCCGTCCCGGCCGATGTCGCAGCGATGTTTTTTACATCGGGTACCACGGGCAATCCCAAGGGAGTAGTCCATACCCACAACTCTCTGCTGGACCGCGCCCGCGTGGGGGCGGCGTTTGACAAGCTCTCGTGCGATGAAGAGGTGCTGGCCTATTTACCCCCGGCCTGGATTGGCCAAAATATCTTCAGCTATGCGCAGTGGCTGGCTTGCGGCTACGTAGTCAATTGCCCCGAATCATCGGCCACGGTCACCATAGACCTTAAGGAAATCGGTCCGACCTATTACTTTGCGCCGCCCCGCGTGTTCGAAGGACTGTTAACGAGCGTGATGATTCGCATGGAAGACGCGGGTGCTATCAAGCGCGGGCTGTTTCACGCTTTCATGCGCGTAGCCAAGCGCGTAGGCCCGGCGCTGATGGACGGCCGGGCCGTGTCGGTCGCCGACCACCTGCTGTATGCCCTGGGCAATGTGCTGATTTATGGGCCGCTGCGCAATACCCTGGGCCTAAGCCGGGTGCGGGTGGCCTACACCGCAGGCGAGGCCATTGGGCCTGACCTTTTTTCATTCTTCCGCTCACTCGGTATCAACCTGAAGCAGCTTTATGGCTCGACGGAGACGGCGGTGTTTGTGTGTCTGCAGCCTGACCACGAAGCCCGCGCCGACACGGTGGGCGTGCCTTGTGATGGTGTCGAAATCAAGGTGGCTGACAACGGCGAAATTCTGGTCAAGTCACCCGGCTTGCTGAAGGAATATTACAAAAACCCGGCTGCAACGGCGGAGGTGCTAACGGCTGAGGGCTGGTACCACACCAGCGACGCGGGCTTTATCGACGCGCAGGGCCACCTGAAGATCATTGACCGTGTGAAGGACGTGGGCCGCATCAAGGGCGGGCGCTTTGATGGCGCCATGTTTGCGCCCAAGTATGTGGAGAACAAGCTCAAGTTCTTCTCACACATCAAAGAGGTCGTGGCCTACGGCGATGGCCGCGATCAGGTCTGTGTGATGATCAATATTGACTTTGACGCGGTGGGCAATTGGGCCGAGCGTCGCAACTTGCCCTATGCGGGCTACACCGATTTGGCCCAAAAGCCTGAGGTCTACGCACTCATCAAATCGTGCGTGGAGCAAGTCAACGCGGACCTCAGCGTCGATACGCTGCTAGCCGGGAGCCAAGTGAGCCGCTTTTTGGTACTGCACAAAGAACTGGATGCGGATGATGGTGAACTCACCCGTACCAACAAAGTCCGCCGTGGCTTCATTGCCGATCGTTATCAGGTGCTGGTGGATGCCCTGTATGGCGGGTTGCAGAGCCAGTTCATTGAGACCCAGGTCAAGTTTGAAGATGGCCGCATTGGCAAGGTGAGCGCCACCCTGCGAATCGAAGACGCCAAGACCTTCGCCCCCGTGAAAGCCGCAGCATGAGCAGTAAAAAGATCGGCGACGTCATTCTGGACGTTAAAAATATCAGTTTGAGCTTCGGCGGCGTCAAGGCGCTGACCGACATCAGCTTCAATGTGCGTGAACACGAGATACGCGCCATCATCGGTCCCAATGGCGCCGGCAAAAGTTCGATGCTGAACTGCATCAACGGTGTCTACACACCCCAGCAAGGCTCCATCGCGTTTCGTGGCCAGACCTTCAAACACATGAACAGCCACCAAGTGGCCGTGATGGGCGTGGCGCGCACATTTCAGAACCTAGCACTGTTCAAAGGTATGAGTGTGCTGGACAACATCATGTCGGGCCGCAACTTGAAGATCAAAAGCAATATCCTGTTGCAAGCCCTGCGCTGGGGCCCGGCCGAGCGAGAAGAAATCATGCACCGCGAGGCGGTGGAGCGCATCATCGACTTTCTGGAAATCCAGGCTTATCGCAAGACGCCCGTGGGTCAATTACCCTACGGCCTGCAAAAGCGCGTGGACCTGGGCCGCGCGCTAGCCATGGAGCCGCAGGTGCTGCTGCTGGACGAGCCCATGGCGGGCATGAACGTCGAAGAAAAACAAGACATGTGCCGCTTTGTGCTGGACGTGAACGACGAGTTCGGCACCACTGTAGTGTTGATCGAGCACGACATGGGGGTGGTCATGGACATCAGTGACCGCGTCGTGGTGCTGGACTACGGCAAGAAGATTGGCGACGGCACGCCAGATGAAGTGCGCAACAACCCCGACGTTATTAGCGCGTACCTCGGGACAAGTCATTGATATTTGTGGGACGGACCAAGATTTGCGAAGCAAATTTGCTCGGTCCTCAACTGATTAAGGGTATTCATGGCATTTTTCCTTGAAACATTGCTGGGTGGTCTCATGGCAGGCATGCTGTATTCGTTGGTCGCGCTGGGCTTTGTGCTGATCTACAAAGCCTCGGGTGTCTTCAACTTTGCGCAAGGCGCGATGGTGCTTTTTGCCGCACTGGCGATGGCGCGTTTCGCGGAGTGGATTCCGGCCATGACCGGCATCACCGATCCCATCACCGCCAACGCGTTGGCATTTATTGCCGCGGGTGTCGTGATGTTTGTCGTGGCCTGGGTGATTGAGCGCCTGGTGCTGCGCCACCTGGTTAACCAGGAGGGCACCACCCTGCTAATGGCCACGCTGGGCATCACCTATTTTCTGGAAGGTATGGGTCAAACCCTGTTTGGCAGCAGCATCTACAAGATTGACATTGGCATGCCCAAAGATCCGGTGTTCTGGCTGGAGGGCGTATTTCCTGGCGGCATCCTGATCAACAAAGAAGATTTATATGCCGCGCTGATTGCGGCAGCGCTGGTGGCCCTACTCAGTGCCTTCTTTCAAAAAACGGCTACGGGCCGCGCACTGCGTGCGGTGGCCGATGACCACCAGGCTGCGCAATCCATTGGTATCCCCTTGAACCGTATTTGGGTCATCGTGTGGTGCGTAGCTGGCGTGGTGGCCTTGGTGGCCGGCATGATTTGGGGTAGCAAGCTGGGTGTGCAGTTTTCGCTCACTACCATTGCCCTGCGCGCGTTGCCGGTTGTCATTCTGGGCGGCCTCACGTCGGTGCCCGGTGCCATTGTGGGCGGGCTGATTATTGGCGTGGGCGAAAAGCTGTCCGAGGTTTACCTCGGGCCTCTGGTGGGCGGCGGCATTGAGATCTGGTTTGCCTATGTGCTGGCTCTGGGTTTCTTGCTGATCCGGCCGCAAGGGTTGTTTGGCGAGAAGATCATTGACCGCGTGTGAGGCTTTGCGGGATGGACCAAGATTTGCGCAGCAAATTTGCTCGGTCCCCAACTGATTAAGGGTTTTATGTTCTATAGAGAAAACGGCCAATTCAAAACCAGCTACCGGGCTGACCAGCAAATCTTCCCGATTGCCCAAGACCGCATCGCCGTGGGCGCGTTGCTGTTCGCAGCTTTTGTGGCTGTGCCTGCGCTGGCCAGCGACTACTGGTTTACCAACATCCTGATTCCATTCCTGATCTTTTCACTGGCCGCTATTGGTGTAAATATCTTGGTGGGCTACTGCGGCCAGATTTCGCTAGGGTCGGGTGCCTTCATGGCGGTGGGGGCTTATGCGGCGTACAACTTTTACGTGCGTATAGACGGTATGCCCATGCTGTTGTCTTTGATTCTGGGTGGCGTGTGCGCCATGCTCTTTGGCATCCTGTTTGGTCTGCCCAGCTTGCGGGTGAAGGGTTTGTATCTGGCCGTAGCCACACTGGCAGCGCAGTTCTTTGCTGATTGGATGTTTTTGCGCATCAACTGGTTCACCAACAACTCCTCCAGCGGGTCGGTGTCGGTGTCCAACCTGCAAGTCCTCGGTTTGCCGATTGAGAGCCCAGTCTCCAAATACCTGTTTTGTGTGAGCGTGCTAACCATCATTGGCTTGCTGGCCAAAAATCTGGTGCGTGGTGCGGTGGGGCGGGAGTGGATGGCGATTCGTGACATGGACGTGGCGGCCGCTGTTATCGGCATTCGCCCCATGTACGCCAAGCTCACGGCATTCGCCGTGAGTTCCTTCATTGTGGGCGTAGCGGGTGGCCTGTGGGCCTTCATTTACCTGGGAGCCTGGGAGCCTGCAGCCTTTTCGGTAGATCAATCCTTCAAACTGCTCTTTATGGTGATCATCGGCGGCATGGGCTCGATCATGGGTAGTTTTTTCGGAGCGGCGTTCATCGTGTTGCTGCCGATATTTTTGAACCAGTTTTTACCTGCTGCTACTGGGCTGGTGGGTATTCAGATCTCAACAGCCACAGTCTCGCATGCTGAGTTGATGATCTTTGGTGCGTTGATTGTGTGGTTCCTGATTGTGGAGCCGCATGGCATGGCCAAGCTGTGGGCCACGGGCAAGCAAAAGCTGCGGCTGTGGCCTTTCCCACACTAAAACCTTGCGGGACAGACCAAGATTTACACGCAGTGAAATTTGCTTTGTCCTCAACGTATTAGATGGCTAGTTTTTGTAGTGGTGTTTTTATGACAACGAAGGAGACAACAATGAGAGTTCGCAAGTTTGTAGCGGCGGTGGCCGCAGTAGCTACCTTAGGGGCAGGTGTAACGCTGATGTCATCACAGGCGGTGGCCGCCGATGCCAAAGAGCAGTTTTTCCCGCTGCTGTCTTACCGTACCGGGCCGTATGCACCCAATGGTGTGCCATGGGCCAACGGCAAGCAGGACTACATCAAGATGATCAACGCCCGTGATGGCGGCGTAAACGGCGTGAAGCTGACGTTTGAAGAATGTGAAACCGGCTACGCCACGGACCGCGGCGTGGAATGCTACGAGCGCCTCAAGAGCAAGCCCGGTGTGTCGCTGTTTGACCCGCAAGCCACCGGCATCACTTTTGCGTTGACCGAAAAAGTGCCCAACGACAAAGTGCCTTTGATCACCCTGGGCTACGGTTTGTCCATCGCCCAAGACGGCCAGGCCTTCAAATGGAACTTCCCGCTGATGGGCAGTTACTGGACCGGCGCCGACATCCTTATCCAGGCCATTGGCAAGAA
>JANYEE010000212.1 GCA_025363275.1 Burkholderiales bacterium | reverse complement strand
TTGATCTCGGGCACCATCACCAGAGCCTGGGCGTTCGGGTCGTGTGCAAGCAGGGTCTGCACGCAGTGCAGGTAGACCTCGGTCTTGCCGCTGCCAGTGGCGCCAAATAGCAAAAACGGTCCTGCTTGCGCTTCTATCTCGGCCACCACCTGGGTTTGCTCGGGCGTTAACTCCAGGCTTTGGGGTGTTCCGGTACCGGGCGCGCCCGCGGGCAGGGCTTTGTGGCGTTTGAGGCGGCGTGCCATTTGCAGGGGAGATAACTCCCGCAACTGCGGGGGAAGCGCAGCCAGGGCCACTTCGCCCACCGAGCGCTGGTAGTACTGGGCGGCAAAAGTCATCAACTGCTGCCAGGCGGCATTCAGCGGCGCAATGCCCTCCAGCGTGCCAACGATGGACTTGATCTTGCCCGGGTCAATCTCCCCGGTGGCTTGGCCGGTGTCCGCATCCCAGACCACACCCAGCATTTCGCGCTTGCCCAGCGGCACGCGCACCAAGGTGCCAGGTGGGTGGGCTACGTCGCTTTGGTAGCTCAGCCCCGTCCCCAGATTGGCATGCGCCGGAGTTTGGACAAGAACGCAGAGCCAGTGGGTCATGGGGCAAAACGGTGCAGCGTCATTTTGACTAAGGGAGAACCCTTAGGGGTGTGACTTAAGGCGCGATAGTGATGTGTTGTAGAGAAAGTAGCGCTAAGTGCTTGATTTCAAAGACTATTGCGGCGAATCCAATTTTTCTGTGGATAACTTTGTTGATATGTTGCGTCGGGTCCTGCTGAAGCCTTGAAAATCAAGGCTTTGGCTGAAATGCCCATAAAAAAAGCAATCTTTTAAACCTATATAAATCAAGCACTTACATGCGCTATCGGATTAATAGCGGCCCTGGTGCAAATGGGTGGGACAAACTGGTGCGCTATCATTTTTTTGTGCATAAGTGCAGCGCACCATTTGAAAATGCCCATCAAAAAATGGTAAGCAATTCAAATTCGAAGCTTGCGCGAATGGCTGTGCACTGCGGCCACTAAAGCCGCCACATTTTCGGGCGGCGTGTACTGGCTGATGCCGTGGCCTAGGTTAAAGATATGCGTAGGGCCGGTGCCAGCGCCCTGGAATGGCGTTCCAAAGCTATCCAGCACCTTGGCCGCTTCGGCGCCGATGGCCGCGGGTGGCGCAAACAGAACATTGGGATCGATGTTGCCCTGCAAGGCTTTGCCGGGGCCGTCCACCGTGCCGCCCACCAGTGCGCGGGCATTTTCTAGATTTACCGTCCAGTCCAGGCCCAGCACTTCGCAGTCCAGCGCTTTCATGTCCTGTAGCCACTGGCCGCCGCCTTTGGTAAACACCAGTCGCGGTACGATTTTACCGTCCGACCCGAAGCGTTTGAGCTGCGCCAGCACCCGTACCGTGTATGCGAGGCTGAACTGATGGAACGCACCATCGGCCAGCACGCCGCCCCAGCTGTCAAAAATCATCACCGCTTGGGCACCCGCGTCGATCTGGGCGTTTAGGTAGGCCGCCACCGCGTCGGCGTTGATGGCCAACATCTTGTGCATCAGGTCGGGGCGGCTGTAGAGCATGGTTTTGACCAGGCGGTAGTCGTCCGAGCCCTTGCCCTCCACCATATAGCAGGCCAGCGTCCAGGGGCTGCCGGAAAAGCCAATCAGCGGCACGCGGCCCTTGCCGTCCTGCGTGAGGGCTTTGCGGATGCTGCTCACTGCATCAAACACATATTGCAGCTTGGCCATGTCCGGCACTTCAAGCTTGGCTACATCCGCTTCGGTTTTGATGGGGTGCGCAAAGCGCGGGCCCTCGCCTTGCGCAAACGAGAGGCCCAGGCCCATGGCGTCGGGCACGGTGAGGATGTCGCTGAACAAAATGGCGGCATCGAGTGGGTAGCGCGCCAGGGGCTGCAGGGTGACTTCGGTAGCGTAGTCGCGGTTGGTGGCCAGTCCCATGAAGCTGCCAGCTTTGGCGCGGGTGGCCACGTATTCCGGCAGATAGCGCCCGGCTTGACGCATCAGCCACACCGGGGTGTGGGGCGTGGCTTGGCGCATGCAGGCTTGTAAAAACGTGGGGTTGTGCAGGGTGTCAAAAGACAACGAGGCGTTGGTGTCGGTCATGGCCCGATTGTCGCAGTTCAGGCTGGCACCCAGCCCGCGCTGGCGCAAGACCTGCGCAGGATGGCGATACCCGCTGCACGTACGCTGCCCTCAAGCCTAGTGGGCGTGTTCGACCCTTACGCCAGATGGGCGTGTTCCACCATCAAGCAGCGGTTCTGCACGGCCCACAGGCCTGCAGCCCGCGCCTGGGCCACCGCAGCCGCATGGACGATGCCCAGTTGTAGCCACAGTCCCTGAGCCCCAACGGCAATCGCCTCCACCACCACCGGCGGCACATCTTCGGCATTGCGGAACACATTCACCAAGTCAATGGCGTGGTGCCGGGCAGCTTCGGTCAGGCTGGGGTACGCGGTTTCGCCCAGTATTTCGGTTGCGTTGGGGTTGATGGGCACGATCTTCCAGCCCTGGGCTTGCATGTAGCGCGCCACCTTAAAGCTATCGCGGTGGGCTTTGGGTGACAGGCCCACCACGGCCACGGTGCGGCATTTTTGCAGGATTTGCGCTTGCTCTTGCTCTTGCGGGCCAGCATCTGGGGGCTGCAGGCTCACAGCGTGGCTACCGCCGCGCGCAGGGCTTTCACGTCCAGAATCTCTGAAAACACCACAGGTGCTTTGCCGCTTTGGTACAGCACATACACCGGCACGCCGCTGCGGCCCAGTTGCTCTAGGGCCAGGGTGATGGCGGGGTCGCGGCGGGTCCAGTCGGCACGCAGCAACTGCACTTTCTTAGTTGCAAAGTCGGCCATTACGTCGGCATTGGCCAGCGTGGTTTTCTTGTTGTACTGGCAGGTAATGCACCAGGCGGCGGTGAAGTCCACAAACACGGGCTTGCCTGCGCCTAGCTC
>JANYEE010000181.1 GCA_025363275.1 Burkholderiales bacterium | reverse complement strand
CTCGGCATCGGCATAAAACAGCTCATAAAAATCCCCCATGCGGTAGAGCAGCAGGGTGCCGGGGTACTCGGCTTTGAGGCCCAGGTATTGCTGCATCATGGGGGTGTGTTGCTTGTCGACTTCGCTCATCTGAAGGAGTCTATCAACAAGGGCCCCACACCCACAGCCAAGGGTAACTACGAACCCTTCGAGGTGACCACCGTCACCTATGATGGCCACTTACTGTCAGGGGAACTGGGCCGAGGGTGTCAGTATCTCGCTGGAAAACGGTTGGACTTGGAACTATGTCACCACGCGAACGGTTCAATAAACCCAAACCTACACGGGGGCCCACGACCCCCACGGGCGCGCTTGCCTTCACGGAACACTGAACCATGGGTCTGCTCACTTCCTTTTTGCCGGAACCTGCCATCCGGTGGCTTAACAATGCGTTGCGGGGTAGTTCCAGTGATCGCTTCGCCCGGGTGTTTTACGCAAGCCCCGACTGGATTGTGATTACTCGGTTGAGCGATGGACTGATCGTGGAGGCCAACTTGGGGTTTGAGACCATGAGCGGCTACAGTGCCAAAGCGGCGATTGGCAACCATATTTCCAAATTCAACATCTGGGCAATCCCAGCGGAGCGCGAGCACATCGTGGCCTGTCTGACCCGCGACGGCGTGGTGCGCAACGCGCACGCCAAGGCGCGCGGGCGCAATGGCGAGCTGCGAGACTTTGATGTGAGCGCAACCTTGATTGCAGTGGATGGCGCCGTAAATTCCCACGCTGTGTGGATATGCCGCGATATCACCGACGCCCAGCGTGCAGCAGCTGCGATGCGCGAGGGTGAGTCCCGGTTTTCCTTGCTGTTTGAGCAGTCACCCATTCCCATGTGCTATGCCAGTGCGAACGATCAGTTCAGCACCACCCAGTGGAATGCAGCGTGGTTCAAAAACTTTGGGTTCGATCCTCTGCACGATCAGGGTAAGACTGGTATTGAACTCAACGTCTGGGACGAGTCGGCAGACCGTGATGAGCTGGTATCCATGCTGCATAACCGCCAGACGCACAGCCAAGTAGAGACTTTTATGCGCCGCTCAGACGGCAGTGTTCGCACGGTCTCCGTGTCAAGCCGCTTGTTTTTAGATACGCAAAGTCCTCTTTTGGTGTCCACCTATGTGGATATCACCGAACAAGTGGAGAGCCGCAACAAAATCGAGATCCTCAATGCGGAGCTAGAGTCCCGTGTGGCGAGCCGCACTGCCGAGTTGCAGGCGACCAATCAGGAACTGTCGCAAACCCTCCAAACCCTGCAGTTGGCCAAAGACCAGTTGGTGCAATCAGAAAAGCTGGCTGCACTGGGCGCATTGGTGGCCGGGGTGTCGCATGAACTCAACACCCCGATCGGCAATGGCTTGACGGTGGCCAGCGCGCTGGAGCACCGGGTGGAAGTATTTGCGCAAAAGATCGACGGTGGTCTGCGCCGCTCGGACTTGCAAAGTTTTGTCGAAGAGGCCCGTTTTGCAGCAGAAATTATTGCCCGAAACCTGGGCCGTGCCGGGCATTTGGTGTCCAGCTTCAAGCAAGTGGCGGTGGACCAGACCAGCTCGCAGCGGCGTGCTTTTTCGCTGAACTCGCTGGTATCGGAAATTGTGTTGACCCTGAGCGCCGTGTGGAAAAAGTACACCTGTGCCGTGGTGGTCGAGGTGCCTGCAGACTTGTTGTTGGAAAGTTACCCGGGCCCGTTGGGGCAGGTGCTGACCAACCTGATCAACAACGCCTTGTTGCACGGCTTTGATGTCAAGGATGCTGGCAGCATCACCATCCATGCAGCTCCGGGAGCTAATGACACGGTGCACCTGTCTGTGCGTGATACCGGCAATGGAATTGCGGCCGAAAACCTGCATCGCATTTTTGAGCCGTTTTTTACAACCCGCTTGGGTCAGGGCGGCTCAGGCTTGGGGTTGCACATCGTGCACAACATTGTGGGTAGCGTTTTGGGCGGGCAAATCAAGGTGGTGAGTGAACCCAGCGGTGGTGCTGAGTTCAGCCTGATATTGCCAAGGGTCGCGCCGCAGCATGCCAATGATGCGGAAGTGGGGAGAAGTGCCCTCGCGTAATGACCAGTAGTGAACTCGGAGCCCGGTCGCTCCGGCTCGGTAGCTACACCGGTGACATGCCTTTGCAGCCCGGCCCGCTACACTTATTTGCACTATGCAAACCAACAATTTAAACGACGCACCGGTTCTGGTGGTGGGCGCGGGCATCATGGGTGTGGGCATTGCTCAGGTGGCAGCGCAGGCCGGGCACAGCGTGATGCTGCTGGATGCGCGCGAGGGCGCGGCAAGTGCTGCCAAGCCGAAGCTGGCGCAGAGCCTGGAGACGCTAGTGGCCAAGGGCAAGATGCCAGCAGGCGCTGCCGCCCAGATTCTGGCGCGTATTGTCCCCGTAGCTACGGTGCACGACGCGGGCACTGTCCGTTTGGTGGTGGAAGCGATTGTCGAAAATCTGGACGCTAAGCGCTCCCTGTTCCAGCAGCTCGAATCCGTGGTGGATGCGCAATGCATTTTGGCCACCAACACCTCGTCCATTTCCGTTACTGCCATCGCCAATGGCTTGCAGCACCCCGGTCGCTTGGTGGGCATGCACTTCTTCAATCCGGTGCCACTGATGAAACTGGTGGAGGTGGTGTCGGGCTTGCAAACGGATAAGGCGGTGGCGGAGGCGATTTTTGCGCTGTCCCAACACTGGGGCAAGGTGCCGGTGCATGCGCGCTCTACGCCCGGCTTCATCGTCAACCGGATTGCCCGGCCGTATTACGCAGAGAGCCTGGCGCTACTGCAACAACAGGCCACCACGCCCGCTGTGTTGGATATCTGTTGGCGTGGTGCTGGATTTCGCATGGGGCCGTGCGAGCTGATGGATTTGATTGGGCATGACACCAACTTTGCGGTGACGCAGTCGGTGTTTGAAGCTAATTTTTATGACAAGCGCTATGCGCCTTCGCTGGTGCAGCGCGAGATGGTGGATGGCGGGCTGTTGGGGCGTAAATCCGGGCGGGGTTTTTTTAGCTATGGGTCGGATGTAGCCAAGCCAGCAGCGACGACGTTCGTAGCCCCTGTGTTTCCAGGGGTGCGTGACGTACACCTCCATGGGCAGGGAGCGGTGGCGCAGCGTTTGGCAGCAGCGCTGGCTACAGCAGGGTTAACCTTTGCGCACATGCCCGACAGCGATTGGGTGGGTCTGGGGATCGACGGCCGCCATTTGCGCCTGACCGATGGTCGCGCCGCATCGTCTTTCGGCCCCCTGGTTGCGGTATTTGATTTGCCGCTACTCACCCAACCCGGCGCTGCGTTGGCTTGGGCGCCCTCGGACAGTGCCAGTGCCGAATGGTCAGCGCTGGCCGCGCAGTGTCTGAGGGCATTGGGTTTTGATACCCAGCAGGTGGCCGACGTGCCAGGCTTGGTGGTTGCGCGCACAGTGGCGATGCTAATCAACGAAGCATCAGACGCCGTGCACCAGGGCGTGTGCAGCG
This sequence comes from Burkholderiales bacterium, assembly GCA_025363275.1. Taxonomy (GTDB): domain Bacteria; phylum Pseudomonadota; class Gammaproteobacteria; order Burkholderiales; family Burkholderiaceae_C; genus Allorhodoferax. Next base: position 14,188 of record JANYEE010000181.1, on the reverse strand, counting down.
CGCAGGGGGCCGACGACGCCATGCAGTTGGGCGTCAATTACCCTGCGGGGCCTTTTCAGTGGCTGGCGCAGTGGGGTGCGTCCGCCGTGGTCCAGGTGCTGGACCACCTGGATACCCATTACCGCGGCGAGCGCTACCGCGTCAGCCCCGGATTGCGCCATCGTGTGTGGCAGCACACAGCTTGAGTTTCAAAGGAATTTTTCATGCAATACGCTTTTATTTGTGACGCCATTCGCACGCCCATTGGCCGCTATGGCGGTGCTTTGGCATCGGTGCGCACCGATGACCTAGGCGCTATCCCGATCCGCGCGCTGATGGCGCGCAATCCGCAAGTAGACTGGGAAGCCGTGACGGACGTGATCTACGGCTGCGCCAATCAGGCCGGTGAAGACAACCGTAATGTGGCGCACATGAGCAGCTTGCTGGCAGGCCTACCAGTAACAGTACCTGGCGGCACGGTGAACCGCCTGTGTGGCTCGGGTTTAGATGCTATTGGCACGGCGGCCCGCGCCATTAAGGCGGGAGAGGCTACGCTTTTGATAGCAGGTGGGGTGGAGAGTATGAGCCGCGCCCCGTTTGTGATGCCCAAGGCTGAGAGCGCATTCAGCCGCGCGCCAGCCATTTTTGACACCACCATCGGCTGGCGTTTTGTGAATGCGCTGATGAAAGCCCAGTACGGTGTGGACAGCATGCCCGAGACAGCTGAAAACGTAGCTTCTGAGTACAAAATTGAGCGCGAAGCCCAGGACCGTATGGCCCTGGCAAGCCAGCTCAAAGCCGTGGCAGCACAGCAGGCTGGCCACTTGGCGCGCGAGATTACGCCCGTATCCATCGCCCAAAAGAAAGGTGATGCCATCGTGGTGGACACTGACGAACATCCGCGGGCCACCAGCCTGGAAGCCCTGGCCAAGCTCAAAGGCGTGGTGCGGCCCGATGGCACGGTGACGGCCGGTAACGCAAGCGGTGTGAACGACGGCGCCTGCGCATTGCTGCTAGCAGACGAAGCCACTGCAGCCAAGAACGGCCTAACCCCACGTGCCCGCGTGGTCGGCATGGCCACCGTGGGCGTGCCACCGCGCATTATGGGCATTGGCCCCGCACCGGCCACGCAAAAAGTATTGGCTCAAACCGGCTTGACGCTGGCACAACTGGATGTGATTGAGTTGAACGAAGCGTTTGCAGCCCAAGGCATTGCGGTGTTGCGCCTGCTGGGCCTTGCGGACGACGATGCGCGCGTGAATGCTTGGGGTGGCGCGATTGCACTGGGCCATCCGTTGGGCGCATCGGGTGCCCGTCTGGCCACCACGGCCATCAATCGCCTGCACGCCACCGGCGGTCGCTATGCCCTCTGCACTATGTGCATCGGTGTGGGCCAGGGAATAGCGCTAGTGCTGGAGCGCGTGTAGGCCTGCCCCTGAGGTGGATTAGAAAGGCGCGTTGGCGGCAGGCGGGGCATCCGTTACCGCCGCATCCGCAATCGCAGCCTGACGCAAAGCCGCTTTCTCACCCGCAGGTGCAAACTTGCTGTATTTGCCCAAAATGCTGACCAACTGACCGTAAACCTTGGGGTTGCCCGCCAGGCACTCTTCTTGTTCCAAATAGTCTGCTTCACCGGTGAAGTTACCCACCAGACCTCCGGCCTCGGTCACCAGCAGTGAGCCCGCGGCCACATCCCAAGGTTGCAAGCCCTTCTCAAAGAAACCCTCGGTGTAGCCCGCGGCCACATAGGCCAAGTCGAGCGCGGCGGAGCCGGGGCGGCGCAGACCGGCGGTGCGCTGCATCACGTCGCCCATCATTTGCAGGTATTGGTTGAAGTTGTCGCCGGGGCGGAAGGGGAAGCCGGTGGACACCAGGGCCGATTTCAGATCAATGCGCTTGGATACGCGCAGGCGGCGGTCGTTCAGAAATGCGCCGCGGCCCTTTGTGGCGGTGAACAAATCGTTGCGGGTAGGGTCGTACACCACGGCTTGCTCGACCTTGCCTTTGACGGCCAGCGCAATGCTGACGCAATACACGGGCAGGCCGTGGATGAAATTGGTGGTGCCGTCCAGCGGATCGATGATCCAGACGAATTCGGAGTCTTTGGCGCCGTGTTCACGGCCACTCTCTTCGGCCCAGATGCCATGGCCAGGGTAGGCTGTGGTCAGAATTTCTATGATCGCTTGCTCTGCAGCGTGGTCCACTTCGGTGACGAAGTCGTTGGCCTTCTTTTGGGAGATGCGAACGGATTCAATGTCCAGCGCGGCGCGGTTGATGAGGGATCCGGCGGCGCGTGCGGCTTTAACAGCCACATTGATCATGGGGTGCAGATTGGGTGTCATAAATTTTTAAGGTTCGTTGATTGCGGGACAGACCTTTAGCTCTGTCCCCAACTGATTAAGAGCTGGGGGCCGCCTGGCGATGCAGGCGGCGACAATAGGCTCTATTTTACTGGTTTACCCTGATTTGCGCCATGCTTACCCGTTTCATTCTGATCAACACCAGCCATGCCGGCAATGTGGGCGCCGCCGCCCGGGCCATGAAAACCATGGGTTTTGACGATCTGGTGCTAGTGGCGCCGCGCTGGGCTAATGTGCTGCGCCGCGAAGAAACCATCCAGCGGGCCAGCGGTGCGCTGGACGTGCTGGAAAAGTGCCGCATCGTCGACACGCTGGACGACGCACTGGGGGGCATGACGCATTTGTGCGCCACCGCGATGACCCCGCGAGACTTTGGCCCGCCCACGGTCACGCCGCGAGAACACTTTGCTATGCTATCAAAACAGGAGCTACTCAGGCAGGAAACACCTGGGCCCCAGGCCGATTTTGTTTCCAATGTGCCCTCAGGGCCGGTTTTGGAGCCGCAAATAGCGTCTGTGGGGCAAGCTGGAGTCGGCTTTTTGTTTGGCTGTGAGCGTTTTGGCATGCGCAATGAAGATGTCTACCGCTGCCACGCTGCGCTCAGCATTCCCAGCAACCCGCAGTTCGGCTCGTTGAACCTAGCGGCGGCCATCCAAGTGGTGGCGTATGAGTGGCGTCTGGCGCTGGGCGGCTTCAGCCAGCAGGCCGCCGCCGGGCCGTCCCAGGGCGGCTTAGCCCCCTCGGGGGGCAGCGACCCGCGAAGCGGTGGAGCGTGGGGGCCGCGATTGGCCGATGCTGCCCAGGTCACCGGCATGCTGACTCACCTAGAGCAGGCACTGGTGGCGCTGGAGTTTTTGGACCCTGCCGCCCCCAAAAAGTTGATGCCCCGGTTGAACGGCCTGTTCAATCGTGCCCAAGTCTCCCAAGAGGAAATCCACATCTTGCGCGGCATTGCCAAGGCGATATTGCAACGCGCAGGGCCTGCTGCTACCCAAACGCCTACTGCCTCCGCGGGCATGGTGGCTGTAGACATCGACGCGAAACTGAACCGTTAGACTGATAGCCATGTTCTCCCGCATCCGCTCCGATATCCAATGCATCCTTGACCGCGACCCTGCTGCCCGCAGCACGTGGGAGGTGCTGACCTGTTATCCAGGCCTGCACGCCGTGGTGTTGCACCGCTTGGCGCATTGGTGCTGGACACACGATCTGCTGTGGCTGGGGCGCTTCATTTCGCACATCGCTCGCTTTGTGACCGGCATTGAGATTCACCCTGGTGCCAAGTTGGGCGAGCGGGTGTTCTTTGACCACGCCATGGGCACCGTGGTGGGCGAGACCGCTGAGATTGGCGATGGCTGCACGATCTACCAGGGCGTGACCCTGGGCGGCACCAGCCTCTACAAGGGCAGCAAACGCCACCCCACGCTGGGCAAAGACGTGGTGGTGAGTGCGGGCGCCAAGGTGCTGGGTGGCTTTGCGGTGGGTGACGGTGCCAAGATTGGCAGCAATGCCGTAGTCGTCAAACCCGTTCCTGCGGGCGCTACTGCGGTGGGCATACCGGCACGCATCCTGCCGAGCAAAGAAGGCGTGAGCGCCGATGTGACCACGACTGAGCGCAAATTCACTGCCTATGGCATCACCCAGGAAGACGATCCCGTCAGCCAGGCCTTGCGCGGTTTGGTGGACAGTGCGTCGGGCCAGGATCACCAGATTGCGCTGCTGTGGAAGGCCGTGGAGCAGTTGTCAGCCAAGCTGGCCGACAGCGACTGCGTGCCCAAAGACGCGTCGCGCAAAGAGTGTTTTGAGGCGGAGCGGATCAACCAACTCATTGGTAAGTAGATTCTGAAATTGCTATAAGTTTGATAGCGTTTTGAGCATATTTCACCTGGGCTACAGGCTGATTCGACTGTAAATCTCTGTGAACTTCCCCCTGATCACTGATCCGTATTTCTACGCGGTCACCATTCCCGCCGTATTACTGCTGGGTGTGAGCAAAAGCGGCTTTGGCGCGGGCTTTGGCTCGCTTGCCGTGCCCATGATGGCGCTAGCTGTGACGGTGCCCGAGGCCGCTGCGATTTTGATGCCTGTGCTGCTCCTGATGGACGTCATGGGCATGGCGGCGTTTCGCAAAGACTTTGATCTGAAACTACTGAAGTTTCTGATTCCTTTTGGCGTACTCGGTATCGTGACGGGCGCATTGCTATTCAAAGTGCTTAACACCAATACCGTTGCCGGAGTGGTAGGCGCTTTGACGCTGCTGTTTTTAGCCCAAAGACTGCTGTTTCCACCGAAGGCCGACAGCCCACCCCCGCCGCGTTGGCTCGGTGCGCTGCTCACCACAACGTCAGGCTTCACCAGCTTCATCGCGCACGCCGGAGGGCCGCCCATCAGCGCTTACGTGATTCCGCTCAGGCTCTCGCCGGTGAAGTACACCGCCACCATGGCCTACTTCTTCTTTGTCGTGAACCTGAGCAAGTGGATTCCCTACGCTTGGCTGGGCTTGCTGGACACGCGCAATATGGCGACATCTTTGGTGCTATTGCCGCTAGCACCGGTGGGCGTATGGATCGGGGTGCGCATGGCTCGGCGTATCCGCCCGGTTTTGTTTTACCGGTTTTTGTACGCGGGTATGTTTTTGACCGGGGTGAAGCTACTGTGGGATGGGTTTCACTGAGCCTGCGGTGTTCTAACTGCGGTCTTAGGCCGGAATGCCTTGCACACGCTGTCTACAGTCTCCAGATACGGCCCGCCAATCAGGTCGATGCAATACGGCACTGCGGCAAAGATGCCGTTGACAATCTGCTTGCCGTCCGCGTCTTTCAAGCCTTCCAGGGTCTCGGCAATTGCTTTGGGTTGGCCCGGCAGGTTGATGATCAAGCTCTTGTCACGGATCACCGCCACCTGGCGCGAGAGGATGGCGGTCGGCACAAACTTCAGGCTGATTTGGCGCATTTGCTCGCCAAAGCCTGGCATTTCTTTGTGCGCCACCGCCAGTGTGGCCTCGGGTGTCACATCGCGCAGGGCAGGGCCCGTGCCGCCGGTGGTCAGCACCAGGCTGCAGCCAGCGTTCACCAGTTCGATCAAAGCCGCACTGATGGTGGCCTGTTCGTCGGGGATCAGGCGGGCTTCAAACGTGACGGGGTTGTGCAGGGCGCTGGTCAGCCAGCTTTGCAGGGCCGGCAGGCCTTTGTCTTCGTACACGCCGGTGGATGCGCGGTCGCTGATGGAGACGATGCCAATCTTGACGGCGTCATGCGGGATTCCGACTTCAAGATTCACGCATCAGCTCCAGGGTTATCGGGAATGTCGTTCTCTGGGCCTAAGGCATCGGGCACGTCCGGGCCTTGCAGCAACATTTCACGCACGAGTTGAAAAATCTCGCGGTAAGCACGGCCGTGGCGCGGCGCGGCACCGGGTTTCTCCGGCTTGGCATCTTTGCGCGCTTGGCGCACGAGCGCGCGCAGTTGCTGGGAATCGGTGCCTGGGCTCAGGTTCAACCACTGGCCCGCGGCATCATCATCGGATACCAGGCGGTCGCGCCAGATTTCCGCTTGGTGCAGCACCAGGGTTTCCTGGGCGCTGGGGGCGTGCTGCTCGCTCAGCGCGGCGCGAATCTCGTCGTGCTTTTCCGGCGTCAGCAGGCGCATTTGCTTGCCGATAAACTGCATCTGGCGGCGTTTGCCTTCAAAATTGGTGATGCGTTTGGCCTCTTTCACGCCTTCGACCAGCTTGTCGGGCAGTTCCAGCTTGATCAGAAGTTCTGCGCGCAGGTTTAGCAAGTCTTCACCCAGCTTTTGCAGCTCGGTGCTTTCGCGCTTAAGGTCGGTGCGGGTGGGCTCGTCCGTGCCTTTGAGTTCGCGTTTGAACTCCAGGTCCAACTCACTACCCTCGGCGACGAACTTGCCTTTGACGAAATAGCCTTTTTTTAGTTTACTCATAATCCTAAGTATCATAGCCGTCGCTATGAACAAACCCTCTCCCACCCGCGCTGGTAGCGCCGCCGCCAGTCGCAAGACCCGTCCCAACACCGCCGTTAACACCGCAGCCAAGCCCTCAGACAGCGGATTTGCCTACACGCGGGATTTTTTCGAATCGCTAGTGGACAGCGCCCTGGCCCATGCTAAGAAGCTGGGTGCGACAGATGCGGGCGCTGAAGTATCAGAGGGCTGTGGCCTGAGCGTCTCAGTCCGCAATGGCGAGTTGGAAAACGTGGAACGTAACCGGGACAAGTCGCTCGGTGTGACGGTGTACGTTGGCCACCGCCGCGGCAATGCCAGTACGTCCGATTTCTCGCAGCTTGCGATTGCGCAGACCGTCCAGGCCGCTTTTGACATCGCCCGCTTCACCGCCGAAGATCCGTTTGCCAGCCTGCCAGATGCCAAAGACATCGTTCCGGTCGCGGAGCGTGAACGCAATCTGGATTTGTTTTTCCCCTGGGCTGTGACCAGCGAACAGGCAGCGCAATTGGCGCTGCAATGCGAAGCCGCGGCACTCAAGGTGGACAAGCGCATTACCAATAGCGAGGGCGCGGCCGTGTCGGCCCAGCAGTCGCATTTCTTCAGCGCCCACACCCGCGGTTTTCGCGGGGGCTATGCCTCCTCGCGCCACTCCATGTCGGTATCGCCCATCGCGGGCAAGGGTGACGATATGCAGCGCGATGCCTGGTACAGCTCCATGCGTCACCCCAATGCGATGGCCGCACCCGAAGTCATTGGCCGTTACGCCGCAGAGCGCGCATTGAGCCGCCTGCGTGCCCGCAAGATTGCCACCATCGAGTGTCCGGTGCTGTTTGAATCACCTCTGGCGGCAGGCCTGTTGGGCGCCTTTGTGCAGGCCGTGAGCGGCGGTGCTCTCTACCGCAAGAGTTCGTTTTTGCTCGATTCGCTGGGCAAGGTCGTGTTGCCCAAGCATATTGACATTCATGAAGACCCGTTTGTGATGCGCGGCAAGGGCAGCTCGCCCTTTGATGACGAAGGCGTGCGCGTGCAGGCCCGCCAAGTGGTAGATGCTGGGCGTGTGCAGGGTTACTTTTTAAGCAGTTACTCGGCCCGCAAGCTGGGTATGCAGACCACTGGCAATGCAGGTGGTTCGCATAACCTGACTTTCACATCACGCTTGACCAAGGCGTCCGACGATCTGGATGCGATGCTGCAAAAACTGGGTACGGGCCTGTTTGTGACTGAGCTGATGGGGCAGGGTACGAATTACGTGACCGGTGACTACTCCCGCGGTGCCAGTGGCTTCTGGGTGGAGAAGGGACGCATTGCCTACCCGGTGCACGAGATCACCATCGCTGGGAATATGAAGTCGATGCTCAAAGGTATTGAGGCGGTGGGCGCGGATACGTATAACTATGGCGCCAAAACCGTGGGGTCGATTTTGGTGAACCGGATGAAGGTAGCGGGGAGCTGAACTGATTCCTCGTAATGCAAGGTCAACACCCATGGCGGGTATCTATTCCGTAAGGATGACACCCAAAAGCTCAGCCCCGGTCATTTTCATCGCTGCATGAAGTTTTTCGGTGTTACGCATCTTGCTGCGATCCTTCTGGCACACCATCACTACGCCCTTGACCAATGTCCCCAACAGTTGGGCATCTGACGATTCACTCAGAGGCGCGCTGTCGACAAGCACCACATCGTAGTCAAGCTGAAGGGTAGTTAAAGTTCGCAGCAGCTGTGGTCGTGCCAGAAGCTCTTGGGGATTGGGCGCTGCAGTACCCGCAGTAAGTAGATACAACCCGCGCAAACTTTCAATCTTTTGTACACAGTCCGTGGACGCGCGCTGGACGAGTAGGTCCGTGAGTCCGCGTTCGTTCTCTTTGCCAAATAGCTTATGTTGGTGAGGTCTGCGCAGATTTCCGTCAATCACCAAGGTTCGCTCTCCCAGTTGAGAGAAAACGATCGCTAAATTGGCGACCGTCAGGCTACAGCCTATATCGCTCTCGTAGCCGGCAAACATGGCAAGCTTGTTGCCCAACGAAAACCAACGCAACATCAGTTGGGTACGCAGGCTGCGAAGCGACTCCACTTGGTCAGAAAAAGGTTCATACGCAGCGATGAGCCGGGGGTTTAAGGCACTCTCACCTTTGGTCAGGTAAGGGTAGGCAAACTGAAGGGATAAAACTTCGGCAATGTCCTTTTCCTCAATGAAACCTAGCGCCACGGCTGCTTGGCCGAACTTTCCACCTTGCTCGCGCTGGTACAACAGAGTTCGCTCAGCTTGCTGCGGGTCGAGCTTTCCGGAGTCGAGCAGCAACTGACCGATATTGCCAGCCTGTGCGCTTCGGTTTTCTATTTGTGTATCTGCATAACTATCGCTCATACGCGTACGGTGGCCAGTATGGGTAAATTGAGCAGGTACGTGAGATCCAGTTCTGAGCGGATCCGTCGGTCTATACCCTCTGCGGCAATGGCAGCTCCGGCGCCCATCAGCACACCAATCACCAGAGCCAAAGAAAAATTTATCCAAAGTTTGGGTAATGCAGGTTCTTCCGGCGTGGCTGCAGCTTTCAAAATATAGACTGAAAGCAACTCAGGGCGTTCATTAAATGACTCTTGCCAAAATTTTTGCATAGCGAAGTCGTAGGACCGTTGCATGACCTCTAGGTTTGACTGGAGCACTCTCAGCTTTGTGCGCAAAGTCTTGATGCCATTGACTTTGGCTTGCTGCGCGTCGAGCTCAATCCGCAACGGTGGGGGTACAGACTCGGGAGCCACGCTACCCTGCGCTGCTACACGCGTGCGGAGCTCAGTCAATCGTTTATTTTCGGTCTCGAAGCGAGACTCTACGCCAATGTACTCATCGCGTTGCTGCAACTCATTGATATTTTTCTCCACACCGTCCATGCTCTCTCGCAGGTCTGTGAGCTGCTTTTGAACCAACTGGAGCTGCTTTTTAGAGGTGGTGTTTTGGTTATCCGCCATGGTCTTGATGTAAGACTGAACAAAGGCGTTAGCTACTGCTGACGCAAGCCGCGGATCGGGCGAGGTGAACTGGATCTCCATCACGTTGCGATCACTGAAGGTCTTTACCTCCAGCTTATTCAGCAGCGTGTCTGCCAGCCAGCCTTTCAAAGTTCCCTTGCTCTGTCCTTCGGATTGGAACAACTGCCGCGCTTCTGTCGATTTATCCAGCCCCATTGACTCGACGACTCGCGATGCCATGCTGTAGCTTGTCATGAATGCCACCTGCGATTTGAGAAATCGATCCACGTAGCTATCGGTGGCAATTTTCTTGACATCTTCACCCGAAGACTTTGAATCCAGCAAAATCGTAGCGGTGCTCTGGTACTGCTTGGGCACCATAAAATTTAGAGCAATACCACCCGCTGCGACGAAGAAAAATACTCCAAACATGGTCCGTCGGCGGGCGGCCAAAATTGAAAGGATTTGTTTGAACTTCATCGTGTTGTTCCCACATTCGCAGCCAACGGCAACCAACTGTTTTCTGTCTCAACCCGGGTAATGGAACGTAGCCAAAAATCAGAGGCCACTTTAAGCCCCGCTTCATTGTAGTGACACTTATCGTATTTGAGCTCATCCGGCAGCGTGTCCATATTGGGACCGGCAAAGATATATTTCGTCGGGTCCACCACACCTTGTTGCGCCGCCTGAAGGGTAAGAACCGGAGGGCCCCCGCACCGCGTATGGGTTGCAATCAGCATGCGCGTTGATTGTCCCAAAGGCATGCCAAGAAAGGGTAAGGTATATATGAGATGGTGAAGGTGGGTACCGTACTCGTCCGCATCCATATCCACGTCGCGTGAGCCCTGTTGCCATACTATCAAGCCAGGCTTGAAACCCGCGGACTTCATGCTACTTGCAGCATCGAGCAGGCGGGGATGGTATTTTCCTTCTGGAGCCCATTCTGAAACGGATGAGCCCCCTGCGCCAATGGCAACCAGCAAGACAGATTTTGCATATCCCTTGGCGACGAGCTTGTCTCCCAGGCGCGACCAGATGCTACCCCCCGTGCCGTCCGCTCCCGGCAGGGGATCGGCGCCCGTGAAACAGCGACCGTTGTAGAACGAGAATATGCTGTTACCCGGCTTGTAAGGGGTATCGCCAAAATTGGACGCAATGGACTGTCCGACCGCAAGCACTACCAACAGCCTCTCACGATCGATCGTCCCGCAATCAAAGCTCGCGTCTTGATTGCCGAGGTAGGGAAATGTAATGCCCTGATCAAAATTTTGCTGGTAAAAAACTCCAGCTAACAACCCGCCCAGAATGAGCACAGCGGCCGATGGTGCCAGGTAGTTCCACTTGTCTAATGCCATTTACTGCAATTCGCTAGCTAGCGCTTTCGCCACCATCTGCGTCCTTTGTAGAGCACGTTGCTCGCTGGGATGTAACGAGCTATCACAAAAATCACCAATTGAGGTCGAGAGTACTCGCTCCATCGGCACAGATATCCAATGCCCCCCAATCCGCTCAATTTTCTGGCGGATATCCAAGTGACGCGCGGTCCAAGAATCCCAATCATCGCGGGACACCAGGATGTCTGGTGCAGAAAAATAAACGGCCACGCCCCGGGTGCGCATCGTATTAAGAAACTCCGCGTGATGTTGCACGTATTCCTCTACCGGCCACTGTGTGGGGTCCAGTTTCGCAATCTCACTGTGCACCTTGGGTGTACACATATTTCGATCCCCCTTCATATGGAGTCTCATTAGTTGTTCATACGGGTCAGCGCCCAGATTCTGCTGGGGCATTAGCAGTCTCGCTATGGACTTGTTCGGTATGTTTAAGACCTCAGCGCTCTCTGCAATGTAAATCGACCTCCCGGCTACTTTAACGGCAATCGATTTGTGTGACGTTATCGGATTCCCGTAGAACCCGCGTGATGAAATAACAACGGTGTCTCCAGGCCGCGCGCTGGCCTCCAGCAGCGCCAAGACATTGCGGTAGTCCCCGCCCTCGTTCACAAGCCCGAGGTTATAGACCGGTCGCTTCAGCAACCTACCCATAGTATCGGCGTCCAAACCAATGATGACGTTGGAGCCTCCACCTAGGAGAACTGCGGGGTGTGAACCCGAGTTTGCCACCTGAATTTTTGCTTGAATATTTTGCACAATTCGCGCGTTACTGCGGCTAATAGTATTGGGCATGAGGTACTGCCTGTTGATCGCAATTACCGTTGCCAAGCCGCACAGCAGTGCTGCAATTTTCCAGCTACTGGCGCGCATAAATAAACCCAGTAGGTGAACCTTCAACCAGCACAATGCCTGCAACGATCATCAGCCACTGTCCCCAGGACCGTCTGAAAACCGCATATGGCTCCATTTCACGCCGCTGGTTCCAGTATTCTGCGGCCATAAATGCGCCACACAACAGGAGTGCGAACAGCAGATCCACACAAGCCGGCTGGGTGAGATCAAAGTTGGATACAAGCGACGTAGAGAACAATGCCTGCCAGGCCACAGGGTCCAGTAGTCGATTGATTTTCAACAGTAAATATGGAAATGTTGACTCCATGAACAGCAGCCTACCGATCATCAAGACGGTTAACAAGGAAAACAAACCCACCGCGCCAGGCCACTTGAATCGACTAAAAATTTGAACGTAGAGGGTGTAAGCCAGTCCGTGCCACAAGCCCCACACCAAAAAATTAAGAGTTTGACCATGCCACACGGCGGATATCAAGAAAATCAGAATAGGAAGGCTGATTTTTATGAACTCGGAACGCGAGCCCACAGATCGTAGTGGGGAATAGATGTATTGAAAAAACCATCGGCCCAGACTGGTATGCCAGCGTTGCCAGAACGTACGGATATCACCGGCGAAGAAGGGGTGATTGAAATTCATTGTCAGGTCAAGTCCCAACATCTTGCTCGCGCCAAAGGCCATGAAACTGTACCCCCCCAGATCGAAGTAGACCTGAAGTTCAAAAGCACATATTGACAACAATATCTTGGGGAGGTCGTGCACCTCAAGCCAATACACATTCCTGGAAAGGTAATGGGCAACAATGAACTTACAAAACATCCCGAGAACGACCCATTCGAATCCGCTTTCCCAGCGTTTTGCATCAAACACAAAACGGTAATCGGAGAGCTTTTTCAGAAAATTCGGCTGCTCCACTGGCCCCGATAAGAATTTGGGGAAGTAGACGCCATAGAGGATGTAGTCCAGCACGTGCGGTCTCTGAATCTTGCCCGTCTGTATGTCATGGTTGACGGCAATGATGCTGAGTATGTAGAACGGCAGTCCCAAGAACAGCGCCATGTTCGCGCCTAGACCTGCCGCATCACCGCTGAGCACGCCCACCCAACCCTGTGTTTGCAGCAGGTAGAACCCTCCCGGCAGCACACTCCAGTTGGCGACTAACAGCGCGCGCCGCCAGTGTGGGTTTTGAAGCGACTGAGATAGCGTACAAAAATTGACCATCAGTACGGCCAATACAAAACCCGGGGTCGCCCACGATTGACTCACCAAGCCAATGAAGCCGAATGACGCAGCAGCAAGTAGCGTCTTATGCCACCCCTGGGGCAATTGAGGCACCATGAAATTTCCCTCCCAGAAAGCTTTTTATGCCCCTACTTTAGTCTAATTAGTAAGTCCGGACGCTCGTCGAACAGGAGGTACTCACCAGACTCAACTGCTTAGCGCTGTTTTTACGGCCGCTGAAACTGCTGACATTTCCGCCTTGCCCGCCAAACGCGTCTTCACCACGCCCATTACCCTGCCCATATCGCCAGGCCCGGATGCGCCCAGCTCTGCAACAATGGCCTTTACTTCCACCAGCACTTCATCAGCCGACATGCGCTGTGGCAAGTAGGCCTGTAGCACCAATAGTTCTGCTTTCTCGATATCGGCCAGATCTTGGCGAGCAGCTTTTTCGAAAGCCTCAATCGAATCCTTGCGCTGCTTGATGAGTTTGTCCACGATGGCCACGACCATGGCGTCGTCTAGCACCACGCGCTCGTCTACTTCCTTTTGCTTGCAGGCCGACAGCAGCAGGCGGATGGTGCCCAGGCGCTCGCTGTCTTTGGCGCGCATCGCGGTCTTCATGTCTTCGGTGATTTGGTCTTTGAGTAGCATTGCAGAGTTTCCTGAAAGTGAAAACGGAGGGGGCAAAAGGTAAAAAAGCCCGCTGGAGCGTCCCCAAGCGAGCTTTTTTGGCCGTGAAAGGCGTCTAACGCGAGTTAGAACATCTTCTTGGGCAACTGCATGCTGCGGATGCGCTTGTAGTTGCGTTTGACTGCGGCGGCCTTCTTGCGCTTGCGCTCAGCAGTTGGCTTCTCATAAAACTCGCGCGCGCGCAAGTCAGTCAGCAAACCCAATTTTTCGATAGTGCGCTTGAAGCGACGCAGAGCGACGTCAAACGGCTCGTTTTCTTTTACACGGATGGTTGTCATTACGTAATGTTGTCCAAAAGGTGCTGATCGGTGTTCATGGGGGGAGATCGAGCCCCACACGTCCTGCTCAGCGGTATTCCCCCATCTATAACTAGTATTGGCCGACGGGGGACTGCCAGATTAGCCCATTATTATAGCGGTTTAATCCGGGCCGCCAAGCCCTCTGCGCAGGCGAATGCGCTGGCCCAAGCCCACTGGAAGTTGTAGCCGCCCAGCCAGCCGGTCACATCCACCACTTCTCCGATGAAATACAGGCCCCTTTGGGTGGATTCCAGAGTCTGGCTCGACAGGGCCTTGGTATCGACGCCTCCTGCAGTTACTTCGGCTTTGCGGTAGCCCTCGGTGCCCGTGGGTGTTAGTTCCCATCGGGAGAGTCGCTCGGCTAGCGCGGCTAAGGCTTTGTCGGAGGCTTCCATGATGGGGCGCACCCAGTTGTGGCCCAGCGCGGCGCCTTGGGCCACCCAAGTATCAGCCAGGCGGCTCGGCA